>DAOTWL010000148.1:0-9195 GCA_034435875.1 Anaerolineae bacterium
GGCGAAGCCGCCCGCCGCAAAACCCTCTTCCACCCCCCTCCCCACTGAGCACCACATCCTGGAAAAGGGGGCTCCCCGCTTCGGGAGGATCAGCGCTCTGGTGACTACACGAAACAGAATCTACGGATTGAACCGGAACAGACAGACATCCCCATCCTGGACGCGATAATCCCTTCCCTCTGTGCGGATCAGTCCCTGTTCCCGAGCGGCCGCCCACCCTCCGGCCCGCACCAGTTCCTCCCAGCCGATCACCTCCGCCCGGATGAAGCCTCGCTGCATATCGCTGTGCACCCGCCCGGCCGCCTCCGGCGCCGCCGCGCCCCGACGCACCGACCAGGCCCGCACCTCCCGCCCACCGGCAATGGTGAAAAATGTGATCAGGTCCAGGGCCCGATACCCCGCCCAAACCAATTCCTCCAATCCGGACCGCAAGAGACCCACAGCGGAACGGTACTCTGCCGCCTCGTCGGGAGGCCAGGAGGCCAGGTCCGCCTCCAGGCGGGCACAGAGAATAATGCAGGGCGCTCCCTCCGCTTCCGCATACCGCTTCACCGATGCCGCGCCCTCCCCACCCTCCGGCAAGTCCTCTTCCGCGACGTTCGCCACATAGAGGCGGGGTTTGGCCGTCAGCAAATGGAGTTCGTGGACCAGAGCGGCCCGTTCCTCCCCATCCGCTTTCAGGAACGCCGAGGCCCGTTCTCCCCGCTGGAGCCGCGCCTCTAACTCTTCCAGCAACGCCAATTCTGTCGCCAGTTCTCGGGGACGGGCCCGGGCCGCCGGACGGGTCTTTTCCAACCGCCGCTGCACCGTCTCCAGGTCCGCCAGGATCAGTTCCAGGTCCAGGACCTCCAGGTCCCGAATCGGGTCTATGCTTCCGTCTACGTGGGCCACATCCGGGTCGGCAAAGCAACGCGCAACAATGGCAATGGCGTCTACCTCCCGAATGTGGGCCAGGAAGCGGTTGCCGAGCCCCTCCCCCCGGTGAGACCCCCGAACCAGGCCGGCGATGTCCACAAATTCCACCGTGGCCGGCGTGACCTGTTCCGGCCCTACCAGCCGGGCCAGAGCCTCTAACCGCCGGTCCGGTATCGCGGCAATGCCCCGGTTGGGGTCAATGGTCGTAAAGGGGTACGCCCCCACCGCCACACCCGCCCGGGTAAGCGCGTTGAAAAGAGTGGATTTCCCTACATTGGGGAGACCGACGATGCCAATTTGAAGGGACATTTCGCAACACCTCCCCCACCCTGCCCTATCGGATGCGGGGGTTGGATCCGTTGATGACTACACGAAGTAATAGGGGCCAACTACACCGTCTCAGCAGAACCACCGCTTCCTGACGGCTTGCGAAGAGGCAGTGCAATCGTAAAAGTACTCCCCCGATTCAGTTGGGACTCCACCCAGACCCGCCCCCCATGCCGCTCCACAATGGATTTGACAATGGCCAACCCCAGCCCGGAACCCGGAACATCTTCCAGCCCCCGGCGACGAATGCGATAGAACTTCTCAAAGAGACGCACCTGGTCCTCTGGAGCAATTCCGACACCGGTATCGCTGACCACTACATGGACCTCCTGGCCCACTATCTGTAAACCGACCGTTACCATCCCGCCGGACGGGGTATATTTGATCGCATTGTCCACCAGATTGGCAATGGCCTGACGGAGGAGCATCGCATCCCCCCAGATCACCGGGGCCGGTTCCGTCGCTTCCAGGCGAAGGGTCAGCCCCTTGGCAACCGCCCGGGCCCGCATCCCGTCCACCGCCTCCACCAGTAAGGCCCCGATGTGACAGGGGCGCTCCTCCAGACCTACCCCGGCCTCAATCCGCTGGAGATTGAGCAGGTTTTCCACCAGGGTGCTCATCTGTTCAATGCCCGTAAAGATTTTATCCAGATATTCCTGCTGTTTTGGGGTAAGGTCTCCCGCCATCGGGAGCATGCTGGCATACCCCCGGATGAAGGTCAACGGAGCGCGCAGGTCGTGAGAAACGGTCGCCACAAATTCGGACTTCATCTCATCCAGTTCCTTGAAGTGCGTAATATCCCGCATCACCACGACCCGCCCCATATTCTCCCCTTCGGCGCTGAGGATAGTGGACGCGCTGGCATAAAAAATCCGTCCACCCGGCAGCGGGACTTCCTCAACCAGCGGCCCGCTCCGGCTCAACGGTTTCGTCAGAATGCGCACCAGGGCAGGGTCCAGAGGGGTCTCAGTGACTTTCTCGCCCACCAGTTCGTTGGCGGGGATACCCAGGGCCCGCTCAGCGGCAGGGTTCACCAGCAGGAGGCAGTCATCCCGATCGGTGACCAGGATGGCATCGCTGGTACTGGAGAGAATGGCCGCCAGACGCCGTCGTTCACTTTCCGCCAGTTGAAACAGCCGGGCGTTCTCAATCAGGACCGCTGTCTCGCCAGCCAGCGTGGAGAGCAGGTCCAGTTCAGAGGGCTCGGGCCGGTGTGGCTGGTCAAATCCGACCCACATCACCGCAACAGGCTGCCCCTTACTGAGAACCGGCAACGCCACGACAGCCTGCACCTCATCCGGGAGGGGGCCCGCGCCCGCCAGTAGCCGTGCCCTGCGCAGGTTATCCAGGACGATGGAAGTGCGGGCATCCCGGGCCGCCAGGGCCAGTGCCCGGTCCAGGGTCCCGACATTCTCTACCGGCTCGCCCCGGCCGATCACGACCTGAGGATCACCCGCTGCGGAAAGAAGAACAATCCGGGAGACGCGCGCCTGAAGGGTCTGCAGAGCACCTTCCAGAATGCGAGAAATGCCATGAGAGAGATTCAGTGTGGCCGAGACCTCCTGGGCCACCCGAAGAAGCAGGGAGAGGTCATTCAACCGGTCCCGCAGACTGGCTCGCATCTTCTCAAAGGAGTCGCCCAGCCGGGCAATCTCGTCGTCCCCCACCATCTGGATGGACTTATCCAGGTTGCCCCGGGCAATTTCCTCTGCCGCCCTAGCCAGCAGGTTGAGAGGACGGGTCAACTGGCTTGTCGCCAGGGAGATAATGAACCCCACAACTCCAGTCAGAGCGGTCAGAAGGATCAAAAGCGGCGTGGCAATGCTGAGAGCCAGTTCCATTCGGACTTTGTGGGGGAGCAGGATGACCACCGCCCAGGGATACCCGCTGACAGGCAGATAACAAACCATCTGGCGGGCATTGGTCCGACTATCCCGGGTCTCTCGCACCCATCCGCCTCCCACCGTCGCCAGCGGGGGACGGCTCTGGTCCACCTCCCACCGTTCCAGCAGCCGCTGGGGGTCCTGGTGGACGACAATTCGGTCCCCATCATCTACCACAAAGCCCTCTCCCTGCTGCATCGTCCATTGCAAGCCGGTCAGGATCCGCTCCAGAAGCGGGTTCACGCCCATCTCCACCCGGCCAACCAGAACCCCCTGCGGCTCGCCTCTGGCAGCGGGCTCCAGGGAACTCAAAAAGGAGAGAATGACCGAACCGTTCGGCCCCCAGTGAACCGGTGTCGTCTGCACGCCGCCGGTGACCTGAATCAGGGAAAGAAACTCCTGCTCCTCGGGGGTAGGCTCCACCTCCCCCGGCGTATAGGGGGGATAAGAACAGCGCAGACTCCCGTCCGGGCCGTAGGCCGTCAGGCGGCTGAAATACGGGAGCATCTGGATAAACGTCTGCAATTGGGCCTGACACGCCTGAGCATCGCCGCTCCAGATTTGCGGCGCGGCGGAGAATTGGCGAATGAGACTCTGGCCCGTGGAAACAAACTCGCCGATCCCATCGGCACCGTTGCGGGCATCGCGGACCATGGCATCCACCGCCAGACGGGTCGCCGTATTCATCGCCGACGAAGCGACCGCATAGACCAGGACGGAGAAAAATAGGATAAAAAGGGGGATGAACAAAAACAGAAATCGGCGATTCAGCGTGCGGGCATATGGCGGAGAACGACGGGCAACCCGAACCGGACGCAGTCGAGGGAACAGGAGGTAAAAAGCCTGAAAGAGCAAGCCGTAGGCCAGAGCCTCCATGAAGGCCAGCGGGATGGTGATGGCCATCAGGGTGAGAACATAATCCAGCACCACCAGGCCCTGGCCTGGACGGTATTCGCCAACCAGCCATCCGATCATGACCGCGGGCTGAATCAGGATGGCGACGATCAGGGCCGCGTCCAGCGGCTGACGGAGCAGGACAGCCAATCTCCCCCGGAAGTCCTGTCTCAGGAAAAAGGCCAGAAGAGCCGCCCCCAGCGCCAGGTTCAGGGGTTCAAATAGCACATGCGTGGTAGAGCGAAACAGTCCGGCCACCAGGCCCAGAATTGTAGCAGACCCAACACCCAGCCAGATGGCGGCTGGCATCACGGGCAGTAGTCCCAGAAGAGGAAACCCCGGTACAGCCGGTTCAGCGGGCAGAAAAGGAGGCGGGAGCAAGTTAGGGGCCGGCAACCGCAGAATGAGCAATCGGTTCAGTGGAGGGGTGAGGATCAATAGGAGAACAAACAGGAGCAGTCGCCTTCCCCGCAGCGCCGTAAAATCCTGCCATGAGCGAGCCAGGACCATGAGGAGCAATGCGATATACAGCCCCAGAAGCAGGACAGCCCCCCAGTGAGCCGGCCACTCAAAGTATGGCAGTGAACCGGTTCCCCATAGAAGGATGCTCATGGATGCCCATCCAGCAGTAGTTTATTTTTCTGACGAAATTATATACCAAAATTCATCAACGGCAAATTGGCGGAGTCCTTTCCTCATTCCGCGTCCTTCATCGCCATTTCCCGCAGCCGGAACTTCTGCGGTTTCCCCGTAGAGGCGCGGGGGAAATCCTCCACCACCCGGACGACCTGAGGAATCTGATACGGCTCTAACACCTCCCGACAGAACTCCCGTACTTCCTGAGAAGTCAGCGTATGCCCTTCTTCCGGGATGACAAATGCCCAAACTTCTTCGTCGCCGAATCGTCCCGGCACCCCCACTACTGCCACTTCCCGAATCGCGGGATGGGTCACCAGATGCCGCTCTATCTCCTCGGGGTAAATGTTCCGACCGCCCCGGATAATCATGTCCTTCTTCCGGCCCACGATACGTAGGTATCCCCGCTCATCCATTACCGCCATGTCGCCGGTGTGATACCAGCCCTCTGAGTCCAGTACCTGTTCGGTCAGGTCGGACGCGCCCCAATAGCCCAGCATCACGTTCTCCCCCCGCACCCAGAGTTCCCCCACCTGGCCTGGTGGCAGCGGACGACCTTCCTCATCGGCGATGCGCACTTCTATCCCCGGCAGCGGGCGGCCCACCGTCTCCGCCTGGAGGTCCGGCGAGTCGCCGACATCGGTGGCCGCGATCCCTCCACCGATTTCGGTAGCCCCGAATCCGATGTGCAGCGCGCAACCGAAGCGGCGCTGAATCTCCCGCGCCAGGTCCGGCGGACAGGGCGCGGCGCCCGTCCCGCAAATCAGCAGGGAGGAGAGGTCATACCGGTCAAAGTTCTCCACCCGCAGCATCACCGCCAGCGCCGTCGGCACCGCCACCAGAACCGTCACCCGCTCCCGCTGGATCAGTTCCAGCGCCTCCACCGGATGGAAAAAGGGCTGAACGACGAGCGTATCCCCCATCAACAGCGCCTGCAGGAAGACCTCTATGCCGGTGGTGTTGTGGTAGCCGGTGGTGGAGAGGAAAATCTGTGGGCGACCAGCGGCCCGCAGGAGGCGCCGTCGGTAGCGGGCCAGCGCCCGCCCCATTCTGGGCAGTTGGACCAGGGAGGGCCGCTTCATCCACAGTTCCCGCAACCTCAGGCTGGCGACGACCGGCGCGATGAGGCTGCGGTGGGTGTGCATGGCCCCCTTGGGCACGCCCGTCGTCCCGGATGTGTAGAGGATGGCCGCCAGGTCCCCCGGCGCAACCTCCGGCGGCGGAGATGGGGGCAGGTCGGGCATCCGCTCGGGGAGGAATTCATCGGATAGGTGAACCTCTATCCCCTCCGGCAGGCCGGACGCCACCGCATCCGGGAGCGGCTCCGCCACGACCATCCACGCGGGCGCGATCTGCCCGGCAATCTGGAGCACCCGCTGGGGACGGACGGTCGGGTCTATGGGGACGACGACCGCACCCTGCCGCGCGATGGCGAAGAAGAGGGTGATGTAATCGGCCCCGGGCGGGAGCATCAAAGCGACCCGGTCCCCTTTCCGGACGCCCTGATGGGCCAGGAAGTCGGCGGTCCGGTCTATCCGCTTCTGCAACTGACCGTAGGTCAGCCGCAGGTTTCCGCAGACCAGTGCCTCCTGGGCGGGACGGTTCTCCGTCACCCGCCGCAGGGCCTGGTAGAGGGTCATCTGGAGGGTCAGGGGTGGGAGAGACATGGCAGGACGTGAAACGTGAAACGTGAAACGTGAAAAGTGAAAAGTGAAACGTGAAAAGTGAAACGTGAAGGGTTAGTCGGGAATGGAGCGGCCGTACTGGTAGTAGGCGGCGCAGGCGCCCTCGGCGCTGACCATGCAGGGGCCGACGGGGTTCTGCGGGGTACAGACCCGCGCGAAGAGAGGGCACTCCATCGGCCGCAGGACGCCCCGCAGGACGTCGCCACAGCGACAGCCCGGGGGTTCTGGGGCCGGCTGGGCCTCCACGGGGAAGCGTCGCTCCGCGTCGTAGGGAGCGTACTCTTCCCGAATCCGCAGGCCGCTGGCGGGCAGAACCCCCAGTCCCCTCCACTCCGCCCCGGCGACTTCAAAAACCCGCCCCATCGCTTCCAGTGCAGTGGGATTCCCTCCGGCCCGCACACTCCGGGAATACGCGTTGGCGACGTCCGGTTGTCCCGTCTCCAGCATCTCCACCAGCGCCAGAACAGCCCGCAGGATGTCCAGCGGCTCAAACCCGGCCACAGCGCAGGGGACACCGTACTTCCGGGGCAGGAACTGCCAGGCTTCGGGGCCGATAATGGTGGTGACGTGGCCCGGGCCGATAATCCCGGATAATCGGACCTCCCCCGCGTCCAGAATTGCCCGCATCGCGGGGGGCGTCAGTTTGTGGGCGCTGAAGACGGCGAAATTGCGGATGCCCTCCGCCTCTGCGGCCAAGACCGCCGACGCCACCATCGGTGCGGTCGTCTCAAAGCCCACACCCAGAAAGACCACCGTTCGGCCGGGGTTCTGGCGGGCCACCTCCAGCGCATCCAGCGGCGAGTAGACAATGCGGACATCGGCGCCTTCGGCCCGGGCGCGGGCCAGGGAGCGATTCCGGTCGGCCGGCACCCGCATCATATCGCCAAAGGTGGTCAGGATGACCCCGGGGATAGCGGCCAGCGCGATGGCCCGGCTCAGGTCGGCCGCCGACGTCACACAGACCGGGCAGCCCGGGCCTGATAGCAGTTCCACCGTGGGCGGGAGCAGGTCCGGGATGCCGAAGCGCAGGATGGCATGGGTGTGCCCGCCGCAGAACTCCATCAGCCGCACCGGGCGGGTGGAACGGACGGCGATAGCATCAGCAACCGTCCGGGCTGCCTGCGGGTTCCGAAAATCAGAAAGGTTCATTCCTCCCACGAAGACGCAGAGACCCTGGAGAGGTTTCACGGCCTCTCAGAGAGGGTTTCAATAATGGTGCGGCAAAAAGCGGGAAGGTCTTCTGGCTTCCGCGACGTGATGAGATTGCCGTCTCGCACCACTTCCGCGTCCACCCACTCCGCCCCGGCGTTCACCATATCGTCTTTGATGGCAAAGAAACTGGTCACCCGTCGGCCCTTCAGGATGCCTGCCGAGATCGGCACCCACCCGGCATGGCAGATAGCCGCGATCACCTTCCCCTTCTGGAACGCCTCCCGAACGAGCCGGAGCACCGACTCGTACCGGCGCATCAGGTCGGGAGCATAGCCGCCGGGGATGATGACGGCATCAAAGTCGTCGGCAGAGACCTGGTCGGCCGAGACGTCCACCGTCACCGGATAACCGTACTTGCTGGTATAGATGTTGGCGCTCCCGGTCCCGACCACTTTGACCTCCGCCCCCTCTTCCCGCATCCGCAGGAGCGGGTACCAGAGTTCCAGGTCCTGATAGTTGTTTTCAGCCAGGATGGCGATTCGTTTTCCAGCGAGTTTCATCGTCAACCTCTCTCTGCGAGCGATGAACGTTTCGGGATGCCCGCGACCTCAGCGATCAGTCGGGCCAATTCCTGCATGGGCTCCTCCTGGTCATCCTCGGCCAGGAGCCACGTCTCCCCATCACCAACCAGTTCCACCGACCAGCGGACGACGGCGGCATCGGGCGCTTCCTTCCAGACCCGCTGTCGACAGCGCACCCCCCCCACCCTATCCAGAGGAATCCGAAGGGTATGGGTCCGACGGGCCAGGAGATAGACCCGTTCCAGGGAGCACTCCCGGGTCTCCAAATCCACCGTCAGCCGCTCCAGACGGGGAACAAACCCGGCAACGAGAAACCCGACGACGAGGGCGATCACCGCCAGGCTGACCGCAATGGGCACCCGGGTCCCGCCGCGCCAGGGAGCCGTAGCAATGATGAGCAGCAGAAAGACCGCTCCCACGATGATTACGGAAATGAGAGGGGTCCCCCTCCGCTCCACCGCCAACCGGCGGGCAGTCCGCTCTCTCAGGAGATACGGCCCGAGGCCGGCCTGCTCATCGGCCATCTCCGTCTATTCCTCATCGCTACGGACAGCGCTCGGACGAATCGCAATCGCAGATAACGGCTACGGCCTCAATCTCTACCCGGGCCCCCATCGGCAATGCGGCCACCTGGACGGTGGACCGGGCCGGTGGATTTTCAGGGAAAAATTCGGCATAGACGCCGTTCATCCGGGGGAACTCTCCCATATCCTGCAGGAAGACGGTCGTCTTCACCACGTGACGGAGGCAGGAGCCGGCCGCTTTCAGAATGGCCTGGATGTTCTCCAGCACCTGGCGGGTTTGGGATTCTATGTCCGGCCCGGCAAACTCTTTCATTCCGGGGACCAGGCCCAACTGCCCGGCGGTGAAAATCCAATCCCCCACCCGAACCGCCTGGGAGTATGGGCCAACAGCAGCGGGGGCATTAGGGGTCTGGATAATTTTCTTTTCCACCCGACTTCCTCCTGCAAACAGGATGTGTTCATATTACAACAGGTTGCCCGTTTCGGCAAGCCCTGCCCGGGTTCCTCACCCCTCCCCCTCCCCCTGGCCCCCTCCTCCCGAACGGAGTTCGGGAGAGGGGAGGGGTTTGTGGGCGGCGGCTTCGCCGCCGCCCACAAA
>DAOTWL010000149.1:0-8718 GCA_034435875.1 Anaerolineae bacterium
CGCCCGCTGGCGGAGGATGTGGGATGGCATCTTCTTTGTGGGGAGCCTCCTGCCCGCCCTGCTGACCGGCGTGGCGGTGGGAAACGTGATGCGGGGAGTGCCGTTGAACCAGCAGATGGAGTTCACGGGGACCTTCTTCACCCTCCTGAACCCCTTCTCCCTGCTGGTGGGGCTGACGGGGCTGGCGATGTTTGTCACCCATGGGGCGATCTACCTGGTGATGAAGACAAACGGCCCGGTGGCCGAACGGGCCCGCCGCTGGGCGGCGGGAGCATGGGTCGCGCTGGTCGTGCTGGCCGTTCTGACCAGTGTCGTGGCCGCCATAGATGTGCCCTACCGGTTCGCGAATGCATCCCGCCAGCCGCTGATCTGGGCCATCCCGGTTCTCACGCTGGCCTTTATGGCGCTGACCCGCTGGAGCATGGCGCAGGGGAAGACCGAACGGGCGTTTCTCTTCTCCACGCTGAGCATCGCCGGGTTGATGGCCATCTTCGGGGCCGCTAACTATCCCTACCTGCTGCCGGCCCGCAACGTCGCCGAATACGGCCTGACCATCTTCAACGCTTCGGCCTCCCGGCTGACGCTCCAGACGATGTTGATCATCGCCCTGATCGGGGTGCCCCTGGTTCTGGCATACACCGCCTATATCTACTATGCTTTCCGGGGAAAGGCCCGGGTGGAGGAGGAGGGGTACTGATCCTCGGTAGGTGGGAAAGTTGCCCAATGGGCAACCGCATTTCGCAGGGTCGGCACACCCCTTGAGGCCGATCTTCAGGTAATTATAGGGCGTAGCCCACCTGGTGGGGCTTGTTTTTGCCCCAGATTGTAACTACCTATTCCGGAGGCCTTTAGCCTCCGGCTCAGAAAGTCCCCTTCGAGGGCTGCAGATAGCCCGATAGGGCTTGCTTTGTCGCTTCCAGCGGCGGGCGGAAATGTGGCCCCGATCCACCATCAGATAGGTAGTTACGCAAAATCGCTAATGTGTGGCTCAGCCGTAAGAACTTGAATATGCTATAATTGCGAATTCCCAAAGAGCCGCACTTGTTACCTATGTCTCCGTTATATACTCACGTTTCACGCCTTCTCACACCCTGCCCAGTTGCCAAGCAACAGAAAATAGGCTATACTGATTAGCAGCAGCCGGAAACAAAAATCGCCTCGCAGCTCCCCCCAGCCCGAGGCGATGGCCGGGACGGCGCGAGCGTCCCGGCGGAGACCATGGTAGCACAACGCCCGCCCGCCGTCAGGATGGCGCGGGCTTTTTCATCGTCCGGGTATGCGTGAGCAAAAGGCATCCCAGGGAGAAATCCCCGGCGGTCATCGGCTGTACGGATTGCACCGGCACGGCGACGGAGTTCCCCCTGCAACTCCTGGATGGATGCCGCTGACCCGGCGGATGCCAGGGTCTTGGCCTCAGAGGCGGCTGTGCTCCTTTTTTGCCCCTTGAGGCGATAAAGCCCCTGTGGCCCCCGATTTCTCTTGGCGCCCTGAAGCGGCTGGCAGAGCCCTTATCGCTGAGACCGCCAACAACATTTTCGCCAATGTCCAGTTTGAAACCACAGCATCGTTTTTCAGATAAGAGTGATGGGTGAACGTTATCGGGCGCGCAGGATCATCGGCAGATACACCCGATATCCCTTTTCCAGCCGCAGGGTGTATGTGACCGCGTTGCCGGCAATCCGGCCGTCCCAGTGCCGCACCCGCGCATAGAGCCAGCCATCCTTCTGGGCAATCCACGTCACCCGCGAGGCCAGGTTGTCCGGATAGGCGATGTCGTCATTTTCGGCCAGAACGGTTGCCCCATCTGAGTCATAGAGGGTCAGGACGGTGTCGGAGGTAAAGCCCAGATCGCCGGTCTCCAGGACGTACCGCTGGCCAGCGCGGGCCTGAAACTTCACCCAGTCCGCATCCTCCACCCCGCAGAAGTTGTGGTCTTGAGACTGGCCAGGCGCGATAGTGTGTGCCTGCCCTGCCCCGTTGTCCGCCTCGTAGGCGTCGCCGGAACAGAAGTTGATGTACGTCTCCGCCTCGGCGCCGCCGGGATAGGACTCTCCATTTCCCGCCCGGTCCACACCGCGCATCCGGAAGCCGTAGCGGTGCCCCATTTCGCCCACGAACCAGGCCCCCACATACTGGCTTCCCACACTCAGACGCCAGTCCTGCCAGGCGCCGCCGTCCTGCTGTTTCTGAAGGTCAAAATGGTCTATCCCCGCCGCATTATCACTGGCGTCCCACCAGACGATGAAGGCGGTGCTATCCTGGGTGGCGGCCAGCGGACGGATGGCCGTGGTCGGCGGCGTCCGGTCCAGGGTGACATCCCAGACGGCGGCTCCGGCGCCGTTGCCCGCCCGGTCCCAGGCGTAGGCGTAGAAGGCCACCCCCCGCTGGTCGGGCACGCCGGAGGCATCCCACGGCCGGCTCCAGCCGTCGCTTCCGTCCAGGTCCCAGCCCAGGTTGTACCAGGCCCAGCCGCCGCCGTTGTCGTAGCCCACGAAGAACTGCACCTGGTCAATGCCGTTGGCGTCCTGCGGATTGGCCTGCACCGTCACCGCGTTGGTGCTGAGAAAGGCCCCCTGGGCCGGGTTCTGGCCGGCGATCGTCGGCGGGGTGCCGTCCACAATGAGCCGTACCGTCGCCTCCGGGCCGATAAGGTTGCCCGTTGCCTTCACCCGCCAGCGGCTGTCGTACGTCCCCTCCGCCGACGGCGCCGTCATCCGGAAACCGCTGCTGTTGACCACGTCAAAGGTGTACGTGCTCCCCTCGTTGACCGTCCCGTAGACCGGCTGGGAGGTCGCCGCGCCCAGGGAGGGACCACCCACCAGGCTCAGGTTGTCCTGCCGACCTCCGTCCAGATACCCGCTGGTCACCCGCACCCGCACGGCAGGGTCCACCGCCGCGCCGGGCCGGGCGTAGTGGGTGGAGGCATATTCCACCGTCACGTTCGGCTGGCAATCGGCCAGCTTGTCCCAGGTGAGGTGAATGGCCGCGCCGCCGCCGTTCTCGTAGTGCTCCACTTTCAGGGAGTGGGTGCCGGAACTGAGGCTCACGTCCACATCGTAGGAAGCCACCTGGTCGCGCCACTGGTCCAGGCGCAGGACGTTATCCACCCAGAATTTGACGCCGTCATCGGTGAAGATGTGGAAACGGTAGGTGCCACAGGTGAAGGTGGCGTTGCGGTAGAAACGGGAACCGAAGTTGTCGGCGGGGAAGGTGGGGTCAGGACCGCCGCTCCCCCAGTCGTGCCAGAGGGACTCGCCCTCGTTGCGGTGGATGGCGGGTGCGCCGGAGAGGTTACGGTTGCCCCAGTACTCGGCGCACCACTGGTTGGGGTCGCAGGTCTGGTCCCGGGGGAGGAATCCCGGCCCCTGCCACCAGGCCTCCAGCCGCGCGCCACCCTGGTTATCGTAGAACTCCACCTTGACCTCGTGGTTGCCCGAGGAGATGTCCCGGGCGCAGTCGTGGCCGTCAAAGGAGGAATCCCACCAGGCGTCTATGCAGTTCTGGCCGTCCACGAAGATGCGGCAGCCATCGTCGTGCTGACAGTGGAAGCGATAGTTGCCGCCGGGGAAATAGACGGTGCGCACAAAGCGGGCGCTCCACTCGTTGACCTGGATACCGCCGCCCGGGCCACCGTCGCCCCAATCCCGGAAGATGTAGGTGCCGGATTCGTTGTTGTGCCAGTTGGGAGACCCGGCCAGGTATCTGTTGTTCCAGTAGTCCACACTCCAGGTACTGCTGGGCGCGGAGCAGTTGTAGGATTTGGTGATATGGGGGTTGGGGTGGACGGTGTGGAGGTGGAACACGTTGCCGGCGTTATCCCAGATGTCCAGGCCCAGTTCAATATCGCCGTCGGGGACGCCGGAGGCGCAGAGGTCCCAGTCGTACTCGTAGGGGGCGGAGGTGTCATTGTAGACCAGGCGCCACTGGCCGCTCCACTTGGCGGTGAAGTGGACCTCGCGGACACCACTCTGGTTGTCGCTGGCCCAGGCGGCCAGGTGGACGGTGCGGCCGACGGTGGCGCCGTTGGCGGGGCTGGTGTAGTCGCCGGAGGGGGGTGTGGTGTCCCCGGAACTGCCCCCCGGCGCAACAGGATGCATGTAGATTCCGCTGTAGCCGGTTCCGTACTGGAGGTAGACGTTCTCACCGGTACTGGACCAGTTATCGTGCACAATCATATACGACCCGTTGGTATCATAGCCAACGCCGGTCACGGAATGGCTGCCGTAATAGTAGTGATTCCCCACATCTACTACCAGCGGTCGCTCGGCGTCTATCTGTCCCCGATAATTGTCGTACGTCGGGGATGTGACACACCCGTTGCACCACAGTTCGGAGGCAAAGGTGTAGCCATGGGCCTGGGCATAGGCGGAAATGCCGGGCGAGATATTGCCTACATTGGTCCATCCCCCGCCGTCCTGGCCGCACCAAGTTCCCATATGGGTTCGCATTTCGCTGACGGCCCCCTGCCAATCGCTGCCGTAAATCAGATTGCCGTAGCCGTGGTTGTCCCAGTAGCCCATCACATTGGTGGCAGCGGTAGGAGAGCATCCGCTGTAGCAGCCATAACTGCCCCAGAACTGATTCCAATCGGGCACGCCGCTGATGAGAGCATAGGCGGCGATGGAAATCATCGGTTGCACGGCAGACCCGGGCAACGAGGACGACGCAGCATAGGCCATCACTTTCTGGCGGAGAGGAATGCCGGCCTCGGCCACAGGAATCTGGACCGTTCCCTCGTGCAGCAGGTCAAAAACGGCCCGCATCCCGGCTCTGGGCGAGGCGACTTCGTACCCATAGGCCAGCAACCCCAGATAGAGGGGCGTTGCGGGGAAATGGAGACCTCTCCGCGGGCCCTCATCCGGGATAGGGCGCCATTGAGCGGATGGTCTCCTTCGGTGGCGAACTCCAGGACTGGGTTGGGGAGGGCCAGGGCGGCGACGGTCAGATAACCGGCGGGCTTCTCGTGAGAGGTTACCGGAAAGAGGTACGCGACCACCTCCCCGGTCAGATCATAGAGCAGGATGGGCCCTTGAAGGGTAGCCTCTTCCCAGGAAGAGGATCTGCCTGACTCTTGCTCCAGCCGGATGCGTTCCCACGCGGCCCGACGGGCCGCATCTGGTCCTGAGGCAGGAAAACGCTCAAATTCTGGCCGAGCATTCCAACCGCTGTCTTGACGGGAAATCCGAAGGGCGATCAGGAACGGCTGAGGGCCGTAAGTCTGGAGGTGTTCAAAAAGGGATTGCTCTGCCGCCCGCCGGAAATCCGGGCTCTGGCCCGAGGGGCGGATCCCAGGTGTTGGGGTGGCAGGAATAAAGGTTTCGCCTTTGGGACCCGGCCCCTGGGCGGCAGTGAGCCCGCTGACCGTAAGGGTCAGAGAGAGCAAGGTCAAAAAGGTCAGAACGGCATTTCTTACCCCTTTCATCTGACCACCTCCTATGGGGTAAGGCTGACCGTCGGGGCAAGGGTGAGCGTAGGCGTGAAGGTGGATGTCAGCGTGGGGGTAAAGGTGGGCGTCGGCGCGGGCGTAAAGGTGGATGTCGGCGTAGGCATGAAGGTGGATGTTGGGGTGAGCGCAGGCGTGAAGGTGGATGTCAGCGTGGGCGTAAAGGTGGGCGTCGGCGTGGGTGTGCGCGTCGGCGTCGGAGTGGCTGTGGACGTCGGAGTGGGGGAAGGGAAGAGAAGCCCGCGAATGGGCGACGAGGGCCAGAGGATCAGCAAGGCCAGGAGGGAGCAGCCGATGAGAATTCCCCCCAGGCCGGCCAGCAGAGGGATGACCCGGGAGGAGCGAGGCGGCACCGGGGGGCGCGAGCGCACCAGAGCAGGCCGGGCCGGCGAGACCGGCGGGAGGGGACGAAGGGTCGGCGGGGGCGGGGCCGGCGCCGGCGACGGTGCGGGGACCGGCAGGAAGGGCGAGGGGGCCTCCGGAGGGGGCGGCGGGACGGCGACCGGCGCCGGGCGGGGCAGAACTTCCTCCGCCAATGCCGCCTCCCGGCTCCACCCGCCCGGCTCCTCATCCCATCCCCGTACCCGCACGGTCCGCACATCCGGGCTCAGCGCCTCTGGGGGGAGTTCCAAGGCATGGCGGGGCGAGTAGACGGTGAAGGACCGTCCGTTATCCAGGCGGACCTCGTAGAAGGCCACACCGGCCACCGGCTGCCACCACACCCGGGCCCGTCCCCCCTGAACGTCCACCCGGATGTCCGGTGGGGAGGGGAGCGGCGGGCGCTCCGCCGGGCGACCGTCCCCCAGCCAGATTTCCAGAAAGGTGATGTCATCGCTCTCCGGCCGCAGCAGCGCATCGTCAATGACGGCCTGAATGGAGGCATCCCGGAAATGGCGGCGCATCACCTGATCCAGCCTCGCCAGGCCGTCGGAGTAGACAATGGCATAGCGCAACTCCCGCAGGGGGACGGAGAGGGTGTGGAGTTCGCCGACGCGCCCCCGCCGGGTAGACCAGCGCTCCTGGGTGTGGAAGGTATCGCCCAGCCGGGCGGTGAACTCGCCATCGGGCCCCCAGAGCCGGAGGCGGGAATCGCCCATCCAGGCCAGCATCAGGGAGCCGGCGTCGGTATCCAGCCGGCCGGCGACGAAGGTCGTCTCGCTGCCCAGGGCCCGCTTCTCCTCCAGGACCTGGCGCACCATCGGCGGCAGGTCCTCCGGGAGCGGGTGCGCCGCCACCTGCGCCGAGGCCGTCTCCACCAGGCCGTCCAGGAAGGCGGCCAGGTCCTCCCGAAAAGCCTCAGGGTCGGCGGAGTGCTTTTCCCATAGATAATCCACCAGCGCGTCGCCCAGGAGCCGGGCGGCCAGGTCGCCGTAGAAGGACTGGCTGACGCCGTCGCAGAGGGCAAAGACCAAACGGACGCCGTCCTCCCGCAGGGCCAGGTAGTCCTGGCCGGGGTCGTCGTGGGCGCGGCTGTCGGCGGAGCGGGCGTAGGCGTAGCGGTAGCCGAAGCGGGCCCGCTGCCGGGCCGTGACGGGCGTCTCCCGGGCCTGGTCTATGCGGATCGTCTCATCGTTCATAAGCGCTTCCCTCCGAGATGGGGGTAGACATGGACATCACGAAGCCCATTTGGACCAGTTCGGGGGTCATGCCGGGGATCATCATCACCGCGTCGTCGGCCAGTTCGTAGCCGTCCTCCCGCATCATCGCCCGGTAACTGGCGGGCAGAGGGGAGGAGATGGCGCGCAGTTTGCGGGCGTAGTCGGAGGCGAGTTTGGTGCTGGGGCGCACGCCCTCCCACCGCTTGGGGTCGGTGATGGACTCCTTCAGGATGTGGTCGGAGATGAAGATGTTCTCCACCAGGACGTTGCCGTCGGGGACGCGCATGGCCATGATGCGCCGGACGGCCGGTTCGGGGTCGGCGCCGGTGTATTCGCCGTCGGTCATATGGCAGACCAGGGGGGCCGGGCAGTGGGCCAGGTTGGGGAGTTCCTGCTGGAGGAGTTTCTCCGCCTGGGCGAAGGCGCGGGCGGTATCGGTGCTGCGCATGGTGGAAAGTTCGGGGACGCCCAGTTGGGCCACCTGGTCTATGGTCTTGATGCCGCCCAGCAGGTCGTAGACGTGGTCGCTGTAGGCGTATATGGCGACGCGGTAGCGGGGGGAGACGCGGGTGCCTTTGGTGGATCGGTGGACCATCCGGCGCAGCATCGCGCCCAGGGCCTCCATCACCACGTCTATGCGGCGCTTGGCGCCCAGTTTCTCGCTCATAGAGCCGCTGACATCCAGCAGGTAGATGATCAGCGCGGGGGTTTTGCTGGTGGCAAGGATGTCGTAGGGCATGGTTCACCTCCGATGCACTGAATCACTGCGGGTAGGTAACCCGCAAGGTATACGGCGTGGTGCTGTTGTAGTTGCCGGCGGTGTAGATGGCAATGTAATAAAGCCCGCCTGTGGATGCGTTGTATTCCAGGCGATAGGGCGGATTATTATCTCCAACAAGAAGCTGCCCTCCTTGCGTGTATAGCAATAGCTGGACGCCCGCGCCGGTATGGCCCGTCAGGTCCACTGTGATGGTGCCCGACCCGCGCAGGTAGATGGAGAAATAATCATATACATCATTGGGGTAACCATAGTAATCCTGGCCGGAGCGGAGGGGGCCGTTGGACTGGCTGGCCCGATCATTAGGTTCCTGCTCCCATGGGCCTTCAAAGTAACTGATGTAATCCCGAAGGGTCAAAGGGAGGAAGAGGTCGTACTCTATTCTTTGCCAGGATAGAGACAGCGCAGCCCATCCGTAGTCCTCCCAGTGCTCCACCAGCAGGCGGTGGTAGCCTCCGCTGAGGGCAACATCAACGGTGTAGGTTTCCCGCTGGTGCTGCCAGGATTCCAGGGCCAGATGGTCGTCCACCCAGAAGCGGACGCCGTCATCGGTAAAGACGGTGAAGCGATACACGCCCGGCTTTTGGAAATAGACATAGCGTAGCCAGCGGTCGGAGAAGTGGTCGTCAGGGACACCGGCGGCAGGGGAGCCGCCTGCCCATTCAAAATCCAGCGAGGCAGTGTTCAGGATCGCCAGCGGCCGTCCGGCCAGCCAATCGTTGCCGAAAAACTCCCCGCGCCAGGTATCCAGATAGGCAGCGCCGAAGCGCTGGATGCGGTGGTTGAGGGTATCGGCCACGTAGACGCTGCCGTCGGGGGCCACCGCAACGCCAGAGGGGTAGTTGAACTGCCCGTCGCCGGAGCCATAAGAGCCCCACTTGCCCAGGAAGGCGCCGGTG
>DAOTWL010000150.1:0-1894 GCA_034435875.1 Anaerolineae bacterium
CCCATCAAAGAATGCCTCATACTCCGGAAACCGAACAGGTTGCTCAACCCAGAATGCGGCATAGATGGCTGGCAGAGGATTCAGATCGGGGGGCAAGTCCTGCTCCACCGTTTTGATCGGCATCAGTTCTTCCCGATACCGATCCAGGGGGATGGATTCCAGGAATTGCTCAAACGCCAATAAGACTTGGACCGCTTTCTTCAACGGCCTCCTCCCACAAATGGAGTTGGCGGGTACGGGAGACAGGGGCCAATTCTGGCGGGATCGGCACCAGCCGCAGTTGGGTCATCGTCAGGTGAGGGATCAAATCCCGATACAGGGAGTGAACGTACCGCTGGACCGGTTCGCTATTCAAGTATTCCACCAGTGCCTTCTCGTCTAACCCGCTGACCTTCGGAATCAGGTGAAACTCCTCCCGCCAGGGATAGCAACGTTCGTCCCGCGCGGCCACAACGCGTGCTCCCTTCGTGTGTCCGACCACAATGTGAGGAAACGCGTAGAAAAATCGGAGCGACGGGGCCTCTTCGTGGGGCATCCACAGGCCGGAGTAGCATGTCTCGTAATCAATCCACCCTCGCTTCAGATTCCGCCCGGTCAGAATTGGCACCAGGCTCTCCCGGGGCTCCTCCACTACAGAGGGATGGCGGCGGATCTCAGGACTGCGCGCCGCGAAATAAATCTCCAGCAATCCCCCCAGAGGGATGCCCTGGCGCTCGAAGGTGACCACTTCAGGTCTCTCGAAGCGAATCATTTCGCCCCGATAAACAGGTTTCTGGACTATGGGTTCTCTATCCAGGTCAAACAGGCTGATGCCCTGGCCTCCTCGCTTCAGGACCAGAACCACCGCGACGACATTCCGTTTCGGGAAGGGGCGGCCCATATAATACACTTCCAGACAGCCCTCGCGGGCCAGAAACTGCCGCAATCGGATAAAGTCGTCCAACACCAGCCAGGTTGCCGGAACGACGAAGACTAGAACACCGTCTGGATTCAGTAAGTGGACGGCGCGCTCAATAAAGGCGCCGTAGATGTTGTATTTGCCTCGCCAGGTGTGAGAGCGCTGCTTGTAGAGACGCTTTCGTTCTTTCAGGACATGAATGGGGTAATGAGAGGCATCGCCGATGATGCCGTATGGGGGATTGCCGATAATTAGGTCAAATCGTTCCGGCGGCTCCCAGAGCAGGAAGTCCTCTTCCAGAATAGTGGCGAAGGGAACGCGCCGTCGGGCCTGCTCTACGACCGCCGGGTCTATGTCCACCCCGACCAGTTGGTGGTGGGAGCCGTACCGCTCAGCGAACGCCGCCAGGAACGGGGCATCCCCGCAGGCCGGCTCCAGCACCCGTACGCGGCTACGCGTGGGCGCGGCCAGAGAGACCATAAAGGCCGCCAGGTCCGGCGGAGTCGCCACAGCCCCCAGGGTCCGTTCCTGCTCCACCTTGCTCACCATCTGCGTTCGTGGTTACAGCCCCCTTCCCTTCCGGGCCTGCTCCAGGGCCTGCTTCTCCTCGTCGGTGAGGGGGTAGGGGGAGTTCCAGGCAGTCAGCGGTTTGCCGTAGAAGCGGGTCCCCTCCCGCAGGTAGAGGGCAGAGAGGACGACGCCGTTGCCCTCGCCGTCCACCAGTGCCAGGGCGAAACTCTGGTCCCCGCCGACGTCGGGGAGGGCCCGGAAGCGCACCATCCCCACCCCCTGAATCGTATGCCCCAGGGTGGTTTGGGACTGCCGGGCGAGGGCCTCCAGTTTCTCCACCCGGTCCCGCACCGCGCCGATCTGGGCCAGCAGCGTCCCCACGCCGACCTGGGGGCCGGTCTCCTCCACGCTCGCCCCGGAGAGGCGGCGGTATCGCTCCTCCAGCCGCTTCAGGCGGGTCTGCAGGTCCAGTTGCCAGACGATGTT
>DAOTWL010000151.1:0-10408 GCA_034435875.1 Anaerolineae bacterium
GCAGGGGGTAGGGTGAGGGCGAGTTGCGACCACCAGAAACCTATAGGTGGGGGCTTTGTGCCCCACAGAGAAGTTATAGCAAGCGCGGTGCGGATTTTACTTTAGTGCCTTTCCACAAGTACTTCGCTCTCTCCAATATCTCGTCAATGCTTTGCCCTTCATCAAGGCGCCGGGAAATCTCTACATATCGGTCGGTTCCCGGTGAAATAGCGTCAGAAACCGGAAAGCCAGCACAGGCCCCAGCGTTTTATTCAGGACATCTATGCCTGCAATTTTCACTTCTATATCGTCAACCCTGGATATTTGGCGCACCCTGCTTCTCACGGACACAATCTTCCGAACATTCACACCACGAACGGCTGCGGCTGCTCTTCCACCACTTCGGGTTTCGCCTCCGGAGAAAAGACGTCCCCCTTATAAATCCAGACCTTGACGCCGATGCGGCCATAGGTGGTATAGGCCTCAGCGCGGGCGAAGTCAATATCGGCGCGCAGGGTCTGGCGGGGCACCCGGCCCTCCCGCATCGCGACCGGGCGGGCCATTTCGGCGCCGCCGATGCGGCCTTTGCAGATAATCCAGACCCCCTGAGCCCCGGCCCGCATCGCCTGCTGGATGGCCCGTTTCATCGCCCGGCCGTGGGAAATCCGGCGCTCCAGTTGGGCCACGATGTTCTGCGCGACCAGCCGGGCATCCAGTTCCGGCTGCTCCACCTCCCGCACATCTACGTGCACCCGCTTGCCGGTGATCTCCTCCAGTTCCTGCCGGAGCACCTTCACCGCGCCACCCTTCCGCCCGATCACAATGCCCGGCCGCGCGGTCCAGATGGTCACCTGCACCTGGTTCGGGAAGCGCTCAATCTCAATCCGGGAGACACCCGCCGGAGCCAGTTCCCGCTCTATGTACTCCCGAATGCGCAGGTCCTCCTGCAACAGGTCCCGGTAGGCCTTGTCGTCGGCGTACCAGCGGGCCTTCCAATCCCGCAAAATCTTCAACCGAAAGCCGTAGGGATGTACTTTTCGTCCCAAAATGTCCCTCCGTGGTGCAGAATCACAGAATCGGAGAATCACAGAATCAGAGAATCACAGAATCAAAGAATCGCAGAACCCCTGATTCTTCCGATTCTCTACTCTTCCTCCAACTCATCCAGAATGACGGTGATGTGGGACGAGCGGCGGCGGATGGGGCGATACCGTCCCCGGGCGGCGAAGCGCGGCCGCAACCCCTTGCCCGGCGCCACCCCCGGCCCCTCGTCGGCCACAATGTGGGCAATGTACAGGTTATCCCGGGAGAGACCGATGTTCTCCTCCGCGTTGGCGACGGCCGAGCGGATCAGTTTCTCCACCGGGCGCGCGGCGACATGCGGCATCAGGCGCAAAATCTCCAGCGCCCCCACCACATCCATACCTCGCACCTGGTCTATCACCCGGCGCACCTTTCGCGCCGACATCGGTATGTGCTTCGCCTGTGCGCGGACCTTCATATTCCTTACTCCCTACTCCGTAATCCCTACTCCGGGTTACCTCTTCTTCCGAACTTCGCCCTTCTTTTCTTTAGTGACGTGTCCCCGATAGGTCCGGGTCGGAGCGAACTCCCCCAGTTTGTGGCCGACCATGTTCTCGGTGATGTAGATGGGCACATACCGCCGCCCGTCGTGGACGGCGATGGTGTGGCCCACCATTTGCGGGAAGATGGTAGAAGCCCGGGACCAGGTGCGGATCACCCGTTTCTCCCCCGCCCGATTCAGTTCTTCAACCTTCCGCAGCAACTTCGGGTCTACATACGGGCCTTTTTTCAGCGAGCGTCCCATATTTCTCTACTCCGTACTGCGTATTCCGTTTTGACAGACTTTATTCGGAAACTGGGCTGAAGGAAGCGGACTTGAGCCAACTTTTAAGAAAATCCACGCTCGTCCACGTTCACCCGCGTCCCATTTTCTCTACTGGCGGCGCGTGCCTCGCCGACGGATGATGTACTTATCCGTCGTCTTATTGCGACGGGTCTTCTTGCCCAGGGCCGGTTTGCCCCACGGCGTCTTCGGGCCGGGCATGCCGATGGGCGAACGCCCTTCGCCACCGCCGTGGGGGTGGTCGCGCGGGCTCATGGCCGAACCGCGCACGTGCGGACGCCGCCCCAGCCAGCGTTTGCGGCCCGCCTTGCCCAACTTAATGTTGGCGTGCTCCTCGTTCCCCACCTGCCCGACCGTCGCCATGCACTCTTTGCGGACCAGCCGCATCTCACCGCTGGGTAGCCGGACCGTCACGTAGTCCCCTTCCTTCGCCAGCACCTGGGCGGCGCAGCCCGCCGACCGGACCAACTGCCCACCCCGTCCAGGATACAACTCAATGTTGTGGACCGTCGTCCCCAGCGGGATGCGCTCCAGCGGCAGCGCGTTCCCCACCCGGACCTCGGCGGTCGGGCCGCTCATCACCGTATCGCCGACCTTCAGGCCCAGCGGAGCCAGGATGTACCGCTTCTCGCCGTCCGCATAGACCAGCAGGGCGATGCGCGCCGAGCGGTTGGGGTCGTACTCTATAGAGGCCACGCGGGCCGGGATGCCGTGCTTATCCCGCTTGAAGTCAATCAGACGGTACAGCCGCTTGTGGCCGCCGCCCCGGTGGCGAATGGTGATCCGTCCCTGGACGTTCCGCCCGCCCTTTTTGCGCAGGGGAACCACCAGGCTTCGCTCCGGCTCAGACTTCGTGATTTCTTCAAACGATGAGCCCGTCATCCCCCGGCGTCCGGGCGATGTCGGCTTATAGACCTTGATCCCCACCTTAGCCCTCCAGCACTTCCAGTTCCGGGATGCGTTCCCCTTCGGCGAGAGTGACCACCGCCTTCTTCCAGGCCGGAATCCGCACCACCCGACGGCGTCCCCACCGCCGGACGGCCTTGGCCGGCATGTTGGCGATGTTCACCGCCTCCACGTGGACCCGATAAATGGTCTCCACCGCCTGTTTGACCAGGGCCTTGTTCGCCCGCCGGTCCACCTCAAAGGTGTACTGCCGTCGGCGGAGCGAGGTGGCCCGCTGGGTCTTCTCCGTCAAAACCGGACGTTTGATGACCTCATACAGATGCATGGCCCTACCCCAGAATGGACTCTATCACCTGCAGGGCGCCCAGCGGCATGACCACTTTCTCGTACTGCAACAGATCGCGGATGTTCAGATAACTGGCGTGGAGCGCCTTGACCTTCGGCAGGTTGCGCACCGACTTCTCCACCGTCTCGTTGCGGCCGGGCAGGAGAATCAGCGCATCCTCCCCCACGTTGAGACGGGAGAGGACTTCGCGCATCTCCCGCGTCTTCGGTTCGGGCAACTCCAGCCGGTCCACCACCACAATCTGTTGCTGGCCGGCCTTGACGCTCAGGGCGCTGCGCAGGGCGGCCCGGCGCATCTTCCTGGGCATCCGCTGTTCGTAACTTCGGGGTTTCGGCCCGTGGGCGATGCCACCGCCGACGAAAATGGGCGCGTTCCGGCTGCCGTGGCGGGCCCGACCCGTCCCCTTCTGCCGGTACCACTTGGCCGTGGTCCGGTTCACCTCGCCGCGCGTCTTGGTCTTGTGGGTGCCCAGGCGAGCGTTCGCCAGTTGCCGCACCAGCGCCTGGTGCATCAACGGCACGTTGACGGGCGCCTCAAAGATGTCGGGCCGCAACTCTATCTCATCCACTTGCTGCCCGCTCATGTTCCAGACGGGAACCTTCATCGTGACCCCCTACTCCATACTCCGTACCTGCGTGCTCCGTTACCCTTTGCGCAGTTCCTTCGTCTTTCGGGCCGGCTTGATCATCACCAGGCTGCCCCGGTGGCCCGGGACGGCACCGCGCACCGCCAGCAAGTTCCGCTCCGGGTCCACCATGACCACTTCCAGGTTCTGCACCGTCACCCGCACGCCGCCCATGCGGCCAGGCATCCGCAGTCCTTTCAGCACCCGGCCCGGCGTCGTGGTGGCGCCGATGGAGCCGTGGCGGCGCTCCCGGTCCGATTGACCGTGGGTCTTGGGCTGGCGGTTGAAGCCATGGCGCTTGATGCCACCGGCGAAGCCGCGCCCCTTAGACGTGCCCACCACATCCACCCGGTCGCCGACCTGGAAGACATCCACGGTGATTTTCTCGCCCTCGGCGGGTGCCTCTTCCGGCTTCACGCGGAACTCCCGCAGGCGGCGCAGGGGCCCGGGTATCCCCCGCAGCACCCGTCGGCGCGGGTGGACGGAGTCGGTTTTCAAGAGACCCAGATGGCCCAGTTGCCCGCGCGTCAGGCGGGAGGGCTTCACCGGCTCAAAGCCCAACTGCACCGCGCTGTAGCCGTCCCGCTCCGGCGTCTTGACCTGAGTGACCCAACAGGGTCCGGCCTCAATCACCGTAACCGGGACCGCCTCACCTTCGGCAGTAAACAACGTGGTCATTCCGACCTTTTTCCCCAGAATTCCCTTCACGATTCTCACTCCTCCATGGGACTGTCAGCCCTGGGACAGACTGCATCATCCCACAAGTGGGCAAGTATGCAAGTGGGCAAGTATGCAAGTGGGCAAGTGAGCCTCTACCTGCAACTTGCAAACTTGCAAACTTGCAAACTTGCAAACTTGCAAACTTGCTACAACTTAATTTCTATATCCACCCCCGCGGGCAGGTTGAGCCGCATCAGCGCATCTATGGTCTTGTTATCCGGCTCCAGGACGTCTATCACCCGCTTGTGGGTCCGGATTTCAAAGTGCTCGTGGGAGTCCTTGTCAATGAATGTGGACCGGCGCACAGTGAAACGCTCTATCTGGGTCGGCAACGGGATAGGGCCGACCACCGTCGCTCCCGTGCGCTCGGCCGCCTCCACGATGCGCCGGGCCGACTCATCCAGCACGCGATGGTCATACGCCTTCAGGCGGATCCGAATCCTCTGCTTGGCCATGTTGGTAGGCTGGTAACTGGTAGACTGGGAAACTGGTATCTGGGTTAGTCCAGAATCTTGGTGATGACGCCCGCGCCGACGGTCAGACCACCCTCGCGGATGGCGAAGCGGGAGCCCTGCTCCACCGCGACCGGCTCAATCAGTTCCACCATCAGGTTGATGTCATCGCCGGGCATGACCATTTCCACGCCCTCAGGCAGGGTGATGGTCCCCGTCACATCGGTGGTGCGGATGTAGAACTGAGGCCGGTAGCCGGAGAAGAAGGCCTTGTGCCGCCCACCCTCCTCCTTGCGGAGGACGTAGACCTGGGCCTCAAACTTCCGGTGCGGCGTGATGGAGCCGGGCGCGGCGACCACCATCCCCCGGGAGACCTCGTCCTTGCTGACACCGCGCAGCAGGAGGCCGGCATTGTCGCCCGCCACCACCTTGTCCAGTTTCTTGCGGAACATCTCCATGTCGGTGACGACGGTCTTGATGGGCCGGTCGCGCAGTCCGACAATCTCCACCTCGGTCATCGGGAGCAGCGTACCCCGCTCCACCCGGCCAGTGACGACCGTACCGCGCCCCTTGATGCTGAAGACGTCCTCAATGGGCATCAGGAACGGCTTGTCCTCTTCGCGCACCGGGGTGGGGATGTACTCATCCACCACGCGCACCAGTTCCCAGATGCACTGGTATTCCGGCGCATTCGGGTCGGTGCTGGTGGACTGGAGGGCCTTCAGGGCGGAGCCGCGCACAATGGGTGTCTCGTCGCCCGGGAAGCCGTAGGAGTTCAGCAGTTCCCGCAGTTCCAGTTCCACCAGTTCCAGCAGTTCCTCGTCCTCCATCAGGTCCACCTTGTTCAGGAAGACCACGATGGCCGGGACGTTCACCTGGCGGGCCAGCAGCACGTGCTCGCGGGTCTGGGGCATCGGGCCATCGGCCGCAGAGACGACCAGGATGGCGCCATCCATCTGGGCCGCGCCGGTGATCATGTTCTTGATGTAGTCCCGGTGGCCGGGGCAGTCCACGTGGGCGTAGTGCCGCTTGTCGGTCTCGTACTCCACGTGGGCGATGGCGACGGTCAGGATTTTCGTCGCATCGCGGCGGAACATCTTCGCGTCCGCTTTGGCGACCTCGTCGTAAGACTTGTACTCCGCCATGCCCCGCATGGCCAGCACTTTGGTAATCGCCGCCGTCAGCGTGGTCTTGCCATGGTCAATGTGTCCGATGGTCCCCACGTTCACGTGCGGCTTCTCGCGGATGAACTTTGGTTTCGCCATCTCTTCTCTCTCCTTTCGTCAAAAGAATTCGCTGAAACATTGGGTGTGATCGGATTCGTTGCTTGCAGGCTCCGCCTGTTACAAAGTCTGCTATCGCGGTAGGACGGCCGGTTACCCGACCGCTCCCCCACAGATCCTGGCGTGCAGTTTTCCCGTACCGGGCTCTTCAGAGATCCTCGTACGGCTCAAAGGGAAGGATATTCTGCTCCATATCCAGTTCTTCTGCCTCCTGCCCTGAAACAGTTCGGGCCGGAGTCTTCTCCGGCCCGAACGGCTCTGGAGAACAACTCCCAATCTGTGAGAGCGTCTTCTACCAGCCACGACCGCCATATAAAATGGCCTCCATCTGCTCTTTATCCACCGGTGCGTAGTGGTGGAACTCCATCGTGAATGTGCCCCGTCCCTGGGTCAAGGAACGGACGTCGGTGGCATAGCCGAACATCCGGGCCAGGGGCACTATCGCCCGGACGGCGCGCACGCCGCCCGGCCGCCCTTCCATCCCTTCAATGGCGGCCCCCCGGCTGTTCAGGTCACCGATGACCTCTCCCAGGGACGCCTCGGGCACCACCACCTCCGCCCGCATGACCGGCTCCAGCAGCACCGGCTTCGCCTCCTCCACCGCCCGCTTGAAGGCCATAGGCCCGGCCACTTTAAAGGCCAGTTCGGTAGAGGTTTCCGCATCCCAGGTCCCGTCCATCAGGGTCACCTGCACATCCACCAGGGGATAGCCCGCCAGGACGCCGCTCTCCATCGCCTCGCGGCACCCCTCCTCTACCGCTTTCACAAAGGACGGCGGCAGGATTTTGCCCCGGCTGGGGTCCTGGAACCGGAATCCGCCCCCTGACGGCAGCGGCTCCACCGCCAGGCGCACCCGGGCATACTGAAGGTTCCCGCTGATGGGCCGGTCAAACACCGCCTCCGCTTCCGCGCGGGCGGTCACCGTCTCCCGATAAGCCACCCGGGGGCGCCCCACCCGTCCTTCCACGCGGAATTCCCGCACCAGCCGGTCCACCAGAATCTCCAGGTGGAGTTCCCCCATCCCGGCCAGGATGGTCTGCCCGGTGTTCTCATCGGTGCGGACGACGAAGGTGGGGTCTTCCTCCGCCAACCGACGCAGGGCCTGGTGCAACTGCTCCTGGTCCGCCGCCGTCTTCGGCTCAATCGCCACGAAGACCACCGGCTCCGGGAAGACGATAGGCTCCAGGATGATGGGAGCCGTCGGCGGGCAGAGCGTGTCGCCGGTGAATGTAGCCTTCAGGCCGACCACGCCGCCGATGTCCCCGGCCGTCAGTTCGGGAATCTCCTCCCGGTCTCGGGCGAACATCCGAAGGAGTTTGCCGATGCGCTCCGCCTGCCCTTTGCCGGGATTGTAGATGGAAGAGCCGACCTTGAGTTTGCCAGAATAAACCCGCACGTAGACCAGACGGCCCACGTAGGGGTCGCTGGCTACCTTGAAGGCCAGGGCCGCCAGCGGGGCGTTGACGTCGGCCGGGCGAGTCTCCGGCTTCCCGGTGCGGGGATTCTCTCCCTCCACCGGCGGGATGTCCAGAGGGGAGGGCAGGTAGTCCACGATGGCATCCAGCAGGGGCTGGATTCCTTTGTTCCGCAGGGCGGAGCCGCAGAGCACCGGGACCAGCGTCCCGGCGATGGTGGCCCGCCGCAGGGCCTGCCGCAGGTCCGCCACTGGAATTTCCTCCCCGTCCAGGTAGCGGGCCATCAGGTCGTCGTCCGTCTCCACAATCTGCTCCAGGACCTGTTCCCGCAACTTCTGGACCTCGTCGGCCAGTTCCGGGGGGATGGGCTCTATGACTGGCTCCTTACCTAATTCGTCCACCCAGATGACCGCGTGCATCTCTAACAGGTCCGCCACGCCCCGGAAGGAGAGTTCCCGGCCGATGGGCCACTGGAGCATCACGGGGTTAGCCCCCAGTCGCTCCCGGATGGTCTCGGTGGCATGGGCGAAGTCGGCGCCCAGTTTGTCCATCTTGTTAATAAAAGCGATGAGGGGCACACCGAAGGAGCGGGCCTGCCGCCAGACGGTCTCCGACTGGGGCTCCACTCCGGCAACGGCGTCAAATACCACAACACCCCCGTCCAGGACGCGCAGGCTGCGCTGCACCTCGGCGGTGAAGTCTATGTGCCCCGGCGTATCTATGATGTTAATCTGGTGGCCCCGCCAGAAGCAGGTGACGGCAGCGGCGGTGATGGTGATACCCCGTTCCCGCTCCTGGACCATCCAGTCGGTGACGGTGGTCCCTTCGTCCACCGTCCCCATCCGATGAGTTCTTCCCGTGTAAAAGAGAATCCGCTCGGTGGTGGTGGTTTTGCCCGCGTCTATGTGGGCGATGATCCCGATGTTACGTATGCGGTCCAGAGAGTGCTCCCCAGCCATCAATTCAAATATGCGCTTTGGAGGTGCCTCTTATGGCCAGGGCTCTGGCCAATGAGCGACTACCCAGAAACTTGTGGCGCAAGATGAATCTTGCGCTACAGTTTCCGACCTGCCGGAATGCGCCCCGCGCGATGGGGTACTCGCAACGGCTAACCTACCACCGGTAGTGGGCAAACGCCTGGTTGGCTTCGGCCATTCTGTGGGTGTCTTCCCGTTTCTTGATGGCGGCGCCGGTCTTATTGACCGCGTCCATCAGTTCGGCGGCCAGTTTTTCGGCTATGGAGCGCCCGGAGCGCTTTCGGGCGGCCTCCAGAATCCAGCGGATGGCCAGACTGGTCTGGCGGTGGGGCGGCACCTCCACCGGCACCTGGTAGGTCGCCCCACCGACGCGCCGGGGCTTGACCTCCAGAATCGGGGAGACATTCCGCACCGCCTCCTCCAGCACCTCCAGCGCCGGTCGCCGGGCCCGCTCCTGCAGGATGTCCATCGCCTGGTACATAATACGGGTCGCCAGGCTCTTCTTGCCCTCTTTCATGATTTTGTTGATGAACCGGGCGACCAAGACGCTGTTGTAGCGCAGGTCGGGTTCAATTTCTCGTTTAGGTGGACGGTATCGTCTGGGCATTCTTCCTCACCAATTCTTCGGCATACTGTTTATCCCCCCGCTTTGGGGGCCGGACGATTGACTCGGAGCAGCCGTCCCTGGAGAGCAGGCTCTGCCTCAATTGCCCGATGCACACGCTGAGCCAGCTCTCCAAAATCCGGATCAAAGGAGCACACAATAATGCCCGAATGATCCGGGTTATCTCTGTGCAAGCGGATAAAATGCCGCCGATTCATTGTCAGAAGCGCCCGCCCCTCGTGACAGGCAGACGAAAGAACATCCTCGTCGGACATTGCCAGCCCCGTTTGCCCGGCCTCCAACATCGTTAATATATCGTGTCCCAGTCCCCGTAACTCCTCCACAGCCGGCATCGGGAAATTCTCATTGGCATACAACCGGGCCATATCAGGCAGCCTCGTGCTCCCGAATTTGTTCTTCTATTTCCTCCCGATGGACCCGGTAATACGCCCAGGCATTCGCCAGGTCTTCCGCTCTCAATGTCGGATAAGCCCGCAGAAGGTCCGCCTCGCTGGCCCCCAATCGCCGGGCCTGCACCAACAGCCAGACCGGGATTCGGGTGCGGACAATGCATGGCTCTCCTCCGCACACTCCTGGCGTGCTTTCTATGCCTGGAAACGCTTCTCCCAGGTCCCGCACCACCCATTGAAGCACCTGAGCCTTCTCCGCCCGGGTCATCCGGGCCAGAAGCCGTTCTGCTTCCTGGAGGGTGTTGGTAAGCAGGCCAACATCCGCCTTCGGCGATGACATCAGACCCCCTGAAGCAATGTCTGAAGTTGGCGCATCTCCAGCGATACCGCCAGGGTCTGGCGCTCGTAGCGGGTCACGTTAAAGAAAGCATACCCCAGCAGATTCCCCTTCTCATCCACTCGCTACCCAGAAACTTGCGTAGCGCAAGATTAATCTTGCGCTACCGCCACACGCCCGTTTCTGACCTGCAGGAATGCGCTGCGCGCATGGAATACTCGTAAATATCCTCGCCGATCTCCCGAAAGTAACCCTTCTCCTGGCGGAAAGTGATCTCCAAAAAGTCTCCCTCCCGATCATACCACACCCGCATTGTCAGGGCATATCCGTTTTCTCCCGATCCGTAGTTCTTGCCCCTCCATCTCGGGGTGTTCCAGAATATGCACCCGTCGCTCATCGGTGAGCCGAACGGCGCGGCCCGCAAAATCCCGCAGGACAACCATCCGGGCCTGCTCTTATCCGGCCTTACTTCTTTTTCACGGGCTTG
>DAOTWL010000152.1:0-19811 GCA_034435875.1 Anaerolineae bacterium
GTCCTGATCCTGGCCCTCGGCGACTCCTTTCACACCATCCCCCGCATCTATCGCACCGTCACCGGGAATCCCCTTCCCTATCTGCTCACCTGGTTCGGCCGCCACTGGGATTGGATTGCCCTGGGACTGGTCATCAGTTCGGCCACGATGAGCCTTTTCTACCTGTTCCTGTTCCAGTACCGGCAGGAACGGCGAGGAATCCGCTGGGACTTCTGGTCGTGGGTCATGCTGGGCTTGCTGGCGGTCCGGCTGGGCTTGCTCCCCTGCCCGCTGAACGGCTGGGAGGGAGCCGCCGCCCCGGGCTGGCGCATCTACCGGAACATCCCCTTCACCTTGATGGGACTGACCGTCATCCTGGCCCTCTTCCGGGACCGGTCGGAGGCCGGTGGGCGGGACCGCCGCCTGCTGGGAGCGATTGCCTGGTGCCTGGTCGTCTCCTTCGCCACCTACTGGGTGACCATCCTGGGCGCGGAGCAGTACCCGGTCCTGGGCGCGATGATGATGCCCAAGACAATAGCCTATCTGGTCGCCATTATCCTGCTGTACCAACTGGAGTTTCAGGCACCTCGGGCACTCACAGCCGGGTAGAGTACTTATTTGACGAAGACGAAAAGGGAAACCGTGACAGAACTTCCCCGCACTGCAGATGTTGTCATCATCGGCGGCGGGGTGATGGGCACCAGCACCGCCTATCACCTGGCCCTGAAGGGTTGCCGCAACGTCCTCTTGCTGGAGCGGGAGCCCTTCTTCGGCATCCAGGCCACCGGCAAGTGCGCCGGGGGCATCCGCTACCAGTTCGGCACCGAAATCAACGTCCGCCTCTCCCTCCTCAGCCTCCCCATGCTGGACCGCTTTGAGGAGGAGTTGGGCCAGCCCATCGGCCTGCGCTACTGCGGCTACCTCTTCCTGCTCACCCGCGAGGAGGACGTGGCGGCCTTCCGGCAGAATGTGGAGATGCAGCACCGGCTGGGCGTGATGACCCAATGGCTGGAAGTGGACGACATCGCCCGCATGGTGCCCCTCATCAACCTGGAAGGAGTTTTAGCGGGGACTTTCCACGCGCGGGACGGCCTGGCCGACCCCAACTCCGTCGTCCAGGGGTACGTCGCCGGGGCGCGGCGGTTGGGGGCCCGCCTCCTCAACGACGTGGAGGTCACCGGCATAGAGGTCGCCGGGGGCCGGGTGCAGGGTGTGGTGACCAACCGGGGGAAGGTCGCCGCCCCCGTCGTCGTCAACGCGGCGGGACCCTGGGCCGGCGAGGTCGGGCGGATGGCCGGGCTGGACATCCCCATCGTCCCCGTCCGCCGCCAAATTGTCGTCACGGGGCCGCTCCCGGAGGTTCCGCCCGATTTCCCCTTCGTCATTGACTTCGCCCAGTCCCTCTACTTTCATCGGGAGGGGCCGGGCATCCTGACCGGCATGTCCAACCCCAACGAGCCGCCCGGGTTTGACCAGTCCGTGGACGAGGAGTGGGAACTGGTCCATCTGGAGGCGGCGATGAAGCGGATGCCGATTCTGGAGAAGGCCACGCTGGCCAGCCACTGGGCAGGCCTCTACGAGGTCACGCCGGACGCGCACCCCATTCTGGGCCGGGTGCCGGAACTGGAAGGGTTCTACATCATCGGGGGTTTCAGCGGGCACGGCTTCATGCACGGCCCCATCTGCGGGCTTCTGCTGGCAGAGGAGATTCTGGACGGCCGGGCCCATACGCTGGACGTCTCCTCCCTCTCCATCACCCGCTTTCGGGAGGGGAGATTGATTCGGGAGTACAACGTGGTTTAAAGGAACTACTCATCCGCACCCCTCCCCCGCCGCCTTTGGCGGCACCCCCTCCCCTGAACTTTGGCTTTTTGGGCGAAGGGGCGGAAAAGAAAATTGAGAAGCCGCCCCAAACCGGCGAGAGAGGGTAAAAAGAAAATATTTTTCATTGCGGCGGCAAAGCCGCCGCAATGAAAAATATATTTTCTTTTATCCCGCTGGCGAAAAGGCCAAACTTCAGGGAGGGGGTAGCAGCGCAGCCGCTGGGGGTGGGGTGAGGAAGTTTGAATCGTTATGTTTAAAGGTGGCATCAAGCGCGCAATGTGGTATAATTATCGCTAAGCCATCACCGATTCACGCATGCAGGGGACGGGGCCATCGTTTGCCCCGTCCTTTGCGTTTATATTTAAGGAGATAGAGCAGAGAAAATGGCGCAGCGAACTACCTTCACCTACAGCCTGGCGACGGGCGCCCTGCGCCCGCCCGGCCGGACGGTCACCCCAACCGCCCTCTATTGTCCGCTGAACTGGACGGCCGTCCGGAGCGGCGACTGGTTCACCATCACCCCAGCATCCGGACGGCCCCCGACGGACAGCATCCGGATTCAGCCCCTGACAGCGACCCTCTCCGGGTATGCCGTTGGACGTTACACGGGCCTCATCACCGTCACGGTGACCGACCCGCCGGGAGCGGTCAACGGCACCCAGCGGATGACCGTGACGGTGGACGTGGGCCGGCCGCGCCTGGCAGACATCCCGCCCGCTCTGACCTTCACGTATTTCATCTCCGACGGCACCCTGCTCCCCCCTGCCCATATGATGGACCTACGGAACATCGGATCGGACGACCCGCTGGCATGGACAACGCTGCGGAGCGGGACGTGGTTCACGTTCTCCCCCCTGTCCGGCATGACCCCACAGACGCTCTGGATCACCCCGACGGGGCTCCCCACCGCGCCCGTCACCCTGACGGGCCGTCTCACGATCACCGTCGTCTCTCCGACCGGCCCGCTCAGCCCGGTCCAGTCCACTGCCCTGGCCCTTCGGGTTGTTGCTGGGGCCTCCTGGCACACATATCTGCCATGCGTGCTCCGGCATTAGAGGGGAGGGTTTTGCGGCGGCGGCCCTTTGGGCCGCCGCCGCAGTGCCGCCGACGTAGAAATGGCCCCCCAGGGCTTACTTCTCCCCCCGGAGCAGGCGCAGGACCGCCTCCGCCAGCACGGCTGCCCCCACCGGCAGGCAACGTTCGTCTATATCAAAGCGCGGGTTGTGGGCCACCCGTTCATCCCCCTCTATCCGGCATCCCAGGCCCAGCATCGCGCCCGGAGCCAGCGCCGAAAAGTACCCGAAATCCTCTGCCCCCATCCCCGGATGGGGGGGCTGGATGTGATCCTCGCCCAGCAGGTCCACAGTAACCTTTTGCAACAGGTCTATGATTCGGGCATCATTGACCATCGGCGGGTAGCCCATCTCCAGGCGGAGTTCGTAATCCCCGCCCAGCACGCGGGCTACCTGCAGCGCCCGTTCTATCTCGGCATGGATTTGCCGCTGGACCTCCGGCTTCATATACCGGATGGTCCCCGTCAACTCCACCCGCTCCGGGATGACGTTATCAGCCTGGCCGCCGTGGATGGAGCCGATGCTGATGACCGCGGGCGCCATCGGGTCCAGCCGCCGGGAAACGATGCCGTGCAGGGCCAGGATCACGTGACCGGCAATGTAAATGGGGTCCACCGCTTTGTGGGGAGAGGCCCCATGCCCGCCGCGCCCCAGGATGGTGGCGTAGAACGTATCTACTCCCGCCGATGCTGGACCGGTCTCCAGGACTATGTCCCCTGTCTTCACAGAGGGGTCCACGTGCAGGGCGAGAACGGCGTCCACCCCCTCCATTGCGCCATCCTGGATCATCCGGGGCGCCCCGCTGACCCCCTCCTCGTCCGCCACCTCCTCCGCTGGCTGGAAGAGCAGACGGATGGTCCCGGGGAACGACTCGTCGGCCAGCAATTTCGCCACCCCCAGGGCCATCGCGGTGTGGGCATCGTGCCCGCAGGCATGCATGACGCCCGGGACCTGGGAGGCATAGAGAACATCGTTGGCCTCCTGGATGGGGAGCGCGTCCATGTCGGCGCGCACCCCAATGATGGGATGCCCCTTCCCGCGCTCCGCCACCACGCCGGTCCGCCCCACCCCGGTCCGGACGCGATAGCCCAATTCGGTCAGCACTTCTGCCACCCGGGCGGCGGTCCGGGTCTCCCGAAAGCCCAGTTCAGGGTGAGCATGAAACTCCCGCCGCCAGGCTACCAACTGCTCGTACAGGTCCTGCGCTCGCTGTAGCATATGAAGCCTCCCAGTGAGGAATTGTACCCCAGCGGGCTACCTTGACAATCTCCCTGTTCTGCCGTACCATGTAGCGAGAGCCCAGTGTTCTCCGTGTCCTCTTCACCGATAGAGGAGACGAAGACCAGGGATGGGCCAGGAGGACAGGAATGGAAGAACTGACCGAACTTCTGAAGCGCAGCGACCTCTTCTGCGGGCTGGCGGAGGAGGACCTCCAGCGACTCATCGCTATCGGCCACTGGGCTACCTACAATGCCGACGAGACCATTATCCGCGAGGGGGACCCATCCGACGAACTCTACATCATCCAGAAGGGGATGGTGGAAGTCGTGGTCCCCCACGGCACCATCCCCGACATCCCCGGCCCGCCCGAGGCGACGCCGGTGGTCCGCCTGGGAGAAGGGCAGATTTTCGGCGAGATGGGGCTGGTGGACCGGGGGGCTCGCTCAGCCACTGTCCGCGCAATGGTGGACGGGACGACGATTTTCATCCTCCCGCGAGATGCGTTCTACCGCCTCTGCGACCAGAACCACACCATCGGCTACACCGTCATGCGCAACATCGCCCGCGACCTCTCGTTCAAACTGCGCCACCGCAACCTGCGAGTGGTCGCCGGATGGTAGGGGGAGGCCGCCATGATTTACAAAGTCAGTTACGTCGTGCTGGGCGGACGCCACCCCGGCGCCATCGTCAACCGGGATACCCCTCCCCGTCTGGGCGAAGTGGTGGTCCTGGGGGAGGACCGATTTGAGGTGGTGGAGGTGACGGACCTGATCCCCCCGCAGGGGGACTTCGCCTACCTCCATGTGACCCTCCGTCCGTTGAAGGGGAAAAAGCGAAAGCGCTGATGACCTCTCCGCCGATCTGTGATTACGAGGGTTCCCGGTACCGGGCCGAATTCTGGGTGCCGGGGCGGGCGTATGAGGACGGGGCCGAACGGGCAGCCATGCGGGCGCTCCTGCCCCCCACGGGCCGCTTCCTGGTGGAAATCGGCGCCGGATTCGGCCGTCTGGCCGACCTCTACAGCGGTTACGAGCAGGTGGTCCTGCTGGACTATGCCCGCTCCCAATTGCAGGACGCGCGGGAGCGGCTGGGCGACGCCGGGCCGGGGGGGCGGCCCCGGTACACCTACGTCCTGGGCGACTTCTACCGCCTCCCCTTCGCTCCGGGCCTCTTTGACGCCGTGGTAATGGTGCGGACCCTCCACCACGCCGCCGATGCCCCCGCCGTCCTGCGCAACGTGGCCGGCATCCTGGCCCCGGGCGGCACGTTCGTTCTGGAATTCGCCAGCAAACGACATCTGAAGGCCATCTTCCGTTATCTCCTGCGCCGTCAGTCCTGGTCTCCCTTTGACCCCCAACCGGTGGAGTTCGTCCCCCTGAACTACGATTTCCACCCGGCATGGATTCGCCGTCATCTGGAAGAATGCGGACTGCGGATCGCGCAAACCCGTACCGTTTCCCACTTCCGGGTCGGTTTTCTCAAACGGACGGTGCCGAGGGGGTGGCTGGTCGCTCTGGACCGACTGCTGCAACCGACGGGCGCGCTCTGGCAATTGACCCCCAGCGTCTTCGTGCGCGCGGCCGCCCCTGCAGACCGGCCCCCTGCGCCGCCCGGCAGTTTCTTCCGCTGTACGGCCTGCGGCTCCCTCCTGCTGGTGGACGAGGGCGACCGGTTGCTCTGCACCGATTGCGGTACGGCCTTCCCTTTCCAGGACGGCCTGTACGATTTCCGGGGAGGAGAACGGTGACCCGAGAACCCCTCTTTGCCGGTCTCATCTACAACGAAGAAGGCCAGCCAGTCCAGGTGGCTCAGGTGGGCACCGCTACCTGCTACGCGATCCCCGAGGGCGACTTCCTGCGCCACGTGGACGCGATAGAGGTGGACCGGCAGGTGCTGGCTCAACTGAAGGAACGCTTCCTGCCGATGAAGGACGTACTGATAGAGGGGGCGATGCAGATGATGGGGGCGGACGACCCCTTCACCCGGGCCGCCCTGGAGATGAGTCTGGAGAATATGGACCGGATGCTGGAGCCGGGAGCGGTCAATACGGAAGACTTCCGGCTGGCGCTGTGGATGACGGGCTTCCGCATCATCGTCAACGTCCACGGCGAGGTGGTCCGCCTGGAGATTCCGGGCCTGGAATAACAAGTTCACTGCAAAAATTCACCGCAAAGAACGCCGAGGGCGCAGAGTTTTTCCAACATTGCTCTGCGTACTCTGCGGCCGCTGCGGTAAAATCAAAATTCCCCAATGCGCACCGAACTGGCCTACCTGCTGGTCTTTGTCACCGCCGCGCTCCCGGCGCTGGTCCTCACGCCGCTGGCGGCGCGCCTGGGGCACCGCTGGGGGATGACGTCCTCTCCGGGGGGACGCCGGAAGCACCAGGGGCAGGTCTCCCGGGCCGGCGGACTGGGGATATTTCTCCCTTTCCTGCTGGCACTGGCCGTCGGGCTGGCGCTGCAAATCCCCACGGCAGACCCCAAAGAGCCCCGCCGCCTGCTGGGGCTGGTCCTCGGCAGCATCTGGATGTTCGGGGTCGGCCTGGCCGACGACCGCTGGGACCTTTCGCCTCGCCTTCAACTGCTGGCCCAACTGGTCGCCGGGGGCATCGCTATCGCCACCCTCATCTTTATTGAACGGGTCAACAACCCGCTGACGAACCGGGTCGTGGTCTTCCCGATGCCGTTGGTGGTGGTGCTGACCCTCTTCTGGATTGCGGGGATGATCAACACCGTTAACTGGCTGGACGGCCTGGACGGGCTGGCGGCGGGGGTGGCGGCGATTCTATGCGTCGTCCTGACGGTCCACATGCACCGGGTGGGTCAGCCCAGCGTGGCCCTTCTCCCCATCGCCCTGCTGGGCGCCACCCTGGGCTTTCTCCCCTACAACTTCCACCCCGCCCGCGTCTTTATGGGCAGCAACGGCGCCTTCTTCCTCGGCTACGCCCTGGGATGCCTGGGCATTATGGCCGGCGCGCGGGTCGCCACTGTCCTCCTGGTCATGGGCATCCCCATCGCCGATGTCGCCTGGCAGATTGTGGACCGGGTCCGCCACCGGCGCCCGCCCACCCAGGGCGACCGGGGACATCTCCACTTCCGCCTGCTGGACCTGGGGGTACCTCAGCCGGTCATCGTCCTGGCCTACTGGGCCTTCTGCGGCGTCTTCGGCCTGTTGGCGCTGAGTGTATCGTCCCGGCTCTACAAGTTGCTGGCCCTGCTGACGCTGGGCGGGGCCGTCACGGTGGTGCTGGCGCTCCTGGCCCGCCGCTCCAGGTAACGCCGATACAAACGTGCCCGGCACTTCGGGAAGCACCTGGCACGTTCCCCGACCCCGCCGGCCCTCCCTGCATCAGCAGGTAGTGGTAGGCGGAGAGCGCCGCCTTGGCCCCTTCGCCGATGTGGACCAGTACCTGCTCCGAGACCAGGGTAACGTCACCTGCTGCGAACACCCCCGGCCAACTGGTGGCGCAGTAGACATCCACGATGATGTGCCCCTGCTCGTCGCAGTCCACCCACCCCCGGACCAGTTGCGAGTTGGGGATGCGCGCCAGTTTGACGAAGACCCCTTGGACGGGTATCTCCCGCTCCCTTCCATCCGGCATCCGGACGCGCAGGCCTTCCACGTACAGGTCCCCCAGGACTTCCTGGACGGCGGCTCCCTCCACCAGGGTGACGGTATCCATCCGGCGGAGTTTGGAGGCCAGCGGGGTGGTCACCAGGGGTTCCGGGGCGAGAAGGTAGACGCGGTGGGCTTTGCGGGCCAGGCTGGCGGCCGCCCACTGCGCGCGCCGGCCGTTCCCCACCACCGCCACGTCTTTGCCCAGGAAGAGTCCGGCATGGGTCACTGCGGAGTAACTCAGCCCCCGCCCGACCAGCCGCTCCTCGCCCGGCACGTTGAGCCGCTGCGGTTTGGCGCCGGTGGCGATAATCAGGGCCCGCGCCTGGAATCGGTCCCTGTCCGCCGTCTCCACGAGAAAAGAGTCCTCATCTCTTCTACCCCAGCCGGGCCTGAATCCCGCGCCGTTGCTCCTCCAGCCGCCGGGGGAGACGGTCGCCAAACCGGGCGAAGTGGCGCTCTATATCCGACAGTTCCGCCCGCCAGGCATCCGCGTCCACCCGCAGCAGTTCCTGGACGTCCTCCGGCGGCACGTCCAGCCCCCGCAGGTCCAGGTCCTCCGGGCGCGGCAGAAGCCCGATGGGCGTCTCTACCGCCCCGGCCCGCCCGTCCACCCGCGCGCACATCCAGGCCAGCACCCGGCTGTTCTCCCCGTAACCGGGCCAGAGCCAGCGGCCGTCGGGGGTTTTGCGGAACCAGTTGACGTAGAAGATGCGCGGGGCCTTATCCCCGAGGCGGTCGCCCATCTGGAGCCAGTGGGCGAAGTAATCCCCCATGTTGTACCCGCAGAAGGGGAGCATGGCGAAGGGGTCGCGGCGCACCCGCCCCACCTCGCCGATGACCGCCGCCGTCGTCTCTGAGGACTGGGTCGCGCCCAAGAAGACGCCGTGGTCCCAGTTGTAGGCTTCGCAGACCAGCGGCACCGTCGTTGCCCGGCGCCCACCGAAGATGAAGATGTCTATCGGCACCCCCTCCGGCTTCTCCCAGTCCGGCGAGATGACCGGACACTGCCGGGTGGGGGCGGTGAAGCGGGCATTAGGGTGGGCCGCCGGGTCGGGGGAATCCGGTGTCCAGTCCCGTCCCCGCCAGTCAATAAGATGGGCCGGCGGCTCAGGGGTCATCCGGTCCCACCAGACGTCGCCGTCGTCGGTCAGCGCGCAGTTGGTGAAGATGATGTTGCCCCAGAGGGTGTCCATCGCCGCCGGGTTGGTCCTGTAGGAGGTACCCGGCGCGACGCCGAAGAAGCCGCTCTCGGGGTTGATGGCATAAAGGCGGCCATCGTGGCCGATCTTCATCCAGGCGATGTCGTCCCCCAGAGTTTCTGCCCGCCAGCCGGGGATAGTGGGCCGGATCATCGCCAGGTTGGTCTTGCCGCAAGCGGAGGGGAAGGCGGCGGCAATGTGGTACCAGCGCCCCTCGGGACTGATCAGGCGCAGGATGAGCATGTGCTCCGCCATCCAGCCCTCCCGTCGGGCCATGGCAGAGGCGATGCGCAGGGCGAGGGACTTCTTGCCCAGGAGCGCGTTACCGCCGTATCCGGAGCCGTAGGACCAGATGAGGTTCTCCTCCGGGAAGTGGCTGATGTACTTCTGCTCCATCGGAGCGCAGGGCCAGGGGACGTCCTTCTGGCCTGGGGCCAGCGGCGCGCCGACGGAGTGGAGACAGGGGATGAAATCCGCCCCGTCCTCAATGGCCCGCCGTACCCTGGTCCCCACGCGCGTCATAATGTGCATATTGCAGACGACGTAGGGGCTATCGGTGATCTGGACGCCGATTTTGGCCATGGGAGATTCCAGCGGGCCCATGGAGAAGGGGATGACGTACATCGTTCGGCCGCGCATACAGCCCTCGTAGAGGGCCCACATAGTGGCCTTCAGTTCGTCCGGGGCGATCCAGTTGTTGGTGGGGCCGGCATCGTCTCGGGACGAAGTGCTGATGAACGTCCGGTCCTCCACCCGGGCGACGTCGCTGGGGTGGGAGCGGAAGAGGAAACTGTTGGGCCGCTTCTTCAGGGGGATGGCGCTCCCCCGGGCCACCATCTGCGCCATCAGTTGGTCGTACTCTTCTTTGGAGCCATCGCACCAGTGGATGCGGTCGGGTTGACAGTGCCGGGCCACTTCCTGGACCCAGCGGGTAAGGCGGTCGTTAGAGGGCATGGAGACCTCCTGGAAATGATGTGGCGATGTACTCAACCATGCGCCCCAGTTCTTTCTCGTCCCGCACGAAGTGGTCGTAACTCTCGTGCTGCCAGAAGGGGCCGCGGCGGCCCAGGTGCTGGTTGGCCTGACGGGCTGTGCGGCCTTTCAGGAGATGCAGGGTGTGGCTCAGAGCGGATGGATGGCCTCGGGTGTCCCTCCCCGCACCAAAACGGTGGCAATCCACCAGCAGGTGGACGTGGTTGGGCATCACCCAGTAGGCCAGAAGGTCGTAGTGTTCTCCGTCCAGACGGCGAATTTCGCCGGCGACGATTTCCGCCACGGCCGGCTCCCGCAACCAGGTGGGGCCGGACGCCATCCGGTCCAGCCAGTCATCGTACCGTCCGAAGAACTTCTTCTGCAGGCGGTACAGTGCCTCCCACAGCGCCGGGCCGCTCAGGCGCTCCTGCAACCGTCGCTCTTCCTCCTGGTGTTCCTCCCGCAAGCGTTCTATGACCTCCAGCGGCAGCGACCCCCGCCAGCCGGAAGGTGACGAAGAAGGTCGCGCCCGGCGGGTGGATGTGCGGGAGATTGCGGCGGTAGAAGACGGTCTATGAGGTGTAGTGGGTGGCGCAAGATGAATCTTGCGCTACGGTAACACTTTCCCCGGATTCATAATGTTCAGCGGGTCCAGGGCCTCCTTGATGCGGCGCTGGACGTCTATGGAGACCGGGCCCAGGGCCCGCTCCATATAGGGGCGCTTGAGGACGCCCACGCCGTGCTCGCCGGAGAGGGTGCCACCCAGGTCCAGCGCCACGCCGAATATCTCCCCCGCCATCACCTCCACCTTCTCCCACTGGGCCGGGTCCCGCTTGTCAAAGAGGATGTTGGGGTGGAGGTTGCCGTCCCCGGCGTGGCCGAAGACGACGATGGGCAGGCCATGCCGGGCGCTGACCTCCTTGATGCGGCGGATGGCCTCCGGGATGGCGGAACGGGGGACGGTGATGTCCTCCCCCAGTTTGTTAGGGGCCTTGCGGGCCAGCGAGGGGGAGACCGACCGCCGGGCCCGCCACAACTGGGCCCGCTCCGCCTCGTCCCGCGCCACCGTCACCTTCCGCGCGCCGCTCTCCCGGCAGACCCGCTCCACCACTTCCATCTCCCGCCGGACCGCCTCCTCGTCGGAGCCGTCGGTCTCTATGATGAGCATCGCCTCCACGTCCAGCGGCAGGCCCAGGTGCATCGCCTCCTCAATGCAGGCGATGGCCGTCTCGTCCATCAGTTCCAGCGTCGCCGGGACGACGCCCGCCGCCAGAATGGCATTGACGGTGCGGGAGGCGTCGTCCAGGGAGGGGAACTCCGCCAGTGCGGTGCGGACGGACTGGGGTTTGGCAATCAATTTCAGCAATGCCTCGGTAATCACGCCCAGTGTCCCTTCCGAGCCGACGAAGAGGGAGGTCAGGTCGTAGCCGACGACGTTCTTGATGGCCTTGCCGCCGGTCTGGAGGATGCGGCCGTCGGGGAGGACGACGGTCAGGCCCATGACGTAGTCGCCGGTCACCCCGTACTTGAGGCAGCGGGGGCCGCCGGCGTTGCAGGCGATGTTGCCGCCGATGGTGGAGTGCTTGTTGCTGGAGGGGTCGGGCGGGTAGAAGAGACCCCGGGCCTCCACCCAGGCCTGAAGGTCGGCGGTGATGATGCCCGCCTCCACCCGCACCGTCCGGTTCATCTCGTCCAGTTCCAGAATGCGGTTCATGCGAGTGAGGGAAAGCGCGATGCCGCCGGAGAAGGGGACGGAGGCCGCCGCCAGGCCGGAGGCCATCCCCCGGGGGACGACGGGCACCCGGTACTCAGCGGCGACCCGCACCACCGCCGCCACCTCCTCCGTGGACTCCGGGAGGACAGCGACGTCGGGCAACTGCTGGGCGAACGTCCCGTCGTAGGAATACGCGATGCGGTCCTCCATGCTGGTGAAGACTCTGGAGGGGCCCAAAACTTCCTGCAAACGGTCAATCCAGATGTGATCGGCCATTGATACGTCTCCTGCAGAATTTGGGAATGCGGACGAGCGCTGGTCAGCGCGGATCAATAACAGGAGTTACGTGTAGGACGGCCTTTCCAGGCCGTCCGGACAGGCTGAAAGCCCCTCTTACCTCTTCATCGCCTCCAGGACGATTTCGGCGATGTCCTTGACCCGCAGGCGGAGGCGCTCTGCGCGGGCGGCGTTGAAAAGGGTGCGCTCGCACTGCTGGCAGGCGGAGACGACGACCTGCGCGCCAGTCTCGGCGGCCTGACGGATGCGCCGGGCGGCGACCCCCTGGCTCAGGGCGGGGTCCATGCTCTCCAGGTTGCCCCCACCGCCGCAACAGTGGGACCCGCCCTGGTTCTCCGCCATCTCCACCAGGGTCACCCCCGGAATGGCGCGGAGAATCCGGCGAGGGGCGTCAAAGACACCGCCCTTGCGGCCCAGGTCGCAGGGGTCGTGGTAGGTGACGGTTTGCTGGGGCAGGTCGTCCCGCAGAGGAACCCGGCCGCTCTCCAGGAGGTCCGCCAGGAACTCCGTGGCGTGGCGGACCTCAAAGCCCAGGTCCTCCTCCCGTGCGGCCGGGTAGGCGTGCTTCCAGAAGTGGAAGCAGGAGGGACAGGTGGTGACCAGCGTCCGCGCGCCGGCCGCCCGGACCGCCTCCAGATTGTGGCGCATCATTTCCCGCGCCCCCTCCAGGTCGCCGTTGATGGCCAGGGGATAGCCACAGCACCACTCCTCGGTGCCCAGCAGCGCATAATCCACCCCTGCCCCCTCCAGAATCTGGACGAAGGACTGGGGGATGCCGTAACTGCGGGGGAAGAGGGCACCGACGCAGCCGACAAAATAGACCACTTCGGCCTGCGCCTTGCCGACGCCGGTGGGCATGGCGGGGAGGTTCTGGGCCCAGAGGAGACGGCTCTGGGGCGGCTCGGCGGAGATATTATGGCTTTCCCGGATGCGCGCGTTCAGCGCGGCCAGCGGCTGGGGGAGGAGGCCCAAACCGGCCATCTCCCCGCGCGTCAGTTCCAGGACCCGGTCCACCGTCACGCCGCTGGGGCAAGTGAAGGTACAGGCGCCGCAGAGGAGACAGCGGAAGAACTGCGCCGCCGTTCGGTCGGTGGGCCGCTCCAGCACCCCCTCCCGGACCGCCCGCAGGAGCGCGACGCGGGCGCGGGGGGAGTCGGTCTCGTTCAGCGTGAGCCGGTAGGTCGGGCAGACGGCGAGGCACTGCCCACAGCGGATACAGCGGAGGTAGTCATCCTCGGTAAGGATGGGACGGGGTGGAGTTGTCATTGTCGGTCCTCGCAGCAGGGAATTCCACCGCAGAGAGCGCAGAGAACGCGGAGAGCAAATTAACAATTAAAAATTAAGTTCTCTGCGGTGAGAGAAATCACGCGCCGAATTTGGTCAGGCGGCCGGCGTGGGCCAGCGCCAGCGGCATCAGGTCCACGTGGCGGATATGCCCCAGGCCGCCCCGCATACAGGCCCGTTCGCCGAACTGGGTCACGTCGTCCGGGCAGATGTAGCGAGACCAGAGGAGGACGGGGAGTTCATGCCAGGAGTGGGCCCTCCAGAGGGCCGGGGTGGCATGGTCGCCGGTGATGATGAGGACGTCGGGCTCCAGCGCCAGGATGTCCGGAAGGACCCGGTCTACGTGCTCAATGACCTCCACCTTGCGCTGGAAGTCGCCGTCCTCTCCGGCGCTATCGGTCTTTTTGACGTGGAAGAAAAAGAAATCGTACTCCGACCAGTGGGCCCGGAGGGTCTCCACCTGATCCTCCAGCGTCTCACCGGTGGGGAGGACGTCCATCCCGGCCAGTTTCGCCACGCCCCGGTACATCGGGTAGGTGGCGATCGCCGCGCAGCGCATGCGGTAAATTTCGGGTATTTTCGGGAGGCCGGGGTCTTTGGCCATTCCCCTGAGGTTACAGCCGTTGGCGGGGTACTCGTCGGCCAGGAGTTGACGGGCCTGGGCCAGCCACTCGTTGAGGAGTTCCGCCGTCCGCGCTGCCTCCGGACGGGTGGGATAGACCGGGAGCGGCGGCTTGCCCACTTGCTGAGGGTCGGTCTCCGTCAGGCCGTCTTCCAGCCCCTCACCGCGCAGGACCAGGACGAAGCGATACTCCTTAACCGGCTCCACGAAGACCTGCACGCCAGGGAGTTGGATGGCGCGGAGTTTGGCGCAGAGGCGCGCGCTGACCTCAGTGGGGATGCGCCCGGCCCGCCGGTCGGTGATGACGCCGGTCTCGGGGTCCAGGGTGCAGAAGTTGCCGCGCGCGGCGATGTCCTGGGGCTGGAGGTCAAAGCCGATACCCAGCGCCTCCAGGACGCCCCGGCCGATCTCGTAGCGGAAGGGGTCGTAGCCGAAGAGGGCCAGGTGCGCGGGGCCGCTGCCCGGGGCGATGCCCGGGGCAATGGGGGTGCTCAGCCCGCAGAGGGAGCGGGCCGCCAGCGCGTCCATGTTAGGAGTATGGGCGGCCTCCAGTTCGGTGGGGCCGCCGGGCGTCATCGGCAGCCCCCCCAGGCCGTCCATCACCAGCAGGAGAATCTTGCTCCGCCCTTCTATCGCCAGTTCCCGAAGATGTTCTAAAGCGTCCATACCTTTCTCCTCGCGGTCCGGTTTGCTGGTAGCACTGCATTGAATCGTGGAAAGACGTAGGGTGGGCTTTCAGCCCGCCATATTTGAGGACAGCCTGGAAAGGCTGTCCTACATCTGGGGGTTCTTAAACCCGTGAGAGCGCCACCACGATTTCCTGCAGACCTACCGGTTTGCTTCAATCAGTAGTTTTCAATCCTACCCCCAATCTCTGTCCCTGTCAAGTGACATTTGGCTGAAGTGGGAGGGACGGTGGGCTTGACATTTCGCCCAAGTTCGGCTAAAATGAAAGACGAATATCGTTTTATTCAGCGGGCAGAAAGGGGGGAACGATGAGCCAGATGCGATGCGACTACTGTGGCGAACCCATAGAGGGGAAACCGGTACGGAGGGGAGACCGGGTTTACTGCTCCGAGGCATGTGCCTTTGAGGCCACCCGCAGCAAGGACTGCGGTGGTCGGAGCGATTCCACCATCTCACCCCGAATTGTGGAACCGGAAAAGCGGTGAACAGCCGCCGGTAGCCCGGCCGTTCATCGGCCACAAGACCCATCCAATTTTCAAGGAGGACCAAATGAAACTCGGAGATCGGATTCAATCGGCAGACTGGAAAGCGGAGAAGCACGTCCCCGTCATAGAGGGGCCCGACCAGGTAGTGGCCAACCAGCCCTTCCAGGTGACCGTCACCGTCGGCAAGGAAATCCCCCACCCCAACACCACGGAGCACCACATCCGCTGGATCGCCCTCTACTTCCAGCCGGAGGGGGATAAGTTCATCTACGAAGTGGGCAAATGCGATTTCACCGCCCACGGGGAATCGGTCAAGGGCGCCAACCAGGGGCCGGCGTACACCCACCCGGTGGCCCTCTTCTCGGTTCAGGTGAACGGGCCGGGCACCCTCATCGCCACCTCCTACTGCAACATCCACGGGCTGTGGGAGAGCAGCAAGGAGATTGCGCTGGCTTAAGCCGCCCGTCCGAATAAAAAGATGACCGGCGCCTGGGCCATCCAGGCGCCGGTCGTCTTTTACGGCTCAAATACGGGCGGCATCCGCCGTTTGTGCTCGGAGCGGGCCATCATTCCCCGCACCTTCTCCACCGCCGCCGGGTCCAGCCCGGAAAGGTCTCCCGCCTCCAGCGCCGCCAGAACCCGGTCCAGTTCCCGGTACGTGATGCCCATCTCCCCCTCGTCGGTCTGGCCGGGCCAGAGGCCGGCGGAGGGAGGACGGTCAATCACCTCCTGCGGCACCCCCAGTTCCCTCGCCAGTTCCCACACCTGGGTCTTGTAGAGGCCGCCCAGAGGGAGCAGGTCCACCCCGCCGTCCCCGTATTTGGTGTTCCCACAGAACAGAAACTTCCCATTCCGTTCTACCAACAGATTGTGCGTCTCCGGCACATCCGGACACCACACAATGCCCTTGTAGGGCACTCGCCGGAATTTCGCACCGTTCAGCCAACGACGCCCATTCCCGTAAATACGGACTTCGTAAGAAATCCCAGATCGGACCGGGATTCCGTCCCGACGAACGGCGGTTCGGGGAGGACGGACCCGAAGGACGATATTTCTTGCGGTCTTACACCCCAGTTCGGCCACCTGCTCTGCCAGACGGCGAGATGAAGTGTAGTAACATCCATTCCCATCTCCATCGCTATCCATCAACCCTTCCAGTAAATGGGCAAGATATTTGGCGGGATATCGCATCACCCATAAGGGAATCTGTTTCTCCTTTGCAGAGGTCCCGCACTCCACCATCGCTTGATAGAAGGGCCGACCGCTCACCCAAACCTCTATCGGTGTAGCCCCCCATTCAATCCCGTTTTTCTCCAGAATTGCGATGAGCCGGGAGCGACCCTTGCTGCCATCCGGTAGGGCAAACCATGTTCTGTAACCGGTATACTGTACAAGTGTGGTCTCGGCTTCCCCGGCCACAAAACGGCCTGTCTGGGGGTCCCGTTTTCTCCCGGTACCTTTGACCGGTTGAAGTACAGGATATGTCTGAGCATGCCCATCCCCGATGTAGAGGCCTAGGATATATAAGAACTCATCCATCGGCATCGGCGAGAACCGTCGCGCGTTGGGTCCAATGTCTGTGTTGTCAAACTCAAAAACCGGAGGGGGTGTTCCACTTCCTTCCCAGGGGCAGGGAAGTGGCAAAGGCGTTGGGCGACGGGGCAATTCATCGGCGCGCCGGAATTCCAACTGCCCCTGTCGCTCTATCAGTATGCGGTGATTAGGGGTGACCATCAGGTCAATGCTCCTTCTCTTCTCACCTCCGTATGCCAGCATCTCTCCTTCGTACTCAAACGTATATACCCCGGCAACCGGACGCTCTATGACTTTTGCATCTCTCAGGTCAAGACTGAAAACGACGTCGCCCGGTTGCAATTCCCGAAAGGTCTTCAGGCCCTCTGGGGTCAGAGCGCGCGTTTGCTCGTCATAACAGAAATAGCCGACATTCCGTTCACTTTTATTCCCTGAGCCCAGTACCAGGTAGTTGCGGGACTGGGCCAGATAGTACAGCGTGATCATTCGCAGGCGGGGTTTGATGTTTGCCGGGGCAAGGGCGTTCTCCGAGGGGGGGAGAGTCGCCAGCAATGCATCGTAGATAGGGGTCAGGTCTATGGTGACGGTGGGGATGCCGAAGGTGTCGGCGACCTTTTGGGCCAGGCGGAGGTCCTCCGGCTGGGAGTGGCAGGGCATGAGGGCCGCCAGCACCCGGTCGGTGCCGACGGCCCGCACGGCCAGCGCGGCGGAGGTGGCAGAATCCACCCCGCCGCTCAGCCCGAAGACGAAGCCATCGGCGCCGGCGGTCTCCAGATAGTCCCGGAGCCATTGCGCGATGCGGTCGGGGAGGGACATAGGGCCTCCTATCGGGAAACGGGAAACGTGAAACGCGAGATCAGGTCAGGCGGGCGACGACTTCTATGCCGTTGAGGGCCATACTGTAGAGGAAGATGCGGTGCAGCAGGTCGCCGTCGTGGGGCAGCGCGCCCAGTTGGAGGGCCGTCTCCACCGGCATGTCGTAGGTCTGGACGCCGTCGGCGGGGACGACGACCCGGAAATCCTGCCGGCCCAGAACGTTGGCCCGCAGCCGCAGGAACATCGCCGCCTGGTAGACGCAGAGGTCGGTGCAGTCGCCGACAACGATGAAGGTGTTGACCGCCGGGTGGCTATCCAGCCAGGGGACCAGTTCGGTGCCGATGCTGGAACTGATAGACTTCTTGGGGATGATCACGAACAGGTCGGAGAAGGGGAGGTGGCGCAATTCGTCTACGGTCTCGCTCTCGGCGGTCCCGGCGACGCAGTGGGCCGGGAAGGCACCGAATTCCGCCGAGTCAGGGTCGTGGGCATCCTGAGTCAGGATAAAGTGGCGGACCCCCAGGCTGTAGGCCCGTTCAAAGAGCCGCACGACGGCGGGGACAATGCCAGCCACGCGCGGGCTGGCCAGGGGCCCAATGGTGCAGAAGCCCTTGATCAGGTCCACCGAGAGGATCGCCGTCCGGGACGGCTCCCGGACCACCGATTCCAGGGGGACGGCGGGCAGTTCCGCCTCCCAACGGTTCAGCCATTCCAGGAAAGTGCTGGTTTGCGGTTGCATGGTTCCCTCCTTATGCCCTGTTTTCCACAACTGGAGTCTGGCGATTCTTGAAAACGTGCAGAAATCTCTAAAGGAAGATTCGCCAGAGTCCAGTTCCACAAATTGCACGAATGGATATGGTTTTTGGGATGGTTCTGATGAGGATGGGATGGTTCATCATCGGTGACACTTTTTGCCCTCACCCCGCCTCACCCCCGGCCCCTCTCCCGCTCGTCTTCGGCGGCGGGGCCCTCACCCCTCCCCCGGCCCCTTCCCTCTCCCGTAAGTGGGAGAGGGGAGGGGAAATGGAGGGGGTTTTGAGGGCGGCGGCTTCGCCGCCCGCCGCAAAATCCCTTTGGGCTACCAGCCTGCGCCACCGGAACGCAGGCCGCCAGGCCGGTATCCGCAGGCTAAAGCCTGCGCCACGGGAATGTCAGCACTATGGCCTCAGCCCCCCGGGGCCGCTTTTGCGGCCCAGAACCGCCGCAATGGGGCCGGAAGGAGCGAGCTCAGCGTCGCCCGCTCGCGCGGGGTGAAAACCCTCAGCCCGACCACCAGCAGCGGGTAGGCCAGGAGCGCCACCAGCAGCGCCACCGGTCGGCTATAGAGGGCCACCGCCGCTGTGAATGCCCCCGTCCCCATTCCCGCCAGCGTCAGCCGCCCCAGCATCTCTCGCCAACCCAGCGCCCCCACCTGTTGCGTCAGGTCAACGGCGAAGAGAACCGCCAGCAGCAACTCCCCACCAATGAGCATCCAGGCCGAGGCGACGTAACTGTAGCGCCCCGTCAGCAACAGGTTCGCCACGACGGTAAAAGCCACCCGTGCGCCAGAGGCCAGGAAGACGTACCGCTGCCGGTTCAGCGCGATGAGCACGTAGTTGGTCAGGCTGTTGAACCAGCCGAAGAGGACCGACCAGACCAGAAGCCGCAGGGCAATCGCGCCGTGGGGCAGAAAGGCCGACCCGCTGAGAAGCCCCACCAGCGGCGTCGCCAGAAAGGTCACCAGAACGGCCGTCGGGAAGGCAACGGCCAGGAGCACTTTGACGGAGAGCCGGTACGCCACCCGCAGACCCTCCCGGTCCTCCACCGCCAGCCGCGCCACCACCGGGAAGACCGCGATGGTGAAAAAAGACGGGATGATGTTCAGCGCGTCCACCCATTTACGGGCTGCGTCGTACCAGCCCACGACGGCGTCCCCCTGGAGCCGCTGGAGGAGCAGGACGTTGACGCCGGGGAAGAGGGCCTGCAGAAGGAGGGAGAGCATCAGCGGCCAGGATTGGGCGAGCATATTCCTCACCTCTCCCCCGGCCCTTCGGGCCACCCGGGAGGGGGTAGCGGCGAAGCCGCTGGGGGAGGGGTGAGGAAGCACGCGATAGGCCAGGACGGCCAGGATGCCCAGGGTGCAGAAGTTGGTCACAATGGAGGCCCCCGCCAGGCCGACGATGCCCAGCCCGCCCACCAGCACCAGGACCCCCAGCGTCACTTTGATGATCGTGGTGACGGTCTGGATCGCGGCGGGGTACTCGTGCTTTTCGTGGCCCCGGAAGAGCGCGGCCAGGCCGTAGGCCAGACTCCCCGGCAGGAGCCCCAGGTAGAGGAGCACCGTCGCCCAGACCGTCTCCGAAGCCAGAGGGGCCTCCAGGGATTGCCAGGCGGCCAGGAAGCCCCCCAGCAGCGGGAACGCGCCCAGAAAGAGCAGGAGCCGCAGGCCGCTGGTGGTCAGAAAGAGTTCCCACGCCCGCTCCCGCTGCCGGGCCACCTCCCGCATCA
>DAOTWL010000153.1:0-1515 GCA_034435875.1 Anaerolineae bacterium
CTCCGGCAAGTTTTCCCGAATCCCGGCCATTGCCCTTAAATCTGGACGAGTGACAAGATCGTGCGAGACCACATCTATATCACCCAAACGTTCCATTCCACCGAACACGCCGAACACGCACATCAACACCGCGAGCGCTTGTGCCCAGAACCTGCTGCTCCGAGATGCTATCCACTCTCCAATCATATACCCTATCAGCAAGCCGGCCGGGATGTAGACGGCAATAAACAGAGCAAAATTACTGATAGCGCCACTGCCCGGCAGGTACAGCCAATCCGGATTCGTCGCAATCAGGAGCAGAAACCACCAGAGCGATGTAAGAAGAGCGCCACGCTGCCGCCGCCAGAGCCCAAACCCAATCGCCCAGATCAGCAGCAACCATCCCAGAGGAGCCATAAAGCGGGTGATATCTCCAATGGCATTGTACTGGCGCGTGAAATCGGAAACACGCGTGGGGAGAGTTGTTAGTTGTCTTCCGAAAATCCGGACAATGTTCCCGGCAAAGGTGTGCAGAAACCAAGGCAGGAATAAAATGCCTCCCCCGACTCCGAGAGCACTAATTCTGGAAAGCGCCTGAAGCCGGCGGTCCTTCAGGTTTAACAAGAGGCAGGCGATAACAAAAATTACAAAAAATATCAGCACGCGGTAATGGGTCAGAGCCAGCCCTCCGATCAGTAGCCAGGCCAGTCCCGCCAGCATCCAATTTCGCCGCCGGGTTTCCAGAAAGTCCCACGTGAAAACTATGGCAACGGGCAAAATAACCTGTCCTGCAAGTTGCGTATACCGACCCCAGTTCACATAGAACATCGGCATCGGCAGAAGTAGCCCCGCGATCAGCGTAGCCGATACCCCAGCCCACCGGTTGCCACTGACCCGAACGCTCAGAGGATATAGGGCCAGTACTGCCAGCCCGTTGAGAATTTGCCCGACCCACAGGGTTGCCCTGTACACCGGGGTTCCGGTCAGCCAGTGGAATACTGCAACCGCACTGTGAAAACCGAAATGGTAGGTAAAAGACCGGAGTTCGGCATACGGCTCCCACGAATCAAACAGCCCGCTGTGGTCCACCAGCAACTGGGCAATGACCGCGTGCTGGTAGGAATCCCCCCACATCGGGGCCTCCAGCGTGCGCACCACCAGCAGCCGCACGCCGAAGACCAGGGCCAGGATGACAATGAAAGCCAGGTCGGGCCAGAGGGCCTCGGAGCGGGCCCAGACCCGCAGGGCCTCCCACCCCCGTCGGGGCCGCCAGCGCCGGTGGCGCCAGGCCAGCACGGCCAGCCCCAGGACGACGGGCCCCCAGGCGTAGAGCGGCCCCAGGTGCAATCCCACCAGGTCGGTCCAGAGAAAGAGCAGGGGGTAGAGGGCCAGGCTCAGGCCGGCCGCCAGGCCCATCCGGGCGGGCCAGCCCCCGCCCTCACCCCACCCCCCGACCCCCTCCCCTCTCCCGCCAAGCGGGAGAGGGGAGGGGGTGGCGGCGAAGCCGCCGGGGGAGGGGTGAGGGAGCATCGAATA
>DAOTWL010000154.1:0-5956 GCA_034435875.1 Anaerolineae bacterium
CTTCAGGCTCTCCAGGAAAGCCCTCAACTGGGCCCGCAGCGCCTCCAGTGTTTCCGCCATCCCCTCGGCCAGCGGCCGGCATTTCTCCCATTCCAGGTCGAAGCCGTAGGTATGACGGAAGAGGTGTCGGAAGCGCAGATAGTCCAGCAGCCGGGTGGCCAGCGCCCGGTCAATAACCGCCGGACGCACCTCGGCCCACGGCGCGGTCATCCTTTTCAGAAGATAGGTATGCCAGCTGGGCCCGACCGGCAGATCACCGTCCAGGCGCACAGCGATTCGCTCAAAGATGCGCTCCACCCCGGAGTAGAAATCGTGCAGCAGACTGCCTATGCTGCGGATCTCGTACTCATCCGGTTGGGCAGGTAGCCGCGCCAGAAGCGCCTGTGTGCTCCGGACAAGTCGGGTCAGATTGTCCAGTTCCAGTTGAACTTCCTCCAGCAGCGCTTTATGAGGGTCTGACGGCATAGTCACCTCCCCCAAGATGCGAGCCCGCATTTCAGGGCGGGCATCCTCCAGAGGCACCAGATCCAGACCAACGCCTTCAGGAAGCAGTTCCCAGCAGGCAGAGAGGGCTTGGATGTAATCGGCCGGATTCAACCCTTCTACGGCCAAATCAATATCTGAGCGCTCATGCCAGGGCCCTCCACTGACAAGAGAACCGAAGATAATGACCCGGCGAGCGCCGAAGCGGGTTTTGAGCAACTCCGCGCAGGCCTGCGCGGCCGCCAGTGCTTCGGACTTTTTATCTCTCATCCCCAGACCCTTTAATCACTTGAAGGGGCTCATACCGGTGGCACAACCTCAAACCCCTGCTCCGCGAAATGGCGGTCAAAGGTGAAAGCGGTGCGAAGGCCTGACCGACGCATCAATTCAAAACTGGTGTAGTCCACCAGACTGACATCCCAACGACGGGCGGCCAGTAATGCCGCCACTGCCCTCTGATGAAGAGGAGGATCAACCCATTCCTGACGGATAACAGGCAAAATCTCCTCGTGGAGCAGGGAAACGGCAGCAATGCCCAGCCGATTCTGGACCAGGGCCGTGGCTTCCAGAACAACGTAATTGCTGGTCAGAAAAGCAGCCGGCCCGGATAACTGTTGTTCCCAGAACCGAGAGGCCGAAGGGTGAAAACGATCATCCCTGTCTATCACCGCCAGGAGAGCCGAGGTGTCCACAAAGATTCTCATCGGGGATGGGTCTCCTCGTAGTAAATCTGAGCCAGGTATTCATCGTGTTTTTCGGCCAGGTCTCCCAGCCCGCTCCGGAACCGGCCCGCAGCGGCAATGGCCCGCCGACGGCGCTCCTCTTCGGAGACTTCGGCCGACCCCTCCAGCCAGGTGCTTACTGCCCGACGGATCAACTCGGCCACAGAGACTCGCTGGCGTGCCGCCAGTTCTTTCAGCGCGCGATACTGGGCCTCTTCCAACTGGATTTGAGTCCGGATCATCGCTGGCCTCCGAAAAGTGTTATCATCCTGATTTTTGTGATGTAATGATAACACAAATACGGGAGAGGTCAAATATTCCTTGATACCTGCCGATATACCTCCAGCGTCCTCCGCGCCGCCTCCTCCCAGGTGAACCGGCGGGCCCGCTCCAGCCCCCGCGCCCGCAAGGTCGCCCGGAGGGCCTGGTCGGTCAGCGCCCGCTCCATCGCCGCCGCCAGGGCCCGGACGTCGGTGGGGTCCACCAAGAGCGCCGCGTCCCCGGCCACCTCGGGCAGGCTGGAGGTGTTGCTGCAGACCACCGGCACGCCGCAGGCCATCGCCTCCAGCACCGGCAGGCCGAAGCCCTCGTAGAGGGAGGGGAAGACGAAGAGGTCAGCGGCGCTGTAGAGGACGGGGAGGTCCTCATCGGGGACGTAGCCGGTGAAGTGGACCCGTTCCTCCAGGCCCAGTTCCCGCAGGCGGCGGAAGAAGCCCTCGTAGAGCCAGCCCTTTTTGCCCACAAAGACCAGATGCAGATTGCCGATTGCAGATTGCAAATTCGCGAAGGCTTCCAGGAGGGCGGTCAAGTTCTTGCGGGGCTCAATGGTGCCGACGTAGAGGATGAAGTGCTCCGGGAGGCCGTATTTCTGCCGGACGGCCGCGATGGCTGCCGGATCGGCGGGGCGGAAGCGGGGGCTCACTCCCTCGTAGATGACGGTGATTTTCTCCTCGGGGATGCCGTAGGCCCGCACTGCATCCCGTTTCGTGCACTCGGAGACGGCGATGACGGCATCGGCGGCCCGCAGGAAGCGGGGCATCATCAGGGTGAGAAACCAGCGGTTCATGGGTTTGTGGGTCTCGGGGTGGAAGAGGAAGATGAGGTCGTGGAGGGTGAAGACGGTCCGGATAGCAGAGAACCGGGGCAGGAGATGCTCGGTGGCGTGGAAGAGGTCCACCCCCCGAAAGAAACGATCCATACTTGGCTCCAGAAAATGGCCCAGCGCCGTGGTCAGGCGCCAGCGGTAAGCGCCCCAGGGGATCACACGGCAAGGGAGAGCATCCAGCGGAGGAGGCAGGGAGGCCGGTGGCTGGCGGTCGTAGTGGAACGCGCTCCAGGAGATGCCGGCCTCCATCGCCACCAGTTGGGTCGCCAGTTCCCGGGCATAAGAGGCCAGCCCGGCTTTTTGGTGGACGATGGGGGAGAGGTCCAGGCAGAGGGTCATTGCCTCTTTGAGTCCCTGTTCAGTGAATCACCTTCGCCAAAGCGCGATAACTGGCCAATAGAATCCGAACCACTCCAGCCCTCAAGGGCCCATAGTGCTTTGCTGTGAACCGGATCAGGCTCTGGTAATAGACCTGACTTGCCTGATGTCGTTGCGGCAGAGATGCACCACCCAGATGCACGACTTCAAAACGGGGATCGTAGAGGATACGCCAGCCAGCCTTCCTCATTCGCAGACACCAATCGTTGTCCTCAAAGTAAAGGAAAAACCGCTCATCCAGTAGCCCCACCTGTTCTATGACCTCCCGACGCACCAGCATACACGCACCGGAAATCCAATCTACTTCTAAAGGATGCTGTACGCCCCACTGGTGCATGGGCCCGAGACCCAGGATGGCTTTCAATCCACGCCGAAGCAAGTACCCGGGAGTCTGGTCATCCCCGAAGGCAAAGGCTTGAGGTTTCCCATCGGGGGTACGGAGCAAAGGGGAAAGAGCGCCCACCCCCGGTTGTGCCAGAAGCGCCTCAGCCGCGCCTTGTAGAGTCTCGGCGGAAGCCGACACATCACTGTTCATCAGAACAATCACCTGCCCCGCAGCCCGTCTCAGGCCCAGGTTGATGCCACCGGCGAAACCCAGATTCTGATCGCTGCGGAGAAGTTCTGCATCGGGGAATTTCTCATTCAGCGCGCGGGCGGTATCATCGGTGGAACCGTTATCTACCACGATGATCTGCCACCCCAGACGGATAGCATAGTCATAGAAGTTTGACAGGCATTGCAGAACCAGGTCACGGGTATTATAGGTGAGAACAACAACTGTCAGAAAGGGCGCAGCCTTCATATCCTCTGATAAAAAGCGAGCGTCAGATCAGCGATTGTCTCCTGACCATACAACCGGGCTCGCGCCAAGCCGCGTGTGGTAAGCTCTGCTTGCAAACCAGGTGACCGCCGGAGCCGGTCCAAACACGCCGCCAGCGCCTCCGCATCCTCCTCCGGAAAAATCAGCCCCGCATCCCCGATGACTTCCGGGATTGCGCCGGAATCGGAACCCACCACCGGCACTCCGCAGGCCATCGCCTCCCCCAGGATTCGCCCGAACTGTTCCTTCCAAACCGGAGTGGTACGGGAAGGAAGCACTACCACATTCACCTGAGCCAGGAGTTCCGGCATCTGCTCCGGTGAAACGGGTGGAATCCAGCGGATCCGGTCGCTGATCCCCAGGCCCTGCGCCAGCGATTGGAGCACAGTCCGCTGCGGGCCGTCGCCAATCAGCCACAACTCCACTCCGGAGCCCAGACGAGCCACCGCCTCCAGCAGGGTATCCAGCCCCTTTTCCGGCACGAAACGCCCGGCATAGGCTACCCGGAACGTCGTTGGGTCCAGCCGACGTTCCAGCGGACGAAAGACACACGTATCCACTCCGATAGGGGGAATGACCTCCGCAGGCCCTTTGTATCCCATCTCCCGCAGTACCCGTATGGCCTCCTGGTTGGCGCAAAGAATGGCATCTGCCTCCCTGAGGGAAATGCGGGTGACCAGCCAGACATACCACCGTTTGGGACGGTTGACGTTCTGCCAGGTGTGGAGAATCAGTTTCACCTGCGGCGCAAACAACCGGCGGGCCAGGGCAATCTGCAGGGCCGCCAGGCTGTCGGGCTCCTCTTCAGCGTGGATGATGTGCGGTTGCACGGCCCGCAGGCTAAAAGTCCAGGTCCGGTAAAGAGCCCGGTGGGGGTCATTCGTCCGGCCCAGTATGGGCACCCGGATAACCTGACATCCCAGCACCGCCGGGTTCACTTCTTTCTGGCCATACTCATCCCGCCAGACGGCCGGACGGATGAGCCAGAAGGAGAAGCCGGGCCGGGCGGCCATCAGTTCCAGTTTGCGCTCCATAGAGGGGGCGCGATAACGAGCAATGTGCAAAACGCGGATCATGGCTCTGGCTTCCTCGCAGTCTGTCTTCTTCCACCGAGCCAAATCAGGAGCACTCCTGAAGTGAGCCACCAGAGCGTTCCAAACAGCCCATATAGCAAGCGGGATAACCAAAGAGGCAAGGATGGTAGCAAACAGAAAGTTTCAGGCACCGCATAGGCATAAAAACCATATAGGGCCAATGCAGCCGCGAGGGTATAGGTTCCTGCAAAGAGGACAGAGTTAGCGCCAAGGGTCAGCAAAAACGGCAAGGTCCAGACCAGGTATTGGGGGGAGATGCCAGCGTAAGCAACATAGAACCAAAGTAAGATGGCAACACAACTTGCACTGAGGGGGATTGGCCGGAGCGCTTGCCTTGCCACCAATCCAACATAACCGACAACAAAAAGCCAGCGCGAAGCAGATATGATCTGCTGTGTCAGTGCCAAAGGAAAGTGGTCATGTGCAAGCGGCACATAGACCGATCGCGCCGGCACCAGCATGCCGAGAAGTGCTACGCCTTTGTATAAGAATAACTCACGCATCACAGCGGCAGGCATATATAGGCCAAATGGTAAGGTAAATAGTAGAGTCGGAGCGATAGCGATTGTGGCGAAAGCTAATCTCTGCTTGTGGCCTTTCAGTTCAAGTAACACCAATGGCAACAATAGCACTGGATACAACTTGAAAGCGATTGCCAGCCCCAGGATTATCGCCGATAGGCAAAGACGACGCAGCTGTGCCCAATACACAGCGAGCAGCGCCAAGAACGCGGGGATGGCATCAAACTGACCGTGCAGACAGGTAATGATGAGGGATACAGGATTCAGCGCATAGGCCGCACCCCAGAAAAGGCGCTCGGTTGTCATTCGGTCGTGGTACCAGGTCCAAATCAGGTAGGCAATCCCTGTATCGGCCAGGATGATAGGGAGACGAATTAGCAGCCCAAAACGCAGCCCGCTTGTTTCAGATAAGAATTGCGCCAATATCTCAAACCACACCCATACAGGCGGGTAGGGGTAAATGCCGGGGGTTTGTGCATAAAGCGCGATGATGCCGTAATTGCGCACAATGGCTGCTACACGCGCGTAATTATGGACATCAATGATATCACAGGCCGCCAATGAAAGACAGAGGCGTACAGCCACAGTGATTATGAGTAACAGAGCCAACCAGCGTTTTTCCAGCATGATGCTTACAACAGCAATCGTCGGATCAGGCAGGGGCCTGTGTTCCATAGTCGCTGAACCGGTCCCAACCCGACTGTGCGGGCCTGGTCCATAAGGGCATCCAGCATGTGCAAGTGGATATAGACTTCCCGCCGCGCCCGCCACCTCTCTATGGCCGAGGTCGTCCTCATCGGTGCCAGGAGATGGGAAGCCGAGACAATATTAAC
>DAOTWL010000155.1:0-14341 GCA_034435875.1 Anaerolineae bacterium
CCGGGGGGCCGGCAGGAGGGGGTCCATCCCCATCCAGAAGAGGAGTGCGGTGGGGGTCACGGGCAGGGAGATGCGGAAGGAGACCTGACCGGGAGGGGAGAAGAGGAGCGCGGTGCGCCGCACGGGCTCCGGAGGCACCCACCAACCAAGCCAGGCATCCGGCGCGTCGGGCAGGAGCCAGGCGGTATAGCCGGTGGCCAGGAGGGAATGGCCGGTAGCGGGAAGGTCGGAATCCGGTACGCTCATCGGCGGCGCCTCTGCTGCGACGGCCGGGATCAGGGTCGGGATCGGGCCGGTGGTATCTATTATAACCGGTCTGGAATCCGGCGCAAGTGCGGGCGTGTCTGCGGCCCCGGGGACGGGAAAGTCGGAGGCCGGGGCCAGCCGCTCGTAGGCCAGGCCCAGGTCCCACCAGGCCAGGGGGTTGGCGGGGCGCAGGCGGGCGGCGGCGGAGAAAGCGGCTATCGCCTCCTCGGGCCGGTCCAGGAGCAGCGCGGCCCGGCCCCGCCAGCAGTGGGCCTGGAAGTTATCGGGGTCGGCGGCGACGGCGGCCTCAAAGCGCGCCAGGGCCTCTGCGGCCAGCGAGCGGGCCTCGGGGCGGGTCAGGGGCTGGGGTTCCAGCCAGAGGCTTCCCTCCTCGCCGCGCCCTTCGGCCAGGAGCGCGCGGGCCAGGAGGCGCGCCCCCTGCTCCTGGTGGTAGAGGGCCGGGATTCGCGGGCCCAACCCCAGGATCAGGGCGAGGAGGACGAATATACTCACTGCGGAGTTTCTCATTAGCGGATGAGCGGTTTTCTTTGCCACGAATTGCACAGATTTTCAAAGTTTTTCTTCGCCACGAATGGCACGAATTTTCACGAAATTTCCTTTACCTTCATGCCGATTCGTGGAATTCGGGGCAAACGTTTCCTTCGCCACGAATGGCACGAATTTTCACGAAATTTTCTATAATTCGTGCCCATTCGTGAAATTCGTGGCGAAAAGTCTTCGTGTCAATTCGTGGCGAAAAGTCTTCGTGTCAATTCGTGGCGAACCCTCACCTCACCACCCGCTGGCGCTCAAGGGAGTCGGTGCCGAAGTTCAGCAGGATAGCCAGACGCAGACCAGTAGCGGTCAGGTAATTGAGAGCCTGAGCCTCGTGCTTGGGATGGAGTTGCGAAACGGCCTTGATCTCCAGGATAATCTGGTCCTCCACCACGAAGTCCGCTTCGTAGTCGCCTACCAGGACGCCTTTGTAGTAGACCGGCAGCCGCTTGAACTGCTCAAAGCGGACGCCGCGCAGGGTCAGTTCGTGGGCCAGGGCGGCCTGGTAGACCGCTTCCAGGAACCCCGGGCCGAGGATGCGGTGGACTTCCATCGCGGCACCGATAATGGCGTAGGAGAGTTCTTTGTAGATGATCTCGGTCACAAAGGACTCCTTTCTGTTTCGCCACGAATGGCACGAATTTCCACGAAATTTCCTATACCTTCATGCCGATTCGTGGAATTCGTGGCAAACCTTTTCGCCACGAATGGCACAAATCCCCCGGTTGGCCTGGTGGCGCTTGCCATAACATTTCGTGCCAATTCGTGAAATTCGTGGCTGGAAAGGGTGATTCCCCGTGAGATAGCCCTTCATCCTGAAGAATGCGCTCTATGGTCTTCAGATCGGCTTCCGCCGACTTGAGCCACTCCAGAGCCAGTTCCCTATTCATACCAGATAACCCTGGTCTCCTGGATCTCCCGGGCAAAGGTGCCGCCTCTTCGGAAGAATTCCTCACTCATTTTCCGCGTGTGGACAATCAAGTCCATCGGCACCTGCATCCGAAGGTCAAAGATCGCCCGGGAGACCTTCCGCACGAGGTCCCTTTTCTCGCGATAACTGGCCGGCACAAAATCGTCCTTTGTCACGACATACAGGTCTATATCACTACCTTCGGTAGGGTTTCCGGTGGCATAACTCCCGAAAAGGATCACCCGCTCCGGGTCCAGCGGCCGCAGCCGCTCGATAATTTCCCGCTTGAGTTCTTCAATGTCCACCATCCGCTCGCCCCTCCAGCGCCCGCATCCTGGCCTGGATCCCCTCATCCCCCGGCTTCCACTCCAGGGCCTGGCGGTAGGCGACTGGGGCCACAGGGGGAGCCGTTACCTCCTGTGATGATTTTCCAGGCTTTCCGATAGACATCAGCAGCGAATTCGTAGAACTGCCGGGCATCCTCCAGGGTGGGACGGCCATGGGGCAAAAGGCCCAACTCTCCAGGGTAACGGGCATCAATATACAGGTCATTTAACACCTGCAGCATTCTCAAATCCAGTTCCAAGTCTTCTGCTCCAGAGACCAATCCATAGAGCCTTAAAATATCATGGGTCTTGGGATAGTACACGCCCCTCTCCTCTAAAATCGCCTTCAGCGATTTCTCCACACATTGTTGGGCATGGAAGCAGGCCACAGGAGCCAGAAACTCATCATCCAGCATCCGCCCGATGCTCTTCAGGTCCATCTCGGCAGAGAGAAGCCAATCCCGAGTAATCCCCTTCACAGTAAAATCACCCCGCGCCGGAAAATTTCTCTGGAAAAGGAACTATTTGTGTTCCGGAACTGTTCATACATCGGCCGGGTGTGGACGATCAAGTCTATGGGATATTTTAGACGAAGGTCCAGCAGAAGTTCAGAGACCCTCAATTTCAAATCCGCCTTTTCCCGAAAGTTCTGCGGCACGAAATCATCTCGGGTTACCACATACAGGTCTATATCGCTATCATCGGTGGGATTGCCACCAGCGTAACTCCCGAAAAGGATCACCCGCTCCGGGTCCAGCGGCCGCAGCCGCTCGATAATTTCCCGCTTCAGTTCTTCAATGTCCACCATCTCCTCCCCCTCCAAAGCCTGATGTTCCTTTGTGCTTGCCTCATCCCACCATCTGCCCCCTCTCCCGCTCGCCTGCGGCGGCAGCCCTCACCCCGCCTCACCCCCGGCCCCTCTCCCGCAAGCGGGAGAGGGGAGGAGGGGGTTTTGCGGCGGCCTTCAGCCGCCGCAAAACCCGCCCCACCCCCGGCCCATCCCCCAAACGCAGCGATGGGGGAGGGGGGACGAGGGAGGTGGGGCAAAAGCGGCCTCCCTGCCAGTATAAGGTGTTTATTGAAAACCATGCCGTCACCTTGTAGGGGGTATGTTTATCGCGCGGCCAGCAGGATATTTCTCCGCGCCGCCTCCTCCAATCCGGCGGGGAGATCCGACCCAAAAAGGAGAATATCCAGGCCTATACCCAGGCGACTGGAAAAAAAGAAGAAATACGGCTTCATCGCCTCCAGCGGATTGCCAGAGATTTCCGTTACCCGTAGCAGCAGGTCCACATCGCTGGTACCGGTGTGGGTGCCAATAGCCAGGGAGCCGATCAGCCGGACTTCCTGGAGTTCCGGGAAGGCCTTCAGGGCCTCTATAGCCACCTCCCGCAACTGCTGAAGGACCTCATCCCGATCCAGGGAGATGACCTTCACAGAACCGGATGATCTGATCCGCCGCATCCAGCGCCTCTCGTGCCTGGGCTTCGGTGAAGTAATCGGCCGGCTTGCCCGAGGCGAAACCGTTCGGATACCGGGGCGGGATATAGTAGAGGTCCAACAGTCGGGCCCGGTCCAGGATCTCCGGCGGGACCTCCAGGCTTTCCCCAATCCACTTCAACATCTCGGTCAGGGAATGTCCCCAGAGCGTCAGGCCCCGCGCCAGCCCCAGACCCTTGATCACCTTTTCGGTGGCCTGCTGGAGGGTAAAGCAGGCCCATTCGTAGTATCCGTACCGAATGTCAATCAGGGCCCGTTCGTAATCCCGCTTCCCCTGTTCGTACCAATCCTTCCAGCGGTTCACGATGCCGTCAACCCTTTCCGCTACTCCTCTGCTCCTCCGCCCCGCTCCGCCACCACTCCACCACGAACGCCCCGAAGACGGCCAGCATCAGCCCCAGCATGCCGGCCACGGCCGTGTTGAGCAGTTTGCGGGGACTGATAGGCTTCTCCGGCACCGCTGCCCGGCTGGCCAGCCGCACCTCGCCCGTGGAGGCGTCCTCGGCGGCAATGCGGGCCTCCTCCACCTTCCGCGCCAACGTCATGTACGTCTCCCGGGCCACATCCCGCGCCCGGGTCAGCCGGTCCTCCTCGGTGCGGATCTCCTGCAACTCCTGCTGCAGGGCCAGGATCTGCGGCTCCAGTTCCGCCAGCCGCCTCTCAATTTCGGCCGACTTGGCCTCCAGCACCCGCACCAGGTCGTCCAGGAACGCGATCTGCTCCGGCAGGGACTTTTCCGAAAGCGTCGCCGCGCTATCTACCTGCAACTGGATGGGCGCCGAAGCCTGGGCGTTAAAGGCCTTGATCTGCAGGAACAGCGCGGTCAGCTGGTCCGCCAGGGTCGCCGGCTGATCGGCAGGCTGGCGGCTCAACTGCTCCCGCAGCCCCCGGATGTCCTGCACGATGTAGGTAATCTGTCGCCGGTCGGCCAGATAGTCCGCCTGCATCTGCCGGTATGAGTTCAACTGGTTTTGCAGGACCGACTCCCGGTTGCGGGCCTGGAACGCCACCAGCGCCTCCTCGGCGGCGGTCAGTTCGGCCCGTGCCCGCTCCCGTTGCTGCTGGTAGAACTGGAGTTGAGATTGAGCCTCGGTGCCGTAGATTTCGTTGGCCCGCCGGACGAAAATCTCCGCCCAGAGGTTGGCGATATGCGCCGCTGCCTCCGGATCCCGATGGCGAACGGCCAGGCGGATCACGCTCGGATCCGCGCCGGATTTCGCCTCCACCATTTCCTGTAAGTCCCGCAGCGTCTCCAACTTTTCCGGTCGCGGGTTCAGCCGGGCCAGTACTTCCTGCAGGACTTCGTCGCTGCTGGCCAGTTCCGGATACGCCTTGTAGGCGGGCTGGATGACGGCGTTACTGACCGATTCCACCGGTGCGATACGAGGGTCAAACTGCATCACATAGCGGGGTTTGGTCACCGCCACCAGGGCAACAGCCTCGTAGGTGGGAGGGAGGAGGAAACTCACCGCCAGGGCAACGACGGCCGCTGCCACAGCGGTCCCGAGGATCCACTTCCAGTACTTGAGGAGGACCAGAACATAGGCTCGCAGGTCAATTTCTTCTTCCATAGAGCATTCTCCTGGGGGAATATCCGGCGAGGCTCCTTGGGCCGTGGCCCTCCGGCCAGGGAGAGGGAGAGCAGAAGGGCTTTTGGGGCGGCGGCGACAGCCGCCGTCCCCAAAACCCTCTCCGGCCCCCCCTTCCCCTCTCTCGCCCAGGCGGGAGAGGGAAAGGGGATTGACAACCCCCCACTTCGGCAAAAACCTGCACTTGGCAGGAGGGCCGAGGGGGCTTCCTCGCCCCGTGGGGCTTTGTACCTGAGCCCGCCGCTTTAGCGGCAGGCGGAGATGGGCACCCCAGCCATTCGGGCGGGTCGTTACGGGACGGTTGGCCCTGTTGCTCTCAAGGGCCGAAGGCAGCAGATGGGTCTGGCAGAGGCCCTGACCGGCACAACTTTTTGAGACATTCAGCCGGTGCGACTTTACGAGATTCGGCGGTCTCCCCGGCCCCACGACGTTTATTGTTATACCCCCACTGATAAGTTCTGTCAAGGTCCTACTCACTGAAGTTCAGACACGAGTTGGGACAAGAGCGTTTGCAAGATTTCCTCACCCCTCTCCCAGCGGCTTTGCCGCTACCCCCTCCCCCTCAACTTTGGCCTTTTTGCTGCCGTCTTCCCGCACAGGCCTCCACCGCTTCCGCCGCCTAAAAGAAAGATTTTTTCATTGCGGCGGCAAAGTGGAAGGCCATTTTCGGCGATTTTCCAACCTCCTGCCCCGAAAAAGCCAAACTTCAAGAGGAGGCGTCGCCGCAGACGGCGGGGGTGGGATGAGGTTGCCTGTAGAGGTCATTTCGTGTATAATTGAAACAAGCGGACCATCCATGCCCTTGGGCAGGGCCTCCTCGGTTCCTGGCCGCGCGGTCAAGTCGCGCCAGGGGCACCTTCCACTTCCACCCGGAACGGCCAGGGATAGTCCCCGGCCGTTTTCTGTTCAACCAGGAGCACAGGATGCGCATCTTCATCACCGGAAACCGGGGACAATTGGGGCGGGCGCTGAACGAATCGCTGGCCGGGGAGACCGTCACCGGAGGCGACCTCCCGGAGGTGGACATCACCGACCGCGCGGCCATCCGGGCCGCCATCGCGGCCTGCGCGCCGGACGTGGTCATCCACGCCGCCGCCTGGACCGACGTGGACGGATGCGCCCGGGACCCGGAGCGGGCCTACCGGGTCAACGCGGTGGGCACCCAGAACGTCGCCCTGGCCTGTGCGGAGATCGGCGCAGCCATGGTCTACATCAGCACCAACGAGGTCTTTGACGGCGCGGCGAGGGAGCCGTACCGGGAATGGGACCCGCCCCACCCCATCAATCCCTACGGGCGCTCCAAAGCGGCCGGGGAGTGGCTGGTATCCCATCTGCTGACCCGCTTCTACATCGTTCGGACGGCCTGGCTCTATGCCCCCGGGGGCCGGAATTTCCCCCACCGCATCATCCAGTTGGCCGATGAGCGGGGCGCCCTGCGCGTTGTGGCGGACGAGGTCAGCAACCCCACCTACGCGCCGGACCTGGCCGGCGCGCTGGCCGCGCTGATCCGCACCGAAGCCTACGGCATCTACCACCTGACCAACAGCGGCCATTGTTCCCGCTACGAGTTCGCCCGGGCCATTCTTCGCCTGACCGGGCGGGAGCACATCCCTGTGGAGCCTATCACGCTGGACCAGTTCCAGCGGGATTCCATCCCGCCGCGCTTCGCCCCGCTGACCAACACCGCCGCCGCCGCGCTGGGTATCACTCTGCGCCCCTGGGAGGAGGCGCTGGCGGAGTTTCTCGGTGTCTATACCTGCTCTTCAGCAGGCGAGAAGGGTACGGGACGACCATAGGGCTTTGCGGCGGCGGCCGCAGGCCGCCGCCGCAAAGCGCGAACGCCGATGCAATATGCTGGCAAAAATGGTGTACTGGCTGATCGCCCTGGCAGCAGGCTATCTCTTGGGCTCCATCCCGGTGGGGTTTCTGGTGGTCCGGCTCTCCCGAGGGCTGGATGTGCGGCGGGTGGGGAGCGGGCGGACAGGCGGGACCAACGTCCTGCGGGCCGCCGGATGGGGAGCCGCCATCGCCACCGGGCTGGGGGATACGCTGAAGGGCGCGGCCGCCGTCTGGGTGGCGCGGGCGCTGAATGGGCCGCCGCTGATGCAGGCGCTGGCGGGCTTCGCCGCCGTGGTGGGCCATAACCACTCCCTCTTCCTCGGCCTGCGCGGCGGCGCCGGCACCGCGACCTCCATCGGCGGGGCGATTGCCCTCTGGCCCTTCGGCGGCCTGCTGGCCATTCCCGTGCTGGCAGCGGCCGCTCTCCTCTCCCGCTACGCGTCCGTCGGCTCTATCTCCGTCGCCATCTTCCTCCCGCTGGCTTTTGCGGTGGGGGCCATCCGGGGCGCCGTCCCCTGGGCATACGAAGCCCATGCGCTGCTGAGCTCTGCCCTGACCCTCTGGGCCCTGCGCCCCAACATCCGCCGCCTGGCGCGCGGCGAGGAGCGGCGAATCCCGTTGTAGGGGCCACCCTTGCGGTTGCCCTCCCTTGCGACCTGTGCCTGCGACCTGCGACGTGCGCCCTGCGCCCTGCGCCCTGCGACATGATCCGCATCCTTCCTCCCGAAATTGTCGCTCAGATCGCCGCCGGTGAGGTGGTGGGACGGCCCGCGTCGGTCATCAAAGAACTGGTGGAGAACAGCATAGACGCGGGGGCGCGGGAAATCCGCATAGAGGTCGCCGACGGCGGGAAACGGCTGATGCGCGTCGCCGACGACGGCGGCGGCATCCCCGCCGCCGAGGTGGAACTGGCCTTCCAGCGCCACGCCACCAGCAAACTGGCCTCCGCTGATGATCTGACCCGCATCGCCACCCTGGGCTTCCGGGGCGAGGCGCTGGCCTCCATCGCGGCCGTCAGCCGGGTGACCTGCGCCACGCGTGCCGTCGGTGAGGAAACGGGCACGCTCATCCGGCTGGAAGGGGGCGAGGTCGTCAGCCGCCGGCCTATCGGACGCCCGCCCGGGACGACCGTCACCGTGGAGGACATCTTCTACAACGTCCCGGCACGCCGCAAGTTTCTCCGCTCCTCCGCCACCGAACGGCGCCACATAGACGCCTGGGTCACCCGCTACGCGATGGCTTACCCTGCCCTCCGCTTCACCCTGGTCCACGACGGGCGGGAAGTCTTCCGGTCGCCCGGGACCGGGCAGATGCGGGACGTGCTGGTGGCGGTCTACGGGGTGGGGGTGGGAAGCGCGCTGCTGGAGATTCTCCCCGAAGAGAGTGCGACCGTCCGGGTGGAGGGGTTCGTGGGCCCGCCGCACCTCCACCGGGCCGACCGGGGAGAAATCACCCTCTTTGTCAACGGGCGCTGGGTGCAGGACGCGCGCCTGACCTACGCGGTCATCCAGGCCTACCACACCCTCATCCCCAGTGGGCGGTATCCGCTGGCGGTGGTCATAGTGACCCTCCCGCCGGAGGATGTGGACGTGAACGTCCACCCCGCCAAAGCGGAAGTTCGCTTTCGGGACGGGGACGGGGTCTTCCGGGCCGTCCAGCGGGCCGTGCGCCGGGCGGTGGCCGAAGAATCGGGCATCCCGACCCTGAAGTCCATCCCCGGCCCATCCCTTGCCCTCCATCCACCCCAATCCCGGTTTCCGGAAGAGCCACGGAGGGAACCGTTTCGGCCGACGCCGATGCCCCTGATGGTGCCGCCCGTCGCTCCTGCGGCGAAGTTGCCCATGCTGCGAGTGGTCGGGCAGGTCGCCGCAACGTACATCATCGCCGAGGGGCCGGACGGCCTCTACCTGATAGACCAGCACGCGGCCCACGAGCGGGTGCTCTACGAGCGACTGATGGCCCAGCGCGCCAGCGGAATACCCGTCCAGCCTTTGCTGGAGCCGGTTGCGGTGGACCTGCCGCCCGAATGGGCAGGATTGGTGGAGGCCCACCAGGAGACGCTGCGCCACCTGGGGCTGGAAGTGGAACCTTTCGGGGGAAACACCTTTCTGGTACGGGCGCTACCGGCGGCGCTCCCATCGGCCCATCCCCGGGATGTCCTGACCGAGGTGGCCCAGGGGCTGGCGGAGGAGAGCGGGGGAGCGGGAGACGAGATAGAGCGAGCGATCATCCGGCGGGTGTGCAAGCAGGGGGCCATCAAGGCCGGGCAGATTCTCTCCCGGGAGGAGATGGAGGGACTGCTGCGGGCGCTGGAAGGATGTGAGAGCCCGCGCACCTGCCCTCATGGCCGCCCGACGATGATCCACATCAGCACAGCACAACTGGCGCGGGAGTTTCGGAGATAGACCACAGACCATAGACGATGGACGACGGACCACCGACCTGTTCCCTGCTCCTTACGCCCCGCGCCCTGCGACCTGCGACATGTGACGGGTGAACGACGATGGCTCCCCTCTTCTACCCTTCCTTTCAGGCCCTGCGCCTGGCGGACGTGATCTTTGAGGAAATCGCCCGACGCGTACCCGGTTATGTCGGGCGGCTGGGGGCGGCATGGTACTGGCGACTGGCAGGCGGAACCCTGGTCACCTTCTGGCTGGATTACACCGTCACCGAGGAGCGGTGGGATGTGATTCGCGCCCAGGCCAGCAACGGCCGGGCCGGGGTATTCAACCGGGCGGATTTCCCCTTCGCGGCCTATGGGACTCTGCTCACTTCCCCGCCGTACATTCACGACCTGCAGGGAGTGGCGGAGTGGGCCAACCGGCTCTACTTCAACATGGGCCACCTGATTGCGGAGGCCGCCCAGTGGCTGCAGATGCTTCAGGCATCCGCCATCGCCCCTCAGGTCAGCCCACCCGCTTCTTTCCCGACCCTGAGTCCGCTGGAGCGGGAACTGGTCCGCTACACGCTGGACCACTTAGATGGACGGTTTGACCTGGTCCGCCTGCGGGAGGCGTTCCAAGGGCAGGTCTCCATGCGCCGTCTGCAGCGGCTGGCCCAGGAATGGGAGTCCCTGGGGCTGCTCACGCCCCGCCCCCGCCGGGTGACCTACGCACTGCGCGCGCTGATGGAAGCGGAAACAGAAAGCGGTCGCCCCGTTGGGTGACCGCTTCCTGAAACCGTCACGGGTGGGGCGGCGGCCGATGGCCGCCGCCCCACCGTTGTCATCGGACAACCGAGCGCTCCAGTTTGCGCAGGGCCGCCGCCACGTCCTCCAACAACTCCTCCTGTTGCAGAACCCCCTTCTGGATCAAGGCTTCAATCCGGTTGTTGAGCACCTGACGGTCCCGTTCCGTCAACTCTTTGGCCGTGACAACAATAATAGGGATGGCTCGGGTGGATTCGTCCGCCTTCAGCGCTTCCAGCACGGCGAACCCGTCCATCTCCGGCATCAGCAGGTCCAGGATGATGATGTGCGGGCGCCGCTGACGGACCAGCAAGATGGCTTCTTGCCCACTGGCGGCCTCTAAGACCTCGTATCCTTCCTGACTCTCTATCATCCGCCGCAGCAGGTTGCGGTCCTCCGACTGGTCATCCACCACCAGGATCCGGTGACGGCCTTCTTCCCGGTCCAGGCGGTCCAGCGCCGTCAGCAGGTCCTGCTCCAGGATGGGCTTGACCAGATAGTCGGCAGCGCCCAGGCTTAACCCCCGACCCTGCTCACTGACAATGGTACACATAATGACCGGGATATCCCGTGTCTCGGGGTCAGCCTTCAGCTCCTGAATAACCTGCCAGCCGTCCTTGCCCGGCATCATCACATCCAGCGTGATGGCGAAGGGTCGGATCCGCCGGGCCTCTTCTACCACCCGGAACGGGTCGCTCAGGCCCACCACCCGATACCCCTGTTTATCCAGGTATCGCCGGAAGAGGGTGATCACCCCCTCGTCATCGTCCACGCAGAGGACCACCCGGCCGGGCATCTCCGGGGCGGGAGAGGGGAATTCCTCCGGCGGAGCCGCCTCCGCCTTCGGCCCGGCCCCCGGCCTGACCTGAGGCGGCCCCTGGATGGGAAGGGTGAAGGTAAACCTGGACCCCTTACCCACCTCGCTCTCCACCCATATCCTGCCGCCGTGGAGTTCTATGAAGGATTTGCTGATGGTCAGCCCCAGGCCCGTGCCGCCGTACTTGCGGGAAGGAGAAGCATCCACCTGGGTGAAGGCCTCAAAGATGCGCGGCAGTTTCTCCGGCGGAATGCCGATGCCGCTATCGGAGACGGAGATGACCACGAAATCCCCCTCCACTTTCGCCTCCACCCGGATGAAGCCCTGGTCGGTGAACTTGGCCGCGTTGGAGATCAGGTTCAGAAGGACCTGCCGCACCCGGCGGCTGTCGGCAGTGATCGTGGGCAGGTCGGCCGGGACCGACTGCTGGAGTTCTATCGGCTTATCCTTGACCAGGGCGATGGCGGTGGACATCACGCCCCGGATAATCTCCTGCAGGTCGGTCGGCTCAAAGGCGAGTTCCATCTTGCCGGCCTCAATCTTGGAGATATCCAGGATGTCGTTGATGAGGCCCAGCAGGTGCTGACCGCTGTTGAAGATGGCCTCCAGGTCCTGCCGCTGCTGCTCGGTGACGGGCCCGTCAATCCCCTTGAGGATGACGCGGGAGAAACCGATGATGGAGTTGAGCGGCGTCCGCAGTTCGTGGGACATATTGGCTAGGAACTGGGACTTGAGCCGGTCCACCTCCTTGAGCCGTTCAGCCGTCTCCAGAGCCTCCTGGTAGAGGCGGGCGTTCTCCCAGGCTACGCTCAGGTTGGCCGCGACGATGCTCAGGAACTCCACCTCGCCCTCATCAATGGACGGATGCCCCGGCGGCCGGCCCAGGGCCAGCAAACCCAGCGGCTGACCGCGAATGGCCAGCGGCGCCAGCGCCGCATCCATCAGCCCCTGGCGGGCCACACCGACCATCCGACCCGTCGCCAGATGGGGAATATCCCGCAACACGGTCACTCCGGGTTGGAACAGGGCATCCAGCATCGGCGGGGCCTGCTGGCGGTTCATCCGGACCTCCGGGCGCGGGAGGGGAATCTCAGCGCCGCTGGCGCTCCGGGCGGTGACCAGTCGCAGGGATGCTATCTCCGGCTCCCATTCAAAGACAAAGACGGGCATCTCCAGTTGACGGGAGATGGCTTCGGCGGCCCGATGGAGCAATTCGCGGGGGTCCAACGTGGTGGCCGCGACCTGGAGCACTTCGCTGATGAGGGCCCGGCGGCGGGCCTCCGCCTCCGTCTCGGCGAAGAGCCGGGCGTTCTCCAGCGCGACGCCGGCGGCGCTGGCCAGCGAGGTCATCAGCAGCACGTCGGCCTGGGTGAAGGCGTAGGGGCGGTCGCTCTGGACATCCAGCACGCCGATGACCCGTCCCTTGACCTCAATGGGGACGGCCAGTTCCGCGCGGGTGGCGGAAAGTTCCGGCACCGTGATGAAGCGAGGGTCGGTCATCACATCGTTGACCAGCACCGGCTGCCCGGTGCGCGCGGCATCGGTGGTGATGCCGGGCCGGTCTATATCCACCACCAGAGTGCGGGATGGGATCCGCCGGTCGGTATTCCCGATGGTGCTCCCGTCCTCAAAGACCAGGCGGCGGTCCTCCGTCAGCAAAATGTTGACGAAGTAGTAGCCGAAGCGGGATTTGGTGATGTCCACAATCTGCCGCATCACGGCCTGCGGGTCCAGCACCGAACTGATGGTGCGGCCGATTTCGTTGATGGCCTCCAACTCCTGGGCCCGGCGGCGGGTCTCCTCCAGCAGGCGCAGGTTCTCCATCGCGATGGCCGCCTGACCGCAGAGGGTCCAGAGGTTGCGGAGCAATCTCTCCGGATAGACATGCGGGGTATCCCGTCCCACCAAGAGCACACCCAGGATTCGCTGACCGATGGAAATCGGCACCAGAGCAAAGGAGCGCAGCCGCAAGACCTCCACAATCGTACGGGCCCGTTCATCCACACGGGTATCCGTATAGATGTCCTCCACCGTGATGGCTTCGGTGGGTTGGATGAACTGGCGCAGGCCGAAATCCGCCAGGGGGAAACGGGTACCATAGGGATGGATAGGGCGGCCATCTACCGTCCAGTGCTCTCCCATGACCACGTGGGTTGGCGCATCTGGCGGATCTACCGTCAGAACCCGGGCCAGGTCCAGGCCAGTGCGGGTGACGTACCCGACCAGGGCCCGGGCCACCTCGGCAGGAGTGGTCGCCGCGCCGATGGCCTGACCGGCTTCAAAGAGTTCCCGGGTCTCCGTCAGGGTCTGGCTGGTCTCGGCGAAGAGGCGGGCATTCTCAATCGCCGTCGCCAGTTGGTCCGCCATCGTCTGCAGGGCGGTGATGCCCTCTTCGGTGAACGCGGCGGGCTTTTCGGACTGGATGGTCATCGCGCCGATGACGCGGCCCCGGGAAATCAGCGGCAGGGCCATCTCGGAGCGGGTGTTGGGCAAGAGGGGGTTATCAAAGCGGATGGCCTCCGCGCCCACGTCCAGCGCGATGCGGGCTTTGGCGTTGGCCGTGCACCAGCCGATCATGGATTTGCCACCCACCTCCAGTTTGTGGCCCATCTCCAGCATACGGCGGCCCGGTTCGCCCGTGCCGGCCCGCAGGACCGCCCACTGACCCGTCTCGTCCAACAGGAAGATACCCACATAATACAGGTCAAACCGCTGGCGAATCAGTTCCACCGCCCGGGGCAACAATTCCTCCAGGCTCAGGATAGAGGATGCAGCACCGGAGACCTGGGCGGCGGTGGCCAATTGAGCCGCCCGGCGGGACGTCTCCTCCAGCAGGCGGCGGTTCTCCAGCGCCACAGCGGCCTGGTCGGCGACGGTGCGGATGCGGTGGATGTGCTCTTCGGAGAGGCCGGTGATCGGAGTGGGGCTGACGAAACTCAGAAAGCCCAGGGCTCGCCCGAAGATGCTCAGCCCCGCCGTGACCATGCCGCGCATCCCCATGTTGCGGGTCGCCTCCCGGACCTTGGGGGGCATATCCGCTTCGGGGTCTTCTGTATCGGCATAGACCAGAATGAAATCCGGCTCATCCAGCACCCGGCGGGCGGCCTGCTGGTCGGCGATGGGGAAAGCCTGCATGGGTGGCAGGGCGAGCCATTCTTCCCCGGCCGCCACCACCGGGTAGATGTCACCGTGGGTGGGGATGCCGTCCGGGTCGGTGAGGGTGGCGACGGTGAGGGAGCAGGCGGTAAAGCCCAGGGAGCCGGCCGCCTCCGCTGCGCCGCGCACGATGCCCTCCACAGAGGTGGCCTCGCTGATGGCCCGGGCGGCCCGGTAGAGGGCCTCCGTCTCAGCCAGGGCCTGACGGGTCTGCTC
>DAOTWL010000156.1:0-6217 GCA_034435875.1 Anaerolineae bacterium
GGCCGAGCACAACTACGGCGACGGGCTGGACTCCAAAGCGGCCCACACCGTTATCCGCCGCGCCGTCGTCGCCAACAACTCCTGCGACGGGGTGAAGGTCTGGGCCGACGGCAGCCGGGTGGAGAACACCCTCATCTACGGCCGCGGCGACGGCAATCCCGAACCTTCCCCCTGGGCGGCCATCGTCATTGACCAGGTGGAGCAATCGGGCGCCCGTTTTGAAATCGTCAACGTGACGGTGGACGACTATGTGGGGCACAACTACCTGATGTACGTCCAGTACGACAACCCCGTGCCAGTGCAGGTGACGGTGCGCAACACGGTCTTCAGCGGACGGGGGCCGGAGTGCCCCATCTACGTCAACGGGGCCAGTACCCTGGTGGCCGACCACAACCTCTTCTACCTGCCGCAGAACGAGACCGTGCTGACGCACGGGGATACAACCTACACCTGCGCCAATATCGCTTCTCTGGGCGCGGGGAACCTGTGCGGCGACCCGCGCTTCATCCGCCCGGCCTGGGGGGAGTCGGGAGATTATCACCTCCAGGCGGGCAGCCCGGCGGTAGATACCGGCACCGCCGACGGCGCGCCGACGGTGGACCTGGAGAACCGCCCCCGCGACGCTCAACCGGACATCGGCGCGTATGAGTACTCCCGGCAGTCCTCGTGGCTCTACCTGCCGCTGGTAGCCGCTCGCTATTGGTGATTAGAAATGGAGGTATCTAATGAACCGGAAAATACTGCTCTTATCCCTCACGTTGCTTCTGCTCGGCGCATGTCAGCCCACAATGAGAGAAATGAGGGTGGCCGGCGGCCCTCGTGCCTGGATAGATACCCCCCTGGACGGCGCCCAGGTCTCGCCGGGGGTATCTGTCTCCGTCACGGCTCACGCCTCCCTCTCCACCGTTGCCAGGATGGAACTGCTGGTCAACGGCGCCGTCGCCGGAGAACTGAGCACGACCTCCCGTGCAGCAGGGCTGGTGGAAGGAACGGGCCAGTGGCTTCCTCCCGGCCCGGGAACCTACTCCCTCCGCGTGCGGGCCGTCGCCGCCGATGGCACCTCGGGCACCTCGGAGCCGGTGCGCCTAACCGTCAGAGGGGAAGCCCCCCAGGTCCAGATAGAACTCACGGCCGATTCCACCGCCCTCGCCGCCGGAAGTTGCACCGTCCTGCATTGGCGCGTGTCCGGCGTCCAGCCCCAGAGCATTGAGTTGAACGGACAGCCGGTGGCCGCCCAGGGCGAGCAGCAGGTCTGCCCCTGCCAGACCACGACCTATAATCTGATCGTTTTGGCGGAAGATAAATACGTGCAAAGCGTGACCCTCAACGTCACCGGTGAATGCGGGACGCCCACCTCGCCGCCCCCCCAGCGGGAGATATTTTTCCAGGCCGATCCCGCTACCGTCCAGGCCGGGGGCTGCACCACGCTGAGCTGGAAAAACCCGAACGCCCAAAGCACCACCCTGAACGGCCAACCGGTGGACTGGTACGGCTCTCAGCAGGTCTGCAACCTGTGCGCCCCCCAGACCTACACCCTGGAGGTGGTCTGGGCGGATGGTACCCGGGATGCCCGCACCGTGACCGTCAATGTCACCGGCGAGTGCAGAACGCCCACGCCCGCTCCCACCCACACGCCGACGCCCACCCCCTTCCCCCAGGCCATCATCAACTTCTGGGCCGACGCCACGACCATCCCGGCCGGCACCTGCACCGTCATCCACTGGCAGACGGCCAACGTCCAGGCCGTCTACTTCAACGGGAATGGCGTTGTCGGCGTGGGGAGCCATCAGACCTGTCCCTGCACCTCAGAGACCCATACCCTGGATGTCGTGCTGCGGGACGGCTCCCACGACGTCCGCCACCTGACTATCAACGTTAGCGGCTCCTGCGTCACGCCACAGCCGCCTCAGGACAAGACCCCACCACCCGCGCCCGTGTCCCTCAAACCCGGCAGCACCGACCCGGCCAAGCCCCAGGACCTGGGCTCCTGCAGTCCGGTGGTCCTCCGTTGGCAACCCGTGACCGATCAGGGCGGCAGCGGCCTGCAGGGCTATCGCGTCAGCCTGCAACGGAACAACAACGGGCAATGGCAGAGCCTTGAGCCGTACTTTATCATCTACGAACCCAACGTGGATGTCACTCAATGGCTGGGCGCAGGTTGGGACTATCGCTGGAACGTGTGGGCGATAGACAACGCCGGCAACCACGGCGCACCATCCGTCTGGCGCTACTTCAGTTGCCCGTTGCAGTGATGGCGAAACGTGTGCAGAGAAGCAGGAGGTGACACAATGGGTAGAAAAAGAGCCTGGACCGCTGTTCTGGTGGTTGCCCTCACGTTATGCTGTCTGGTCACACTCATCGGTGGGGGCTTCCTGGCCGCCCGTCAGTTTCTCCCCCTGCGGGGCCTGCGGGAGCGGGACGCGATCCTGCCCACCGTCCACATCTACAGCCCGCAGCACGGAGACGAAGTGCCCCTCGGTTCCAACGTCAGCGTGCAGGCCGAAGCGACGACCCGCTCCGGCAGAGTGGTGCTCCTCCAACTCTGGGCGGACGGTCAGCTGGTCGGCGAGACGACCGGCACCGCGGCCGGCCTGAGCGGCTCCTGGACGTGGATGCCCCTCACCCCCGGCGACCACACCCTCACCGCGCGCGCCTACAACGAGAGGCATGATGAAGGGCTGGCGACGGTGCGGGTCACGGCCCGCGAAATCGCCGACGCCGATCTGGACGGCACCGCCGACGATGCCGATGACTGCCCCGACCGACCGGGCCTGCCCCAGATGGGTGGCTGCCCGCCCGACGACGGGTGGGTCCCCGTTGGAGGAGAGGCGGACCGGGACGGCGACGGTGTGCCCGACTCGCAGGACCTGTGCCCGGACCAGCCCGGCGCGCCGGATGCCCAGGGATGCCCCGCCCCCCGGTCCGGCGACTCGGATGGCGACAGCGTGCCCGACGCAGAGGATCGCTGCGCCGGGAACCCCGGCGGCGCCGATGCCGGCGGCTGCCCGCAGGAGTCCATAGGCGATCGGGATGGCGACGGCGTACTGGACCCCGACGACCGCTGCCCCGACCAGCCCGGCCCGCCTGAAAATGAGGGCTGTCCCAACCCCCAACCCGGCGACTCCGATGGCGACGGCGTGCCGGATGGAGAGGATGAATGCGCGAACAGCGGCGGCAACGCCGAGGACGGCTGTCCGGCGACCGAGGGTCGCCCCGGCACCATTCAGGGAGAGCAGGAACGCCCCTCGTCCGACGAGCACACCGCGCCCGGCCTGGAAGAAATTTGCCCTGCCTGTGAGTTGATAGACGGGAACACCGATGAGGAGCAGGTATTCGGAGATGTAGAGCGCTCTGGAGCGGCCGTAGAAATAGAAGTTACCAGCCTGCGCACCACCGTCGGCTGGAGCCGGGTCTTCTGTTACCTGTACCTGAACGCCCTGGAGTGGGGGAATCAGTGGGAGCGGGTGCCGGATATCCGTCAGGCATACTCCCTGGACCCCAGCGGCGACCCACCTGGGCCGGGCTTCTGGAACGTCGCCCGCTACCTGGGCGGCGAGCACGGCCATAACGTCACCGTGGAGGGTCCGCTGCGCCTGAGGATGCAGTGCTACGGCCACACAGGAGACCCCCTGGCGCCAACCACCCAATCCCTGGGCCTCCTGACCCGCGAGCACGGCCCGGCCGACTGGAACGGCCAGACCCTCACCGCCCGCGCCCAGGAAGGGAACGACTGGTTTGAGATTTCGTACCGCATCTGCTCCATCCCTTGCGAAGAGGCGGTCATCCCGCCGCCGTACAACCTGGGGATGAGCGTCAACGAACTGGGAGGGATTCGCTCCTACGCCCTGCACTGGCGCTGGAGCGGCGCGCCCGGCTCCGTGGACGGCTTTCGCATCTACCGGGACGGCGCGTGGGTCGCCACCGAGTACGGCACCGACCATCCCTACACCTTCCTCAGCGAAGCGGCGGCGATTCCGGGATGCGGCCGGGAATACCGCTTTGAGGTGCGCGCCTACAAAGGGACGCAGGAGTCGGCGCCCAGCAATCCCTACTTCTCTACCGGGGAATCCTGTAGCAGCCGCAACACCCTGATGCTGGCCGAGGCCTGGGGCCCTTGGCCCTGGGCGGCCGACCTGCGCCTGAACATCCGCTACCGCTACAACGGCGACCATGGCCGCCAGGTGGTGATTGAGGCGCTCCCCTGCCAGGGCGAGGGCGATAGTTGCCGCGCCGCCGACCCCAACCTCTTCTACCACACCGGCGCGGTCGTCGGCTCGGGCGAGGGAATGGCCGAGGTTCACATCTACTACGGCGGCACCGCGCCCACTCCCACCGATGGCCTCCATCTGGTGATGATAGACGAGGACGGCAACGCCCTCGCCTTCCGGCGGGTGCCGTTGAGCATCCAGTGGCCCTCCTCCGGGGTAGATGTGGAAATCCGGGATGTGACCATGTCCGCCGGCCGGCTGGAAGTTCTCATCCGCAACAGCGGCTATGCTCCGCTTCAGACCTGGCTTCCCACATTGCTCCTGGAAACGGCGGACGGCCACCGGATGACGCCGCCGTCGGTGCCTCTCGTTCCGATTCTGCCGCCCGGCGGGCCACTGATCGTCCGCTGGCCGCTGAGCGAGGAAGCCTGGGACCTCCTCGGCGCCGGTTACGAAATCACCGTGGATCCCGAAAACCAACTGGCCGAACTGAACGAGACCAACAACACCTTTGCGGGCACGGTGAGCCGCCTCCGGATTACCTACGAGCAGGTGGCATTTTTCAATCATGGAAATGAACGCCCCACCTGGGAGGGTCAGGGTGACGAAAGAAGGCTTGTTGATGGTTTTGTTGGCCCGGGTGGACAATTGCTGGCCTTGATGCCTGGCCCCGGCCCGGCGCTTTACGGCCGCATGCTCCAGTTCAAGGGGGCAGTCAGGGATGACTGGATAGATAACTGGGCACACAACGACCTCTACTGGCCCCACACGGAGGGCTGGCTCGCTCCCATCTCTACAGACCCCAATGCTCCGCTGTGGAGGGACCTGGCCGGTGTCTTTCGCATCATCCGCGGCTCCTGCTATGGGGAGGGTAACATAGACAGCGATCACTATGGCTTCCACAGTCGGGAAGAAATGTGTGATCACCTCATTTCCAGGGGCTTTGCGCCCGAGCAGAACTGGGTGGAGGTGCGCCACATACCGGGCAGCCCGCAGCGGTTCTGGATTTTCTTCTACGACGTGGACGTGAACTATCAGTGGTGGCGGCTCGCCTATGAGGAAGAATACCAGACGGTTTGCGACTTCTACACCGAACTGACCGCCGAGCAACTGCAGAGCCTGCCGGGCGAGTTCATCCTCGGTTCTGCGGAGGACGGATGTATGGTGCAAGTGCGCGTGGAAGAGGTGCCGTAGGGGCGGGGTGACCCCGCCCCCAACCTGGGTTGCCATCCTCCTCCCCTGTGGTAAAATGCCGGCGGAATGGCGACCCAATACGTAGGGCGACGGCTCGTTCAAGCAATCTTTGTCCTCTGGCTGGCGGCGACGCTCGCCTTCGTGGCCCTGCAACTGGCGCCGGGCGATCCCGCCCAGGGGGTGGCGAACTCCTCCCCGGTGTGGAATGCCCGCACAATCGGCGCGCAGCCCGTGCTCTGGACCGTCACCATCCTCGGGCGGCGGTCGCCGATCCAGCCCAGTTGGGCCATCTCCTCAAACGCCTTCCACATCCCCACCAGTCCGGTTCCGCCGCCGGTGGGGTAGATGATGACGTCGAGCAGGTCCCAGCCCAACTGCTCGGCCAGTTCGTACCCCATCGTCTTTTTCCCCTCCAGCCGGTACGGCTCCTTCAGGGTGGAGAGGTCAAACGCGCCGCGTTCAACCGCCCACTTCCGGGCCTCCCGGCCGCAGTCGGTGATGAGGCCGTCCACCAGGACCACCTCCGCGCCCAGAGCACGGCACTCGGCCAGAAACGGGGCCGGGACGTCGCGGGGCATGAAGACGGAGAGGCGGAGACCGGCGCGGGCGGCGTAGGCGGCGGCCGCGCCCGCCACCGGCGAGATGTCCGCGCCCACCCAGGCCCCTGCTTCCCCGCCGGTCCCGGCTGGGGCAACCGCCGGCCGCACCTTCTACGTCGCCCCGGACGGCGATAACGCCAACCCCGGCACCCGCGAGTTGCCCTGGGCCACCCCCGGCTACGGATCGCGCCAACTCCAGCCCGGCGACACCCTCAT
>DAOTWL010000157.1:0-12987 GCA_034435875.1 Anaerolineae bacterium
CGGCCCCCCCAGCCACTGCCGCCGCAGGCGGGGCAGGGTCCCGTCCTCCTCCATCGCCGTCAGCGCGCTGTTGACCGCGCGCAGGAGCGCGCCGTCCCTCCGCCGGACGGCGACAGCGTAGAGTTCGTCGGTCACCGGGTCGCCGACGGTCTCCAGCGGCAACCCCCTCCCCATCGCCATCAGCGCGGAGAGGTGGTCCGCCAGCGCGGCGTCGGCCCCGCCGGAGGCGACCTGCGTCAGCGCCTCCTCCGCTGTCGGGCAGGGGAAGACGGTCAGGCCGACCAGCCGCCGGGCCCACTGCCGGGCCACCACGTCCCCCTCACTCCCCCATTCCACCGCCAGGGTCCGTCCCGCCAGGTCGGCCATCCCCGCAACGCCCGCCGTCCCCGTCCGGACCACCAGGACCTGCCCGGCGTTGAAGTAGGAGCGGGAGTAGGCGAAATCCGCCATCCGCGTCGGGTCCACATAGAGCGCCGAGATGAGCACATCCACCTGGTCGGCGGTCAGCGCGTCGTAGAGGCCGTCGTAGGAGAGATTGGCGACAAAATGGGCCTCCACCCCCAGCCGCGCTGCCAGTTCCCGCCCCAGGTCCACATCCAGCCCCACCAGATTCCCCTCTCCGTCTATAGACTCAAAGGGCGGATAACTGGCATCCATCCCCACCCGCAGGACCCCCGTCTCCAGAATCCGGTCCAGGCGGTCGGCAGGGGAGCAGGCGGCGAGGAGCAGGAGGCAGGAGGCAAGGAGCAGGGAGCAGGGAGCAGGAACGCCACTCCGCTTTGCTTCGTGGCTGACGACGAACGCGAACGGGAGCAGGGAGCAGGGAGCAGGGTCATTGGTCATTTGGTCATTGGTCATTCCATCATTGGTCATTTCATTGATTCCCCGTATACTCCTGCACTGCCAGGTAGACGGGCTTGGGGCGGAAGTCGTCGGTGACGAAGGTGGAGTAGTCCTGGAAGTTGCGAAGGGGGGCGGGGTAGCGGAAGGCCCAGAAGACGACGGCCTGGCACCAGGGCCAGTTCTGGCGGGCCCACTCGTAGGCGCCGACGGTGTAGGCAACGCGCTGGGCCGGGCGGACGGCGCGCGCCCAGCGGGGGTGGTCGTTCCAGCCCCCTTCGGTGATATAGACCGGTTTGTGGCCGTCCCCATGGGCCTCCATGACCGCCCGCAGGAGTTCGGTCCGGCGGAAGTTGATGACGTCCGGGGCCGGGTCGGCCTCCGGCGGGAATCCCGTCCCGTAGGCGTGGACGGCCAGGGCGTCAAAGTAGGGCGCGGCCCCGGCGGCGTACATCCCCTCCAGATAGTCCAGGTCGTTCAGGCCGACCGGGCTCCCCGGCGGCTCCAGGGTGGGGGCCAGGGCCCCCGCCAGCACCACCGCGTCGGGGTTGGCCGCATGGGCCGCCGGATAGACGGCCCGCAACATCTCCGTATAGGCGACGGGGTCCACCGGCCGGTAGCCCCATTCCAGGCTCAGGTTCGGCTCGTTCCAGATGATGACGTGATTCACCTCCCCCCGGTAGCGGGCCAGAAAAGCGGCGACGAAGGCGGCAAATTCATCATAGAATTCGGGGTCAATGTAGTTGAACGTGGTCTCCTTCGGGCGGGCCCAATCGGGGACAAAGCCCAATCGGGCGATGACCGTCAGCCCCTGGGCGCGGGCGTGGCGGATGACCATATCGGAGTGGGCCCAGTCAAACTGGCCCGGGCGGGGTTCTATGTACGGCCAGGGGAAGAACTCCACAATCCATGGCGCGCCCATTTCGCGGACCATCTGGAGGGTGCGCTGGATTTTCCACTCCTCCACCTCGTCGGTGAGGCGGGTGTGGATGCCGACGAGGGGGTTGGTGGTGCGCACCTCCTGCGGTGGCCCGACGACCACCAGGACGCGCGGCGGGCGGAGGGCCCAGAGGATGAGGAGGAAGAGGGCCAGGCGGAAGAGAAGGGGCCCGCGAGGCGCACCTACCCTGGAAATTCTGCCACAAAGGTCACGAATGGCACGCAAAGAGCACGAAGGAACACCGAAAACTCACATGGAGACACACTCATCATTCTCACACCAAGACGCAAAGGCACAAAGAAATAAATTAAAACATTCGTGATCTTTGTGTCTTTGTGTGAAAACGATTCCTCCTACTTATCGTCCGGTGATGCGGTCTATGCCTCCCATCCAGGGCCGCAGGACCTCCGGCACCACGACGGAGCCGTCGGCCTGCTGGTAGTTTTCCAGAATAGCGATGACGACGCGCGGGAGGGCCAGGCCGGAGCCGTTGAGGGTGTGGACGAAGCGGGGGCGGGCGTCGGGGGCGGGCCGGTAGCGGATGTTAGCCCGGCGGGCCTGAAACTCCTCGCAGTTGCTGACCGAACTGACCTCCAGCCACTCCCCACAGCCCGGGGCCCACATCTCAATATCGTAGGTCTTGGCCGCCGTGAAGCCCAGGTCGCCGGTGCAGAGTTGGACGACGCGGTGGGGAATCTCCAGCCGTCGGCAGAGGTCCAGCGCGTGCTCCACCATCTCCTCCAGTGCGTCGTAACTGGCCTCCGGAGGGACGAACTGGTACATCTCCACCTTGTCAAACTGGTGGCCACGCTTGATGCCCCGGACGTCCCGCCCGGCGCTCATCTTCTCCCGACGGAAGCAGGGGGTGTAGGCGACGTACTTAAGGGGCAGCATGTCGGCGGGGAGGATTTCGTCCCGATGCAGATTGGTCAGGGGGACTTCGGCGGTCGGCACCAGCCAGAGGTCGTCCTCCACGTCGTGGTAGAGGTTATCTTCAAACTTAGGGAGTTGTCCGGCGCCTACCAGACACTCCTGCCGGACGACGAAGGGGAGGTAGACCTCGGTGTAGCCGTGCTCGCGGGTGTGGACGTGGAGCATCCAGGCGATGAGAGCCCGCTCCAGGAGGGCTCCGGCGCCCCAGAGGACGTAGAAGCGGCTCCCGGCCAGCCGCACCCCCCGGTCAAAGTCCAGAATGCCCAGTTCCGGCCCCAGGTCCCAGTGGGGGAGGGGGGCAAAATCAAAGGCGCGGGGGGTTCCCCACTCCCGCACCACGATGTTGCCGCTGGCATCCGGGCCGACGGGGACAGACAGGTGGGGGATGTTGGGGAGCCGCAGGAGCCCGTCGTCCCGTTCCGCCTCGGCGGCGCGCACCTGGGCTTCCAGTTCGGCGATACGGTCGCCCACGGCGCGCATGCGGGCGATCAGCTCCTCCCGCCGGGCCGGGTCCTGGAGGCGGGGGATTTCTTTGGACGTGCGGTTGCGCTCGGCGCGCAGTTCCTCCACCTGGGCCAGCAGCTCCCGCCATCGGCCGTCTATCTCCAGGACGCGGTCCACCAGGGCCGGGTCCTCGTGGCGGGCGACCAGCGCGTCCCGAACCGCCTGGGGGTCTTTGCGAAGAAGGGCAATGTCTATCACGGATTCCGTACTCCGTATTACGTGTCCCTGGGCCGCAGGTGAGGGAACAGGATGACCTCCCGGATGGACGGGCGGTCGGTGAAAAGCATCACCAGTCGGTCAATGCCCATACCGAAGCCGCCGTTGGGGGGCATGCCGTACATCATCGCCCGGATGTAGTCCTCATCCATCGGGTGGGCCTCTTCGTCCTCCGCCCGGTAGAGCCGCCCCATCTCCAAAAAGCGTTGCTCCTGATCCAGCGGGTCGTTCAGTTCGCTGAAGGCGTTGGCGATCTCCATCCCGCCGATGAAGGCCTCAAACCGCTCCACGTGGGTGGGGTCCTCGGGCTTGGCCTTCGCCAGGGGGGAGATCTCGCGCGGGTAATCGTAGAGGATGGTGGGCTGAATCAGGTTCGGCTCCACCAGCCCGCTCAGGAGTTCTTTATCAATCAGTTTGCCCCAGGTCTGCCCGGGCTGGGCGGGGATGCCGGCCTCCCGAAGGGCCTGGTAGAGGGCGTCGGCGGTGGGGTAGCGGGTGTAGTCAATGCCGCTGGCCTCCCGAATCGCCTCCCGCAGGGTCATCCGCCGCCAGGGCGGGGCCAGGTCTATGGTGTGCCCCTCGTAGGTGATGACGGTGGTTCCCAGCACCTCCCGCGCCACCGTGGAGACCATCTCCTCGCAGAGGTCCATCACCGCCCGGTAGTCCAGGTAGGCGGCGTAGAACTCCAGCATAGTGAACTCCGGGTTGTGCTTGAAGGAGACGCCCTCGTTGCGGAAGTCGCGGCCGATTTCGTAGACCCGTTCAAAACCGCCCACCAGGAGCCGTTTCAGATAGAGTTCGTCCGAGATGCGGAGGTACAGGTCCTGGTTTAACTGATTGTGGTGGGTGATGAAGGGACGGGCCGCCGCCCCCCCGTAGACCGGCTGGAGGATAGGGGTCTCCACTTCCAGGAAGCCCCGCTCGTCCAGAAAACGCCGGATGGCGGCAACGGTGCGGGCGCGGATGCGGAAAATCTCGCGGACTTCGGGATGGACGGCCAGGTCGGCGTAGCGCTGGCGGTACCGCTCCTCCACGTCGGTGAGGGCGGAGTAGCGAACCATCCGTTCGCCGACCTGTTGCTCCTTGCCCCAGGGGAGGGGGGTCAGGGCCTTCGCCAGCATCCGCAGGCGGGTGACCTCTACGGTAATCTCCCCGGTACGGGTGCGCATCAGGCGGCCCTTCGCCTCCACGAAATCCCCCAGGTCAAAGTCCCGCTCAAAGGCTTCGTAGACCTCTTCGCCCAGGAGGTTGAGGCGGAGGAGAATCTGGATTTTGCCGCTCTCGTCCTCCACATGGGCGAAGGTGGCTTTGCCCATCACCCGGATGCTGCGCAGCCGACCGGTGAGGATGACCTCCTGGCCCTCGCCTCCGGCCTCATAGAGGGCGACGGCCTGGGCCGCCGTATGGGTCCGCTCTGCCCGGGGCGGGTACGGGTCCCAGCCCCGCTCCCGCAGCCGCTGCAATTTCTCCAGACGCTGTCGCTCCAGGTCGCTCAGTTCCACTTGTGGCTCCCGTGACGGCTCAGGCGATTTCCACGATCCGAAACACCATCACCCGGGCCGGCGCGCTGACCTGGACCTCGTCCCCGACCCGGTGCCCCAGAAGGGCCTTCCCGAGGGGAGACTCGTAGGAGATCCGCCCCTGGGAGGGGTCGGCCTCCGCCGGCCCAACGATGTGATAGGTCTCCAGGGGGCCGTCGCCTTCCACAACGGTCACCCAGCTCCCCACGTTCACGACCCCGGAGGGTTTCTCTTCCTCCACAATCTCGGCGGTGCCCAGGAGCGTCTCCAGTTCCATAATGCGGCCTTCCACGAAGGCTTGCTCGTTGCGCGCGGCTTCCAGTTCGGCGTTCTCCAGGATGTCCCCCTCGGCGAGGGCTTCGTGGAGCCGGCGCGCGACTTCCTGGCGGCGCACCGTCCGCAGGTACTCCAGTTCCGCCTTCAGGCGCTCGTATCCTTCGCGGGTCAGATAGACAACTTGTTCGGCCATATTGTCGGGTCTCTCCTGGGATGGACGGGGTATCGCGGGTGATAAAAATCCAAATGCCCGCCCTTTGGAAGAAGGGCAGGCAGGTGTGGTTGAAAGAAAAAGACGCGAATCCGCTGTGCGGGTGCGTTCCCCTTATGCGCAACGACTGAGAGGGGGATACCCTCTCAGCCGTGCGGTTTTATTATAGCCTACAATGCCAATTTTGTAAAGTAGTTTCGCCCTGAGGCAGGGCTTTTCAACAAAGTCAGTAACTATTCAGTCTTCCTCACCCCACCCCCAGCGGCGCCTCGGGCGAGCCTCGGTGTGGCCTTCGGCGGCCTGCCCCGAGTGCCCGCGAGGGGGCCCTTCCCCGCTACTCCTTCCCCTGAAGTTGGCCTTTTTCAGAAAAGAGCGAGAAAATCAGGAGTTACGCACTTGCCCTGTAGGACGGCCTTTCCAGGCCGTCCAGACGGGCTGAGAAGCGGTCCGGACGGGCTGAAAAGCCCGTCCTAAGGTAACTGCGTAAGTCCTGAAAATATCCGAAAACTGCCCCTGGCAGGCCGAAAGGATAAACGGGAAGAGGAGATGCGGCGGCCGAAGGCCGCCGCATCTCCTCTTCGTCCAGTCAGCGATTCAGCCACTCCACCGTCGGCCGCAGGTCCAACTCCTCAATCAGGCCATTCAGTTCCTCCTGGCTCAGCGGTCGCCCCTTGCCCGCATAGGCTGTCAGCGCGGCCTCCAGCGCGTTGGTGCCGAACGACCGCCCCTCATACCGGGGCGTCGTCGTGATGACCAGACGGACGCCGCGCGCCCGCAGCATCTCCACGTTGTCGGCCGTGGTGGTGTTGGTCACTACCCATTTCCCCTGCAGGTCTTCCGGCAGGTACTTCTTCATGAACATAAAATCCCCCGCCAGCAGGTCCGATTGCTCCCAGAAGCGGCGGTATTTTGGCTCGTACTCTTTCTCCGTCCCCTCGCTACCGTAGAAGAGCATGCTCATCGGGAACCGGCTGACGAAGGGCATCAGCACCCGCGCGACCCGCTTGTAGTTGCGCAGGCCCCGGATGGGAATGGGAATGCCCAGGGCAATCATCAGGTCGCCGAAGATGACCTCATCGGCGACCTCGCTGACGGCCTGGGCCAGCCCGATACGGTCCACGGCCACCGGGACAAACGCGCGCCGGAAACGGGGGATTTCTCCCAGGAACGGTCGGGCCCGCTCAAACACGCGCCGCTCCAGGGTGTGTTTCAACCCCCGACCGTCCACCACCGGCGTCTGGCGGACGTCCTGGACCAGGTAGAAGGCCGCCCGCAGCGGGTATTCCCGTTCGTCTATGCGGATATAGAGGTCCACCCCGCCGATACCGAAGGCGTCCACTTTGCCGTCCAGTTCGGCAAAGAGGCGGCGGGCCTTCTCCACATCCCCGTCCGTGCCGATTCGCTCTATGGAGACGGGTTCGCCCCGAAAAGTGACGACTACCCGCTTATCGCGGGAAGAACTCCCCAGGCTGACGCTGACCGCTCGTTTCATCGTTTTCTCCTCCCGAAGGTAACTGGGCTTGTGCAGGGCGACCGCCGACTGTTACACTGCACATTATCTCCATTTCCCCACGGATGTCAAGAGCGCCCGAACCCCACTTGCCTCCTTCGCCGCTATCAAGTAGAATACAAGTGGCTGGTGGATACCTATGGGCGTGGTGGACGAAATCAAAGAGCGGCTGGACATCGTGGACGTCATCGGCGCCTACGTTCCCCTCCAGAAGGCGGGGCGCTACTACCGCGCCCTCTGCCCGTTCCATGCGGAAAAGACCCCCTCCTTCTACGTCTTCCCCGACTCCCAGCGCTGGCACTGCTTCGGGGCCTGCGGCGAGGGCGGGGACATTTTTACGTTTGTGATGAAGCGGGAAGGGTGGGACTTCGCCACCGCTCTGGAGGAACTGGCTCGCCGCGCCGGGGTCGCCCTGCGGCCCCGCACCCCGGAGCAGGCCCGTGCAGAGGAAGAGAACGCCCGCCTGAAGGCGGCCGTCGCCGAGGCGGCCCGCTATTACCACCACCTGCTCCTCCACGCCCCGGAGGCCGCCCGGGCCCGGGAGTACCTGGCCCGTCGGGGCCTCTCCTCGGAGACCGTCCTCCGCTTCCAACTGGGCTACAGTCTGCCGGCCTGGGACGCGCTGCGGGCCCACCTGACCGGGCGCGGTTTCACCTCCGCCGAACTGGTCCGCGCCGGCCTGCTGGTGGAGCGGGAGGACGGCTCCACCCACGACCGCTTTCGCGACCGGCTGATGATCCCCATCCGCGACCCCCACGGCGAGACCGTCGGCTTTGGCGCCCGCACGCTGGAGGCCGGGGGCACCCCCAAGTACATCAACTCCCCCCAGACTCCCCTCTTTGATAAGGGACGGTTGCTCTTCGGCCTGGACATGGCCCGGGACGGTATCCGCCGGGAGGAGTGCGTCGTCGTCGTGGAAGGGTACATGGACGTGATGCAGGCCCACCAGGCCGGTTTCCGGAACGTCGTCGCCCAGATGGGCACCGCGCTCACCGAGACCCAGGTCCGCCTCCTGAAGCGGTACACCCGGCGCCTCATCCTGGCGCTGGACCCGGACGCGGCGGGCGTCCAGGCCACCCTGCGCGGCCTGGAGGTGGCGCGGGAGGCCCTGGACCGGGAACTGGCCCCGGTCTTCAACCCCCGGGGGCTGGTGGGCTTTGAGCGACGGCTGGGGGCCGAAATCCGCGTCCTCACCCTCCCCGCCGGCCACGACCCCGACGACCTGATCCGCCAGGACCCGGACCGGTGGCCCGTCCTGGTTCGGGAGTCCCTGCCGATAGTGGAATTCGTCCTGGCACAACTCCTCCGCCAGACGGACCTGGAGGACGCCAAGGGGCGGGCCCGGGTGGTGGAGGCGATGCTCCCCCTCCTGCGGGACGTGGCCGACCCGGTGGAGCGGGAGGCCTACGCCCAGAAAGTGGCCCGCGCGCTGCGCCTGGACGCCCGGACGGTGCTGGCCCGCCTCTACGAGGCGGAGCGCCAGGCCGCCCAGCGGACACCGTTCGTAGTAAGCCACGAAGCGCAGCGGAGTGGCGTACCCGTGAGCCACGAAGCAGAGCGGAGGGGCGTATCGGAAGCGCAGCGGAGGAGCGCCGTTGCCGACCTGGAGGGCTACTGCCTGGCGACATTCCTCTCCCAGCCCTGGCTCCTGGATGCGGTCAACCGCACCCTGGCGGAGTGGGACATCCCGCCCCTCCGCCCCGCCGACTTCAACGACCCGGCCAGTCGGGCCGCGCTGGAGGTCTGGGAGGAGATGCTGTCAGAAGGACTGGCCGACCCCTCTGTGTTGCGGGAACGGCTGCCGGAAGCGGTTGTCCTCCGGCTGGAGAGTCTCCCCGAACCGCCGTCCGATCTCTCCGACGAGCAGTGGCTGCGGGAGGGGGTCCAGGCCGTCCTGCGACTCCGGGAGCGAAACCTCCGGCGCCGCAAGGCCGAACTGCGGGCCCTGACCGAAGAGGCCCCGCCGCCGGAGGTGGACCGATACGGTCAGGCGCTGGAGGAGAATGCCCGCGCCCTCCTGCGGGTCCAGCAGGCCCTGCACAACCGCTGCTGGGCGCTCCCACCCTCCGGGGTGGAGACGCCCTTCTTTGAAGGAGAACCCCGATGACTCCGATAAATCGGGCTTCATTTTCTCCAAAGAGTCCGCCGGACGAGAAACTCTTTCTGCCCGACGATCTGGTCCTGGACGAACTGGCTCTGGAGGAAGCGGAGCCGCCGGTAGAAGAACTGGAGGACCTGGACCAACTGGAAGCGCTGCTGGAAACGGAGGAACCGGCGGCGGACCCCGTCCGGGCTTACCTGCGGGACATCGGTCAGGTGGCCCTCCTGGAGCCGCACCAGGAGATGTGGCTCTCCACCGTCCGGGAGGCGGCGATGTTTCTGGCAGGGGCCCGGGAACGGGCCCGGAAGCGCCTGCGCCGCCCCCCCACCCATCAGGACGTGTGGGAACAACTGATTCGCGATGGGCTGGCCCTGTGGGACGACATTGTCCGGGCCTGTCGGGCGGCGGGCATCTCCCCGCCGGACCTGGCGGCCATTGTTCAGGAAGCGCGCGCCCTCCATCACCAGTTACTCCCGCCCATCCGCTCGTACACCTATGAGTTCCTGGAGGCCACCGACGCCTCCGTGAAGGACGGGCAGGGCGGTGACCTGACCCGCCTGATGATGGAGTTTCTGATCTACCTCCTGCTCCTCCCGGAAGCCACGCTGGACCTCCTGCGAGACCACTGGGGCCGGGAGGGCCATCTGCCCAGCCCGCGCCGGATGCGTCGGTTCGCCCCTCCCGAAGAGGCCCTGGCTCTGGCCTGGGCCAACGTGGATGGACGGGCGGCCGAAGCGCAGCAGAACCTCATTCAGGCTAACCTCCGGCTCGTCGTCAGTATCGCCAAAAAGTTCATCGGTCGGGGTATCGCCTTCCTGGACCTCATCCAGGAGGGGAACCTGGGCCTCCTGCGGGCCATCCGCAAGTTTGACCACACCAAGGGCTTCAAGTTCTCCACCTACGCCACCTGGTGGATCCGTCAGGCCATCAGCCGGGCCATCGCCGACCAATCCCGTACCGTCCGCATCCCCGTCCATATGGTGGAGACGATGGGCCGGATGGCCCGGCTGCAGCAACAGTTGACCCAGCGGTACGGTCGGGCGCCCACGCCGGAGGAACTGGCCCTGGAGATGGGGATGCTGGAAGAGGAGGATGCCCGCGTTGTCCGCCGGGCGCTGGAGACCGGCGAGCCCCTCCCGCCGACCGTCCAGCATCATCTCCGCCAGGCCACCGCCAAAATCCGCGCCATCCTCCGCCTCTCTCAGGAGCCGGTCTCTCTGGAAACGCCGGTCGGGGAGGAGGAGAGCGGGAATCTGGGCGAATTCATTGAGGATGAGAGCATCCCTCCCCCCGACGACGCCACGTCTCGGCACCTGCTGGAGGAGCAGATTCGCAGCGCGCTGGACGTCCTGAACGAGCGGGAGCGGGCCGTCCTGGAACTGCGCTACGGTCTGCGGGACGGGAGGTCCCACACCCTGGAGGAAGTTGGACGGGAACTGGGGGTCACCCGCGAGCGCATCCGTCAGATTGAGGCCAAGGCGCTGCGCAAGTTGCGTCACCCCGTCCGCAGCCGCAAACTGCGGGATTATCTGGGGTAAAAGCAGGGAGCGAGGGAGCGGAGGAGCAGGGGAGCAAGGAGGTCCTGTTGTCCCCGGTCCGATTCTGGCAAAAAGCGTTCTGTTTCTTTCGGAGACGGCGGGCATCTCCCCCGCCGGCCGATTCGCCCCCGTCGGTCGGGCCTTCCCTTCCGGGGGCAGAGAGGGATGAGGCCCTCCGGAGCGCCGTGGAGCGGCTGCTGGAGGACGAGGCCCTGACCGCCGACCTGGTGGACGCGGCGGCCCGTCGCCTCCTGGATTGGGGGATTGCCCAGGTGACCGTCATATTGCGGGAGACCGGCGCGGCCTCCGAAGAGGCCCGCGCCCGCCTGGCCGCGCTCCGTCAGCAGATGCGGGCCATCGCCCGCCAGGTGGGGCAACTGCCACCCGAGGAGCAGGCATCCGCCCTGCAATGTAGCGCAAGATTAATCTTGCGCTACGAGGCACCCGGCGCTGAAGAAGAAACAAAGGAGATGCCATGAGAAAGCGTTCAACCCGACCGGAGTGGACCTGGAGGACGATTGTCCTCCTGATCGTGGTTCTCCTGCTGGCCTGGTTGCTGCGGGAGTTTGCCGGAATTGACCTCCTGGGAGGAGGGGAGGTCACCGATACCGTTACCGGCGATTGGATCGCCGTCTATTTCACGACCCCGCGCTATCCTGATGACCCTGCCCTTCACACCGGAGGCGTGGACCTCCACCTGGTGGACCTGATAGACAGGGCCCAGAAGCGGGTGGATGTAGCCGCCTACCAGTTGAACCTGCCCACCGTCACCGATGCCCTCTTGCGCGCCCACCGGCGCGGCGTCCAGGTCCGCCTGGTCACCGACGGCGAATACGAGGGCGAGGAGATGGTGGCCCGGCTGCGCCGTGCCGGGGTCCCCGTCACCGTCCGCCCCAAAGACGGCGGCATTATGCACAACAAGTTCGTCGTCGCGGACGAGACTTGGGTCTGGACGGGCTCCTGGAACCTTACCGAGAGCTGCACGTACCGAAACAACAACAATGCCGTTCTCATTGCGTCCCCCCATCTGGCGGAGAACTACGCGACGGAGTTTGAGGAACTGTTCAACGGCCGATTCGGCCCAACGTCCCCCAAGAACACCCCTTATCCGACACTGGTGGTAGAAGTGCCGGAGAAATCGCTCCAGGTTCCGATAGAAGTGTATTTCGCGCCGGAGGACAAAGCTGCCAGTCACCTCATCCCTCTCCTCGTCGGGGCCCGCCAGAGGGTGCGCTTCATGGCCTTCGCATTCACCAGCGCTGACATCGCTGACACCCTGATCGGCCTGGCTCGTCGGGGAGTCTATGTGGAAGGAGTGGTGGAGGGACGGAGCGCGGAGGCAGAGTATAGTCAGTACGACCGTCTGCGAGAAGCGGGAATTCCGGTCTGGAGGGACGGGAACCCGTATCTCCTGCACCATAAGGTGTTCATTGTGGACGAGGAGATTGTGGTCCTGGGATCGTACAACTTTACCGGCCGCGCCGAGAAGGATAACGATGAGAACCTTCTCATCATCCACAACGCCGATGTCGCCAAGGCCTTTTTGGGCGAGTACGGTCGGATCTGGCAGCAGGCGGAGCGGTGATGACAGGGAGCAAGGAGCAGAGGGGCAGGGGAGCAGGGGAGCAGAGGGGCAGGGGAGCAGAGGAGCAGAGCGAATGAGCGATATGCGATAAGCGATGCGCGATTAGCGATATGCGATACGCGCTAATAGGAGGCCGCGATGGACAACGAACGGATGGCATTGACCGGATGGCAGATGGCCGCGATTGCGGTGGGCCTGCTGGTACTGGTCATTTCCTGTTGCTCTCTGGGTTTGCTGGTCGGCGGCGTGGCCGGGTTCGGCCTGGGCCGGGCCTCGGTGCGCCTGGAACCCACCCCAGAGTGGCATATCATTCCGCTCCCCGGCGTCCCAACCCCCGAGGGCTTCCCGCCGCTGACTCCCGTCCCGGAGGAACGGCCGTACCTGGGTATCCGCTACGTGATGCGCCCGCGCGGGGCCGAAATCCAGGAAGTCATCCCCGGTAGCCCGGCCGAGCGGGCCGGCCTGCGGGTAGGCGACCTGATCCGGGAGGTGGATGGTCAGCCGGTGAGCGCAAGCCGCCCTCTGGCGGAACTCCTCTCCCGTTACCGCCCCGGCGACCGGGTGACGCTGACGGTGGAGCGGGATGGGGATGAGCGGGAGATACAGGTCACCCTGGGCCGCTGGCCATCACCATCATAGGGGGAGAAGATATGGAGATTTCGCAACTGATCTGGATTGTCGCCGTCACCCTGCTGGCGCTGCTGAACATCGTCTGGCAACTGGACCTGCAGACCCGCCTGAAGCGGCTGGAGGAGCGATACCGCCGCCTCTCCGGGGCGAGCGTGGAGGAGACCGGCCCCCAGGTCGGCGTGG
>DAOTWL010000158.1:0-19751 GCA_034435875.1 Anaerolineae bacterium
GGCACTCCACTTCGTTCCGTGCCTCACTACGAGCGACGGCACTCCACTTCGTTCCGTGCCTCACTACGAGCGACTTTTCAGACTAGATCTGAGAGATTGCAGTAATGTCCGGCTACAATCCTTCGCTCCGAGAGAAGTTATCCGGCGGCTATGCTGCACGCTTCGTCCCCCTTCTGGAGGCCCTCCTGGAAGCATGCCGCCGCCATTACGGGGAGAACCTGGTCTCCCTGGTCGTTTTCGGTTCTCTGGGGCGAGGCCTTCCCGGCCCTACTTCGGACGTGGACCTGCTGGTGATTTGTCGGACCCTTCCGCCGGGACGCCTCTCCCGGGCCGATGATTTCGCCGCCCATGTGGAGCCTCAGGTAGAACCGTATCTGCGCGACCTGGCCGCTCAAGGGGTCTTCACCGGGATTTCCCCGATTTTGAAGACAACGGACGAAGTGGAGCGGGGAAGCCCTCTTTTCCTGGACATGACCGAAGACGCGCTGATCCTCTATGACCGGGAGGAGTTTTTCGCGACCTGGCTCTCCGAATTTCGGGTCCGGCTGGCCCGGCAGGGGGCCCGGCGGATCTGGCGGGGAGATCGGTGGTACTGGGACCTGAAACCGGGATACCGGCCGGGAGAAGTGTTTGAGATTTGAAAAATGTCACGCTGGCCCAGAGTTATCTAAAGAAGGCCCGCCTTCGCCTGGCCATCCTCCCCGTCCTGCTGGAGGCAGGGGGATACTCTGATGTCGTCCGGGAGGCCCAGGAGATTGTGGAACTGGCGCTGAAGGGGATGTTGCGCCAGGTCGGCATTGAGCCTCCCAAATGGCACGATGTCGGGCCGTTCTTGCTGGAACACCTGGACCGTTTCCCGCCGGAGGTCGCCAGAGAAGTGCCTTCCCTGGCCGCCATCTCCAAGTGGCTGCGGCGGGAGAGGGAATTCGCCTTCTACGGCGATGTGGACTTCATCCCGACGGAGGAATATACGGTTCACGACGCTCAGCGAGCCATCGCCGATGCCCGTCGGGTCGTGGACGTGGCTTCGCAACTCATCCCACTGACCGAGGAGCACTGATGCGCTATCTCATCCGCCGTCTGCTCTCATTGATCCCCACGCTTCTGGGGGTCACCGTTATCGTTTTCTTGCTGTTGCGCCTCATCCCCGGCGACCCCGCCGTCGCCATGCTGGGGGAGCATGCCTCCCAGGAGAGCGTCCAGCGCATCCGGGAGCAACTGGGCCTCACCCGCCCGATGTTCCTGGACCGGGAGGCGTTGAAGCAGGGGGACTTCAAGGGCTTCGTGGATAGCCAGTACCTCCGCTTCCTGGGGCGGCTGGTGCGGGGAGACCTGGGGGCCTCCATCCACCGGCGCATCCCCATCGCCACCGAACTGGCCCAGCGCTTCCCGGCGACAGTGGAACTGGCCCTGGCCGCGATGACGGTGGCCATCCTGGCGGGCATCCCCATCGGCATCATCTCCGCCGCCCGCCGCAACACCTGGATAGATAGCGTCAGCATGGTCGGCGCCCTGATCGGCGTCTCTATGCCCATTTTCTGGCTCGGGCTGATGGAAATTATGCTCTTCGCCGTCATCCTCCACTGGTTCCCCATCGGCGGGCGGCTGGACCACGCCATAGAGGTCCGGCGCATCACGGGCCTCCTGCTGATAGACTCGCTGGTTACCGGTCACTGGACGGCCTTCTGGGACGCGGCCAAGCACCTGGCCATGCCGGTCCTGGCGCTGGCGACGATTCCCCTCGCCATCATCGCCCGGATGACCCGCGCCAGTATGCTGGAGGTGCTTCAGGAAGACTATATCCGCACCGCTCGCGCTAAAGGGCTTCACGAGCAACTGGTCCTCTTCCGCCACGCGCTGAAAAACGCCCTGCTGCCGGTGGTCACCGTCATCGGCCTGCAGACGGGGAACCTCCTGGCCGGGGCCATCCTCACCGAGACGATTTTCGCCTGGCCGGGTATCGGCAAGTGGGTCTACGACGCCATCGTGGGGAGGGACTACCCCGTCGTCCAGGGCGGCACCTTGCTCATCGCCCTGGTCTTCGTCCTGGTGAACCTGCTGGTGGACCTCTCCTATGCGGCGCTGGACCCGCGCATCCGCTACGAGTGAGGGGCCCCGATGAGTGAGCGATCCGTCATCCCTGAACTTCCGCGCCGGCGCCGGACCCTCTGGGGGGATGCCTGGCGGCGCCTCATCGCCAGCCCTACGGCGCGGCTGGGAATGGCTATCGTCGTCATTTTCATCCTGGGCACCGTCCTGGCCCACTTCCTCTGGCCCTACGACCCCAAGACCGACCTGGATTACTCCCTGAAACTGAAGCCGCCCAACCTGCGGCCCACCCCGGATGTCCCCTCCATCCATCCCTTCGGCACGGACAAGCTGGGGCGGGATGTCTTCCGGCGAGTCGTCCACGGCGGCTGGAACTCGCTGCGGGTCGGCGTCATCTCCGTTGGCATCGCCCTGGCCGTGGGCGGACTTCTGGGGTTGCTGGCGGGTTTCTACGAAAGTGTCCCTCTCACCGCCGGGGAACGGATAGGATTGACGGCCGGCATCGGCCTGGTCCTGGGGAGCATCCCTGCCTGGATTGCCGGACAGCCGGTCCAGGCCGTGCTGTTCGCCTCGCTGGGCGCGATGTCCGCCACTATTGCGGCCTCCTGGCCCAACGGTCGGCGATGGATGATTCTGCCGGCGGCGGGACTGCTCATTGGCGCCATCCCTTCTCTCTTCGTCAGCCCGTACGTGGCCCTCATCTGCGGGTTGCTGGGCCTGATCGTGGGCGGCATCCTCACCTTTCCGCTGAGCGGCCCGCTCTTCTCCAACATCGTGATGCGGTTGATGGACGTCATCCTGGCCTTCCCCAGCATCCTGCTGGCGATTGCTATCGTCGCCTTTCTGGGGCCGGGACTGGACCGGGCCATGATCGCCATCGGCTTCGTGGGGATTCCCACCTACGCCCGGCTGATGCGCGCGACGGTTCTCTCTCTGGTCCAGCGGGATTACGTTCTGGCCGCCCAGGCGGTCGGTTCGGGCCACACCCGCATTCTCTTCCGGCATATCCTGCCCAATACCCTCTCCCCTATCATTGTCCAGTCCACTCTGGGGCTGGGGAGCGCCATCATCTGGGCCGGCGCGCTGGGCTTCCTGGGGCTGGGGGCCATCCCGCCGGAGCCGGAGTGGGGCGCGATGCTGGGGGATAGTTACCGCTTCCTGACCAGCGGGGCCTGGTGGGCCGTCACCTTCCCCGGGGTCGCGATTATGCTGAGCGTCCTGGGCTTCAACCTGCTGGGGGACGGCCTGCGGGACGCGCTGGACCCCCGCCTGACCCGGTAGAGGCCTCGCCCCTCCCCCGGCGGCTGCGCCGCCACCCCCTCCCCTCTCCCGAACTCCGTTCGGGAGAGGGGAGGGGGTCGGGGGTGGGGTGAGGCCCCACCCCTTTACCCAGCTGGCGAAAAGGCCAAACTTGAGGGAGGAGGTGGCCCGCAGGGCCGGGGGAGAGGTGAGGCCCAAAAAGGCTGACTTCAGTCAGCGCCCGGAGCGGTGGCCCAACCAACCGGCGCGGCGCCTGAAGTGAACGCCCATGGGGCAGGAGGTAGGGTGAGGGCCGGAGTCGGCACTTCCCCGCCCCTCGGGAAAAACATACATCTGTCAGGAGGAAAAGTGAGGAGTGGTTTCTATTTCCTGGCAAGGAGATGCCTATGCGCTGGGTTCGCTACGCCGCTGCTGACGGCCCCCGATGGGGCATTCTGGAAGGGGAAACGGTCCGGGAACTCCGGGGCGACCCATATGGAGAGTGGACGGCTGGGCCAACCGTGGGGCCCATGAGCGAGGTGACCCTGCTGGCCCCGGTGACCCCCACCAAGATTCTCTGCGTGGGCCGGAATTACCCCGCCCACGCTGCCGAACACGGCTCAGAAGTGCCCCCCGAGCCGCTCCTGTTTTTCAAGCCGCCCAGTGCGGTTATTGGCCCCGATGCTCCCATTATCCTCCCACCGCAATCCCGGCATGTGGAATACGAGGCAGAACTGGCGGTCGTCATCGGGCGGCGCTGCCGGAACGTGCGCCCGGAGGAGGCATGGGCATACGTCCTGGGCGTCACCTGCGCCAACGACGTGACCGCCCGGGACCTGCAGCGGCGGGACGGCCAGTGGACGCGCGCCAAGGGGTTTGACACGTTCTGTCCAGTGGGCCCCTGGCTGGTCATCGGCGTCGCCGAAGAGGAAATGGCCGACCGGGCCGTCATCTGCCGGGTGAACGGCCAGGTCCGCCAGCACGGGCGCACCTCCGAGATGGTCTTCTCCCCCGCCGACCTCATCGCCTACGCCGCGTCGGTAATGACGCTGGAGCCGGGCGACCTCTTCCTCACTGGCACCCCGGCGGGCGTCGGCCCCATCCACCCGGGGGATGTGGTGGAAGTAGAGGTAGAAGGAGTTGGCACCCTGCGCAACCCCGTCGCCCTTCCCTGAAAGGCACACCCCATGCCCTTTGACGCCTACGAGCGCCCCATCCAGTATCTGCGGGTCTCGGTGACCGACCGCTGTAACCTCCGCTGCGTCTACTGCATGCCGGAGGAAGGAGTCACCAAGTTCGCTCACCAGGACATCCTGCGCAACGAGGAGATTGTCCGCATCGTGCGGATTGCCGTGGAGACGGGCTTCGTCCACATCCGCCTGACCGGGGGAGAGCCCCTGGTCCGAAAGGGCATCGTGGACCTGGTAGCGGAACTGGCCCGCATCCCCGGTCTGGACGACCTCTCCATGACGACCAACGGCATCCTGCTGCGCCCGTACGCGGAAGAACTGGCCCGCGCAGGACTCCGGCGGATCAATCTCAGCCTGGACACTCTCCGTCCGGAGCGGTTCCGGCAAATCACCCGCTGGGGGAATCTGGAGGACGTCCTGGCCGGACGGGAGGCCGCGCTGGCGGCGGGCCTCCGCCCCGTCAAAATCAACATGGTCATTGTCCGGGACTTGAACGACGACGAGGTGGTGGACATGGCCCGGAAGACGCTGGAGCCGGACTGGCACGTCCGGTTCATTGAGGTCATGCCGCTGGGGGCCGGAGTCCACTGGTCCGGGGACGGCGTGGTCTCTGCGGCGGAAATCCGCACCCGCATAGAGGAGGCGCTGGGGCCGCTGACCCCTGTCCACGGGGAGATAGGCATCGGCCCCGCCCGCTACTACCGGCTTCCCGGCGCTGCCGGGACGGTGGGCTTTATCAGCGCGGTCACCGAGCACTTCTGCCGCCTCTGCAACCGTCTGCGGCTGACCTCGGACGGCCGCCTGCTCCCCTGCCTGCTCTCCAGCGCCAGCATAGACCTGCGCACGCCGCTCCGCAACGGCGCCACCGATGAGGAACTGCGCGCGCTCTTCCTGCAGGCCGTCGTCGCCAAACCGCGCGGCCACCCGCTGGCAGAGGGGGTTCTCCCCTCCACCCTTCCGATGTCCCATATCGGCGGGTAGCGGGCCCTTCGTCTGACATGGAACACGACTTTTGCCTCTTGAAATTTGAGGTGGCCTGGTGGGTCGGGAGCGAACGGGTGCGGAGACGGGTGGAGGAGGGCTGGCATCCGCCCCGTCTGGAGAATTTGCTGGCATCCGGAGCGGGAGTGATCAACCCTGCCCGCCCCCACCCCGACGGTTGGCCCGAACCCGGACCGGTCCGCCCGCCGGAGGGGGAGGCCATCCTGGTGGAAATCCCCGCCCGTATCCAGGCCGTCAAGCGCGCCGACCCGGACCTGGCGCTGGCCTGGCGGATGAACGTGCGGGAAGCCTGCGAGGCCGCCTTCGCCGCCGGATACACCACCTGCGACGTGGTGAAAGGGACGGTAGAAGGCATTCCCCGGGTCTATTATCTGCTCACCGTTTGAAACGAGCCAGGCCCTTGCCAGTGCCCGGCACATCAAACACCCCCATCTTCCCCTCTTCTCCCCCCCGAATTGCGGCCGACAGGAAGGGTGTTATAATAAATTTACAGCGTGGTCCGCCTCTTCCCTGAACTTTGGAGGAATCACCATGTTCCAGCCCCAGGTGCTGACAGAAGAAGAGATTCGCTCCTTCCTGACCGACCTCACCGAAGAGGAAGTGGAACAGGCCCGGGCCCTCTCCCTGACCCCGTTGAAGCGGGAAATCCTCTACGAGGGCGTCCCGGGCGGCGCCATCGTGCGGGATACGGCGGGACGGGAGTACATTGATTGTACCGCCCAGGCCTGGACCCTCAACGTGGGGTACTGCCATCCGGATGTGCTGGCGGCCGTCGCGGAACAGATGCGCCACCTCACCCACGTCCGCTACGGTTTTCCCACCATCCCCCGCATCAAACTGATCAACCGTCTGGCGAGCCTCTTTCCGGGCAACCTGAAACGGGTTGCGCTGAACAACCAGGGTGGCGGCACGGCCATTGAGGCGGCCATGAAACTGGCGATGATCAACCGTCCCGGCGCGACCACATTCCTGGTGGCCTACCGGGGCTACCATGGAGCGACCCTGGCGACCATCTCCGCCAGCCACCATGCCGGCCTGATGCGCTTCAGCGGCTGGGGGCTGGAGCACATTGTCCGTTTCCTCTACCCGTACTGCTACCGCTGCCCCATCCATCGCGACCCGGCCACCTGTGGCCTGGCCTGCCTGGACCTGGTAGAGCAGGCGATTCTCTACGGAGCCAACACTCCCATCGCGGGCCTCATCATTGAGCCGATGCAGGGAGCCGGCGGACAGATTCCCACGCCCCCCGGTTACCTGGCGGGCCTGAAGGAACTCTGCCACCGTTATAACATCCTGCTCATCTACGACGAGAGCCAGACCGCCTTCGGGCGGGTCGGAGCGATGAGCGCCGCCGAGTACTACGGCGTCCCCCCGGACATCATGGTGCTCACCAAGGGGTTGGGCGGCGGCTTCCCCGTGGGCGCGATCGTGGCCCGGGAGGACCTGAAAGGCTTCACCTACCTGGAGGAGCACACCACCTTCGGCGCCAACCCCGTCGCGTTTGCCGCCGCGCTGGCGGCCATTGAGGTGACCCTGCGGCTGGACCTCCCTGGCCGCGCCCGCCTCCTGGGCCAGCGGGCCACCGCCCGCCTGTGCCAGATGCAGGAGGACCACCCCCTCATCGGCGATGTGCGCGGGCCGGGCCTCTTCATCGGCGTGGAACTGGTGGAGGACCCCGAGACCAAAGTCCCGGCCACAGAGCGGGCTACCGCGCTGGTGGAACTGGCCATGGAGCGCGGCGTCATCTTTGACCTGGATATGCCCGATGTGGTCCACGGCCTCCCCACCCGTCGCAATGTCGTCAAAATCAAGCCACCGCTGACCATCACCGAGGAGCAACTGGACCGGGCGCTGGACGTCTTTGAGGACGTGCTGGAGGAAGTGGCCCGTCTCCCGGATTCGGCGCTGGAGCCCATCCGCCAGAAAATGATAGAATCCGCGATACCCAGATAGGAGGCGTATGACCTCGTACATCATCGCTCACGACGTCGGCACCGGCGGCAACAAGGCCGTCCTGATGGATACGGAGGGGAACGTCCGGGCTACCGCCTTTATGGCCTACCCCGTCCACTACCCGCGCCCCGACTGGGCAGAGCAGGAGCCGGAGGATTGGTGGGGCGCCGTCACCACCACCACCCGGCAGGTGCTGGAGCAGGCCTGCGTCTCGCCGAAGGACGTCCTGGCCATCGTCCACGCCACCCAGATGCTGGGCATCGTCCCCATGGGGCGGGACGGGCAGGTCCTGCGGCGGGCCATCATCTGGCTGGACGGCCGCGCGCCGCAGTATGCGGCGCGCATCATGCGCCGCTTCCTGGGCCGCCGGGTCTTCGCCGCCATCGCCGGCGCGGAACTCTCCGGCAAGGACGGCATGCCGAAAATGCTCTGGCTGAAGGAGAACGAGCCGCACATCTACAACGGCATGTCCTGCTTCCTGGACGTGAACGGTTATCTGACCTACCGGGCCACCGGGCAGATGGTCTTTGAGTGGTCGTGCGCCTCGGCCTTCGCCCTGGACCTGAAAAAGAAGGACTGGATGCGCGGGTTACTCCGCTACATCGGGCTGGACCCGGCGAAGTTTCCACCGCTGGTCCGCTCCACCGACCGGGTCGGCGGCCTGACGGCGGAGGCGGCGCGGGCCTGCGGCCTGCTGGAGGGCACCCCGGTCTTCGGCGGGGGCGGCGACGCGCCGGGGGCCGCCGTCGGTGCCGGTGCCGTCCGCGAAGGGGACGGCCACATCTACCTGGGGACTTCCGGCTGGGTGGGCGTCGTTACCCGCAGGACCCCCACGGGCCGCCACGGCGTCGCCTGCATCCAATCCGCTGACCCCCAGAAAGTGATGCTTTTCGCCGAAATGGAGACGGCGGGCGCCTGCCTGAAGTGGATCGCCGACGAGTTCTACCGTCATGAGCAAGCCGACCCTAACATCCCCAACGTCTACGCGCTGATGGACGCCGACGTGGAGCGCATCCCGCCGGGGTCCGATTACCTGGTCTGCACCCCCTGGATGTACGGGGAGCGGGCGCCGGTCTCCGACACCTGGGTGCGGGGCACCTTCTTCAACCTGAGCGCCGACCACACCCGGGAGCACCTCCTGCGGGCCGTCTACGAGGGGGTGGCCTACAACCTGCGCTGGATGATAGACATTGTGGAGAAAACGTTCGGTTTTCCGCTGCCGGTCCTGCGGGTCATCGGCGGCGGCGCGCGCGGCGCGCCCTGGATGCAGATCATCGCCGACGTCACCGGCCGTCGGGTGGAGACCGTCGCCAACCCCCAGGAGGCCGGCGCAGTCGGGATGGCCCTGACCGCCGGGGTCGGCCTGGGCCTCTACCCCGATTTTGAGTCCCTGCGGAATGTCGTCCGCGTGGAGCGGGAATTTGAGCCCCGGCCCGAGAACAAAGAGACCTACGACCTGCTCTATCGGGCCTACCGTCGTCTGTACGCATCATTGCGGGACCTGTACCGGGAGGTGAACCAGGTGCGGTTTCGCAGATGAAAGCGAGGAGGTGCAGCAATGGCGCAGCCATATCGGGGATTGACGGCCGAAATGTATCAGGCCATCGTAGCGATTGTGGATGACCGAATGAGAGAGATTCGGGTCGTCCGCCAGGATTTTGACCGCCTGGTGGAGGCCCAAGCCCGCACCGAGGCGCAGGTCCGGGCGCTGGCCGAGGCCCAGGCCCGCACTGAGGAGGCCCAGGCCCGCACCGAGGCGCAGGTCCGGGCGCTAACCGAGGCCCAGGCCCGCACCGAGGCCACGCTGAACCGGCTGGCCGAGGCCCAGGCCCGCACCGAGGAGGAGTTCCGGAGATACCGGGAGGAGTCCGAGGCGCGCTGGGCGCGCATAGAGGCGGCCCAGGCCCGCGCGGAGGAGGAATTCCGGAGATACCGGGAAGAGTCCGAGGCGCGCTGGGCGCGCATAGAGGCGGCGCTGAACCGGCTGGCCGAGGCCCAGGCCCGCACCGAAATCCAGGTGCAAAAACTTACCGACCGGCAGGGCGCCTTTGAGGGCCGACTTCTGGAACTGACCTACCAGCAAAAGGCGGGGGCGTATTTCGGCCCTCTCCTGCGGCGGCCGCGCGCGTTCGGGCCCGTAGGGGTGGAAGACCGGGTGGAAGGCCACCTCTCGCGGGAGGAGTTCATGGATTTTCTGGCCGCCGACCTGCTGGTCAGCGGCTACCCCCGCTACCTCCCGAAAGCGCCTCAGGTCTGGCGGGTGGTGGAGGTCTCGGCCACCGTGGACCGGCACGATGTGGAGCGGGCCCGGCGGCAGGCGGCGCTGCTCCGGCGGGCCGGCCTGCGGGCCATCCCGGCCGTCGCCGGCGAGGATGCCACCCTGGGAGCCCGGGATGAAGCCGAAGCCCACAAAGTCCTGATGCTCCAGGACGGCCGGGCCCCTTTCTGGGAGGAAGCCCTGGCCGAGGCCCTGAGCGAAGAACCATTGGGAGGCACGGAATGAAGCAAGAAGACATTGCATCCCTGCCCATCGCCCTTCCCGAGGGCGTAGATGAGAACGAATACGTCATCGGGACCTATCTGGTCTCCTACCCCAAAGCCTTGCCGGTGCCAAAACTGGCCCCTGCGCTGGCGATTGAGCAATCCACCGGCACATGGGTCCCGGTCCCGGGGGAGACGCCAGAGGTCCGCCGCAAGCACGTCGCCAAAGTGATCGGCGTCTACGAAATCCCTGATTACGAGTGGATGGTCCCGCCGGAGGTGGAGTACCGCCACTACATCCTCCAGATTGCCTTCCCCGTCATCAACTTCGGCTCCCAGATTCCGATGCTCCTGACCACCGTCGTCGGCAACATCTCCATGGCCGGGCGGCTGAAACTGCTGGACCTGCGCTTCCCGCGCGCCTACGTGGAGGGCTTCCAGGGGCCGAAATTCGGCATCCCGGGGGTCCGGGGGATTCTGGGGGTGTACGGCCGCCCGTTGCTCAACAACATGATCAAACCCTGTACCGGCTATCCGCCGGAGGTCGGGGTGGAACTCTTCCGCGCGGCGGCGCTGGGTGGCTGCGACATTATCAAAGACGACGAACTGCTGGCCAACCCGTCCTTCAACGAAGTGCAGGCGCGGGTGAAACTCTACATGGAGGCGGAGCGGCAGGTTTATGAAGAGACCGGCGAGCATACCCTCTACACCGTCAACGTCACTGATGAAGTCCCGAAGGTGTTTGAGAACGCCCGTCGGGCGGTGGAACTGGGCTGCAACGCCATCATGGTCAACTACCTGGCGACCGGCTTCCCGGTCCTGCGGGCGCTGGCGGAAGACCCGGCCATCAACGTCCCCATCCTGGCCCATATGGATGTGGCGGGGGCCTTCTACGCTTCGGAGTGGCACGGCATCAGTTCCCACCTGGTGCTGGGGAAACTCCCCCGCCTGGCGGGAGCGGACATCGTCGTCTTCCCCGCGCCGTATGGGAAGGCGCCGGTCCTACCGGAGAAGTTCCAGCGGGTGGCGCAAAACCTCTCCTTCCCGTTGTACCACATCCGCCCAACCTTCCCGATGCCCTCCGGCGGCATCACACCGAAAATGGTCCCCCAGGCCATCAAGGACCTGGGGCCGGATATTGTCATCGGGTCCGGCGGGGGGATTCACGCTCACCCGCATGGGCCGGTGGCCGGGGCCCGGGCGTTCCGGCAGGCCATCCAGGCGGCCATGGAGGGCCGCCCCCTGGAAGACGCGGCAAAGGAGTACCCCGAACTCCGGGTCGCCCTGGAGACCTGGGTGGACCCGTTCGGGAAGGGGCTGGGGGTGTAACGGGGTCGGGCAACCGCAAGGGTTGCCCCTACGGCCTCACCCCTCCCCCGGCGGCTGCGCCGCCACTCCCTCCCCTGAACTTTGGCTTTTTGGGCGAAGGGGTGGAAAAGAAAATTTAAAAGCCACCCCGAACCGGCGAGGTGAGGTAAAAAGAAAATATTTTACCCAGCTGGCGAAAAGGCCAAACTTGAGGGGAGGGGGTCGGGGGGGTGAGGAACCCGGGCAAGGATTGCCCCTCCATACCCCTGCCCCATCGGAGGTAACCGCAATGATGAAACGACGCGTCCTGTTTCTCTGCACGGGCAACTCCGCCCGCAGCCAGATGGCAGAGGGCCTGGTCAACCACTTCCTGGGCGACCGCTGGGAGGCGTTCTCGGCGGGGACCCACCCCACCGGCTACGTTCATCCCCTGGCGGTCCAGGCTATGGCCGAACTGGGCATAGACATCTCCAGGCAACGGTCCAAGTCGGCGGAGGAATTTCGCGGCCAGAATTTTGACGTTGTCATCACCGTCTGCGACCACGCGGCGCAGGAGTGCCCGGTCTGGCTGGGGCCGGGGCGGGCGGTCCACATGGGCTTCCCCGACCCCGCCCAGGCCGACGGCATCATGGAGGACCGCCTGGATGCCTTCCGCCGGGTGCGGGAGGGTATCCGGGAACAGGTCCTGGGCTATCTGGAGATGGAAGCGCCGGAAGAACACGAAAAGCCGCTGTTTCTGCGGATTTCGGGGGCATCCTGAGGATACCGAAAGGGGCGTCATGTTCGTTTCACGGGAGGATTACGAAGAACGGGAAGCCCGCTTCCTGGCCCCCTACGGCTTCAAGAGTCGGGCGTCGCGCGGGCGGGCCGTGCCGGAGGACGAGCATCCCTACCGCACCGCCTTCCAGCGGGACCGGGACCGCATCCTCCACACCACTGCCTTCCGTCGGCTGGAGTACAAGACCCAGGTCTTCGTCATCTACGAGGGGGACTACTACCGCACCCGCCTGACCCACACGCTGGAGGTCGCCCAGATCGGACGGACCCTGGCCCGCGCGCTGGGAGCGAACGAGGACCTCGTGGAGGCCATCTGTCTGGCCCACGACCTGGGCCATCCCCCCTTCGGGCACGCTGGGGAGGTCACACTGAACAGGCTGATGGCCGGCCACGGCGGCTTTGACCACAACCGCCACAGTCTGCGCATCGTGGATTTCCTGGAGCAGCGCTTCCCCGATTTTCGCGGCCTCAACCTGACCTGGGAGGTGCGGGAGGGCATCGTCAAGCATGAGACGGAGTACGACGTGGCCGACGCGGCCGGTTTTGAGCCGGAGAAACGGGGCACCCTGGAGGCCCAACTGGCCAACCCCGCCGACGAGATTGCCTACGACGCCCACGACCTGGATGACGGCCTGCGCTCCGGTCTCATCACTCCGCGCGATCTGGACGGCCTCGCCTGGTGGGAACGGCTCAAGGAGAGCATCGGCTGGTCGGGGGACCATTTCACCGACCTCATCCGCCACCGGCTCATCCGCCGATTCATCGGCCTCCTGGTCACCGACCTGGTCACCGAGACCCACCGTCGGCTGGAAATGTGGAGGCCGAATTCCCCCGAGGATGTCCGCAACCTGCCGGAGAACGTTGTCGCCTTTTCCCCTGAAGTCCAGCGTATGAACCGGGAACTGAAAGCGTTCCTCCTGGGACGGTTGTATCGCCACCCCCGTGTCATTCGGATGCAGAAGAAGGCGGACCGGGTGGTTGCCGAACTCTTCGGGGCGTACGTGGCGGAGCCGGCCCAACTCCCCCTGGAGGTCCAGGCCCGGCTGGCGGAGGGGGAAGACCTCTATCGGGTCGTCTGCGACTACATCGCCGGGATGACGGACCGTTTCGCCCTGCAGGAATACGCCAAGATGTTTGACCCCTACGAGCGGGTGTAGCGGAGAATATCCCACCCCGGCGCTGGACAGGGATGAAATCTGTAGTAGAATGATAACTATATGAAACACGTCGTCAGCATCAGCCTGGGCAGTTCCACCCGCGACAAACGGGTGACCATCATCCTGGCCGGTGAGCCGGTGTTGATTGAGCGGATCGGCACCGACGGCGATGCCGACCGCGCTGCTCAAATGTACCGCGAAATGGACGGCCGGGTAGACGCGTTCGGCGTGGGCGGATTTGACCTGGGGCTCACCGTCGCCGGGCGGTACTACCCCATCTACAGCGTCCAGAAGATCGTCGCCGGGGTGCGCCAGACCCCGATGGTGGACGGCAGTGGCCTGCGCCAGACGCTGGAACGCCGGGTCGCTCAGTTCATAGAGACGACCATCGGTCCCGAAGTGAACCCGAAGCGGGTGCTGATTCCTTCGGCGGTGGACCGGTACGACCTGGCCCTCTCCTTCGCCGAAGCCGGATACGATCTCCTTTTCGGTGACCTAGGATTTGCGCTGGGACTGCCCATTCCCATCCGCTCCATCCCGTCCCTTCATCTCCTGGCCCGCATCCTGCTGCCGGTCCTGCTGCGGATGCCCTTTGAGTGGCTCTACCCCACCGGTGAGAAGCAGGAGACGGTCAAACCGAAATTTCCGCAGTGGTACGAGTGGGCCACCGTCGTCGCCGGGGATTGCCTCTACATCAAGCGGCATATGCCGGAGCGGTTGGACGGCAAAACCATCGCCACCAACACCACCACCGAAACGGATGTGGAGATGTTCCGGCAGCGGGGCGTGCGCTACCTGGTCACCTCCACCCCTCGCATAGAGGGGCGTTCGTTTGGCACCAACGTGATGGAGGCCGCCCTGGTCGCTGTGGCGGGGAAAGGCCGACCCCTCACCCCGCCGGAACTGGAGGAGATGATCCGCCAACTGGGCCTGGAACCCACCGTTCAGCCGTTGAACCCGTAGGTGCCCGTAGTAAGGCGCTCGTAGTGAGGCACGGAGCGCAGCGGAGTGCCGCATAGTAAGACCTGACCTGGGAGTTGAGAATGGACGGAATCCCGCAAATCGCCGCTGTCGTCCTGGCCGGAAGTTCGCCCAAAGAGAACGACCCCCTGGCCGAACACACCCGGGGCCGACCCAAAGGGCTCTTGCCCATTGCCGGCCGTCCGATGCTGGCCTACGTGGTGGAGGCGCTGGCCGGCTCCCGGTACATCCAGAACATCATTGTGGTCGGCCTGCCACCGGAGGACCGACCGCCGCTGTCGGTCCCCGTCACCTACCTTCCGGCCCACGGTGACCTGTTCAGCAACGCCGAAACGGGAATCAACCATGCCATCACCGTCAACCCGGACCTGGACGGCGTTGTCGTCAGCGGCGCGGACATTCCCCTGGTCACCCCGGAGATTGTGGACCGGTTTATAGAGGACTGCCTCCGCACCGACCACGACGTGTACTACGGGGTGGTGGAACGGTCAGTGATGGAAAGCCGTTTTCCCACCTCCCGACGCTCGTACGTACATCTCCGGGAGGGGGATTTCGCCGGAGGGGATATGATTCTGGTACGGCCGGGGGCGATGCTGGCAAACCGGAACCTCTGGCGGCAGGTGGCGAATGCTCGTAAGAGCGCGCTCTCTCAAGCGCGGATTCTGGGAGGGATATGGCCGGTACTGAGATTGCTGGCTCGACGGATGAGTCTGGCCGAGGCGGAACAGCGGGCCAGTCGGGCGTTAAATGTACATGGGCGGGCCGTTATCTGTAGAGACCCCGAGGTCGGTATGGACGTGGATAAACCGTTTCAACTGGAGATTGTACGGACTGAACTGGAAGAGCGCCGGTATGGATGAACAGGGAGAGGCCTCCTTCTGGGAGCGACTGTTTCACCTGGACGCGCGCCTCTCGGCCCGGCTGGCGCTGCGGGCCCGCTTCCTGCGCTGGCTGGCAACGTTCTTTGCCCATACCGGCGATGCCGCCGTCTGGCTGGCGGGCGCAGGGACGCTCTTCTTCCTGGCGGATGCCGCCTTCTGGCGCGAACTGGCCCTGCGCATCATCACAGCGATGACCGCCGGAGGCGTCGCCTCCACCGCGCTGAAATGGACGTTTCGCCGTCAGCGGCCGCCGGGGCCATCGGCCGGGCTCTATTTCCACCTGGACCGCCATGCCCTCCCGTCCGGCCATGCCACGCGCGTCGCCTGCATTATGGTGGTGCTCAGCCCGATTCTCCCCGCCTGGTGGGCCAGTGCCCTGCTGGGCCTGTGGGCCGCGCTGGTCTCCCTCTCCCGCGTTGCCCTCCAGATTCACTACCTGCTGGACATCCTGGTGGGGATGGCCGTCGGCGCGCTGGTGGGACTGGCCGTCATTCGGGTGATATAGGATGTTTTGCGGCGGCCGGAGGCCGCCGCAAAACATTTTGCCACACAATTGAAACACACCCGACACATCCCCGATTGGCATTTTCAGCAAAAATACAGTACAATAAAAATGTATCCATTCCCCCTCCTGCTCTTCCGAAAGGAGGTGTGCCATGCGAAGAGCATCCGCGTTAACCATTGTGCTGCTGCTCCTGGTGCTGACAGCCCAGGTAGCCTCGGCAGCACCGGTCCGGTGGGCCATCCTGGGGTACCACGTGGTTCGGCCTGGGGAGACCCTCTTCTGCATCGGCCGGGCCTACGGGGTAGACCCCTGGGCCATTGCCTCGCAGAACGGCATCGTGAACCCCGGCCGCATCTACGCGGGGATGCGTCTGGCTATCCCGGATGCGTACCGGACCCTGCCTCCCGGCCCGCGCTGCACTCCCCAGTTCGGGCCTCCTCCCCCACCACCCTGCACCTGCACGACGTACTACACGATTCAGAGGGGAGATACCCTCACCCGCATCGGTATCCGGTTCGGCGTGAGCCCATGGCGGATCGCCGAGTGCAACGGTATCTACAATCTGAACTACATCCGTGCCAGCGACACACTATGCATCCCCATCCCATGACTTTGCTTCCTCAACGCGGCCACTGGCCCGGCCCGATCCCAGAGCCGGGCTTTTATTTCACTACCCAGAAACTTGTAGCGCAAGATTAATCTTGCGCTACCGCCACACGCCCGTTTCTGACCTGCGGGAATGACCCCGTGCATGGGATCCTCATAATTGGAGATCAGCCAATGGCTCACCTGTTACTCGTTATCCTGGATGACCTCAAAGTACTGCCAGACCTCCTGCATGCCTGGCAGGATGCCGGGGTGCCGGGAGCGACGATTCTGGAGAGCATCGGCGCGTACCGGGCCCATACCTGGCTGGAGCGGGTGGGCCTGGGCGCACTGGAGCGGCTCTTTGAGGCGGAGGAGATCCGCCGCCGCACCCTACTGACCGCGATAGACGACGAGGCCCTGCTGGCCCGCGCCGTCGCCGAGGCGGAGCGGGTGGTGGGCGGCTTTGAGCGCCCCAACAGCGGCATCCTCCTGGTCCTCCCCGTTGCCGAAGCGCGAGGGCTCCAGAAAGAGCGCCTGACTGCCCCCGAAAAGGCCCCCCCTCACCCGGTCTGTGCGGGGTGGCGGGAGATGCGAATCGGAGAAATCGCCCGCGCGGCCGGCCTGGAGCCGGTCACCGTTCCGTCTGATGCGCCGCTGGACGAGGTGGCCCGCGCCCTGGCCGCCCACCCCGGCGTCCGCGTCGCCTGCGTGGTAACGGAAGCAGGACGCCTCATTGGCCTGCTGGATCTCCACACCATCACCGAGGACCTGCTCTTCCACATCCTGCCGGAGGAACTGTTCCGGGAAATCACCGACCTGGAGCGAGTGGCGGAGTTCGCGCAGAAAACCCGCATCCGTACCGCCGCCGACGGCATGCAGCGGCCGGTCTGGGTCCAGGAGACGGATACCCTCAAGCAGGCGCTGATGCTGATGCATGAACACCGTCTCTCCGGCCTGCCGGTCGTGGATGAGGCGTACCGCGTCGTAGGATACGTGGACCTTCTGGGCCTGCTGACCCACTGCCTGGCCCAGCGGGACGCGGAGAAGGGGGAAGCCCGGTGAGCCTGACCTGGATCGCCCTTATCGTCTTCCTCGTCACCTACATTCTCATCATCACTGAACGGGTCCACCGGACCGTCTCGGCCATGCTGGGCGGGGTGGCGATGATTCTCCTGCGGGTGGTCACCCAGGCGGAGGCGTTCCACTCCATAGACTGGAACGTCATCTTCCTGCTGGTGGGGATGATGATCATCGCTAATGTCCTGCGGGAGACCGGGCTCTTCCAGTGGCTGGCGGTCCATGCGGTCCGGTTGGGCAGGGGGCGACCGGTTCAGATTCTGCTCATCCTCTGCACAGTCACGGCGATCAGTTCGGCTTTTCTGGACAATGTGACCATCGTTGTACTGGTGGTACCGGTGACGCTGTTCGTGACGGGACAACTGGGGCTGGACCCCCTGCCGTTCCTCATCGCGGAGATACTGGCCTGCAATATCGGCGGGACGGCGACGCTCATCGGCGACCCGCCCAATATCCTCATCGGCAGCGCGGCAGGGATAGACTTTACCACGTTCCTCGTCCACATGGGCCCCATCAGCCTGCTCATCCTGCTGGCCTTCCTGGGGTTGGCCTGGCTGATGTTCCGCAAGGAACTGCAGGCGCGGCCGGTGCGGGCCGCCGACCTCTCCGCGCTGGAGGCGGCGGAGTTGATTACCAACCGTCCGCTCCTCTACAAGGGGATCATTGTGATGAGCGGGGTGATTCTCGGTTTTTTGTTTCACGGGAGCCTGCATATAGAGTCCGCCACCGTCGCCCTGGCCGGGGCGACGGTCCTGCTCCTCTGGACCCGGACGGACCTACACCACGCGATCCGGGAGGTGGAATGGACGACGCTCTTCTTTTTTATTGGCCTGTTCATTGTGGTGGAGGGGCTGGTTCAGACGGGGATCATCCGGGCGGTAGCCCAGGCGGTCCTGCGCGTCGTGGACGGGAACTGCGGCCTGGCCTCTATGGTGCTCCTGTGGATGTCGGCCGTCATCTCCGGCGTGGTGGATAACATCCCCTACACGGTGACCATGATCCCGCTGGTAGAGAACCTGGGACAGGCGATGCCGGTGATGCCCCTGTGGTGGTCCCTGGCACTGGGGGCCTGCCTGGGCGGGAACGCTACCCTGGTGGGCGCGTCGGCCAACGTGGTGGTGGCTTCGCTGGCGGAGCGGAGCGGCCACCCCATCCGCTTCTGGCATTTCTTCGGCTACGGCGTACTCACGATCTTCGTCTCCCTGCTCCTGGCTACCGCCTATCTCTGGTTGCGATATTTGGGATAAATTTACAGATAAGTTTTGGTTAAAAGCCTTGACAAAACGGGCGCATCCGGGCTATAATTAGAACGGATGTTCTACACCCGTCCCTGGAGGGAGCCCGATGCGCCAGATGCTGGAATACCAGGCCGACCGCATTGAGGCGGTCCTGGCCCACCACAAAATCCCCGCCCGCGTCACCGGCGGGACGGTCACCCCGCGCTGGATCCGCTTCCAGGTCGCCCCCGCGCTGGGCGCCCGCATCGGCGCCATTACCGGCCTGGCGGAGGAACTGGCGGCGGCGCTGGACGCGCCCACCGTTCGCGTGGCCCGGCAGGGGGCCACCATCGCGGTGGAGGTGCCCCGGGAGGACCCCCGCCCGGTGCGGCTGCGGCCGCTGCTGGAGGGGTTGCACAACGTCCCGCCGGTCACCGCCGTCCTGGGCATCGCCGATGACGGCGTCCCCCTCCTCATCCGTCTCCCTTCCCCCGATGTGGCCCACGTTCTGGTCGCCGGCACCACCGGCAGCGGCAAGACAGCGCTGCTGCGGGCGATCATCCTCTCCCTGGCGTACTTCAACAGTCCGGAGTCCACAGTCCCCAGTCCAAAGTCCACAGTCCCCAGTCCACCGTCCACTTCGGACTCTGGACTCCGGACTTCGGACTCTGGACTCCAAATGGTGCTTATTGACCCCAAAGGGAATGCGTTTCGGGACCTGGAGGGGTTGCCGCATCTGGCGCGGCCGGTCATTACCGACCCGGCGGAGGCGGTGGAGGCGCTGGGGAGCCTGGTGCGGTGGATGGAGGCCCAGAGTATACAAGGAAACAGTAGACAAGGATACAAGGATATGAGGGGGGAGCGGAATCCCTTGTCTACTTGTATCCTGGTGATAGATGAACTGGCCGACCTGCTGATGGTGGCGGGGGCGGAGGCGGAGCGGCCGCTGACGCGGCTTCTGCAGCGGGGGCGGGAGGCGGGGGTTCACGTGGTGGCGGCGACGCAGAAGCCGACGGCGGCGGTGATCGGGAGTCTGGTGAAGGCCAACTTTCCGGTGCGGCTGTGCGGGAAGGTGGCCAGCCCGGAGGATGCGCGGGTGGCGACGGGCTGGAAGGGGACGGGGGCGGAGCGGTTGCTGGGCCGGGGCGACTTCATCGCCGTGGCGGAGGGGCAGTTGCACCGGTTTCAGGCGGCATACATCGCGCCGGAGGAAGCCCGGCAGGTGGTGCAGAGCATCAGAGAATCGGAGAATCGGAGAATCAGGGAAGTGGGAGGGGCAGTGGGGTCAGAGGGAGCGACGGTGAACGGGTCGGCGCATTCGCTGTGGGCGCGGTGACGGAATACAC
>DAOTWL010000159.1:0-27095 GCA_034435875.1 Anaerolineae bacterium
CAACTGACCACTGACCACAGATGACAGACCACAGACAACTGACCACTGACCACAGATGACAGACCACAGACAACTGACCACTGACCACAGATGACAGACCACAGACGACGAGCCACGGTAGTCTATGGTCCGTGGTCTGTGGTCTATTATAACCCGAAGCGGGGTTTACCGCAAGGACTGGCGATTTTCCCGTTTTGGTGTATGATTGCATGGAAGATGCAGGATGCAGGATGCAGGATGCAAGATGCAGGATGCAGGATGCAGGATGCAGGATGCAAGATGCAGGATGCAGGATGCAAGATGCAAGACACAGGAGGCTCCAATGGTAGACCCGGAACTGCTGGCGATTCTCCGATGTCCCTACTGCGTGAGCGGGGAGACCCGGAAACCCGGCGACGACCCGGGACGGCTGGAACTGGTCCACGGCTGCTGGCTGGTCTGTCAGGAGCCAGATTGCGGCCGCAAGTACCCCATCCGCGACGACATCCCGGTGATGCTCATTGAGGAGGGGGATAAGTGGATTCACGTCGCGGTGGAGGACCTGCCAGTACCGCCGCCGGAAGCGTGAGACGTGAAGCGTGAGACGTGAAGCGTGAAATGTGATGGACTGGCGGGTATCCGTTCTGGCCGTTATCGGATTCCTGGGCATCCTGGGTGGCCTCCTCATCATGGCTCTCCCTGACCCTTATGAGGGGGGTGCCCTTTATACGATAGACGCTTCCCATGCTATCTCCCGAATGGACCTGTTAGGCCTCGCGCTCGTTGCTCTGGGAGGAAGTGTCGCATGGTGGGCGGGGATGTTGTGGCAGAAGAGGATAGCGGGAAGCAGGAAGTAGGAAGCAGGAAGTAGGAAGCAGGAAGCAAGAAGCAGGAAGCAGGAAGCAAGAAGCAGGAAGCAGGAAGCAGGAAGTTATGGAGGGTATCCCCTGCCTGCCCGGTACATATGTGCTGATTCTCCAGGTGGAAGAAGCACAGTGGGTGCAGGTCGGGCGGTTGGGGGAGTTCCGGATTCCAGCCGGATGGCTGGCCTACGCAGGGAGCGCCCGGGGGTCGGGCGGGCTATCGGCCCGGCTGGCCCGCCACCTCCGCTACCCGAAACCGGCACGCTGGCACATAGACTTTCTCCAGCCCGCCGCCCAGCCCACCGCCATATGGTGGGCAACGGGGACGGACCGGCGGGAGTGCTTCTGGGCAGCCGCGCTGGCTCAGATGCCCGGCGCGTCCCGCCCCATTCCAGGATTCGGATCATCGGACTGCCGGTGTCCGGCCCACCTGTTCCACTTCCCCGAACCGCCGGACCGGGTATTGTTTGCCCGACTGACCGGCGAAGAAGGGTTGACAGAGATCTGGCTACCCGACACTTAGGGACGATCCCGCCCGGACGTATTGCAACCTGACAAATTATTCCGACAGTGCGTTTTCGCCCTCACCCCACCCCTCTGCCCCCTCCCCCGTTTGGGGGAAGAAGGCGAACAGAGAGGATGAAGAGGATCAAATCCGCTGTACGCACTATTGCCGGAATAATTTGTTAAACTGCAAAACGTCCGGGCTCAGAATGTAAAGCCCCACGGGGCGAGGCTCCTCGGGCCGGGGCCCTTGCAGGCTTTTTAGCCCTCGAAGGGAGCTTCGCCAGTTGAGCCCGGCGGTTCACCGCCGGGCAAAGCGGCTTGTAGCGCAAGGTTCATCTTACGCCATAGTTTCCGCCATGCCGGGTTACGCCCCGAGCAATGAGACATTCAGCAGAAGATGAGAGACCCGTTGCGTGCGCTGGAAGAAGCCGTCGCCGCGGACGATGACCTCCGGGCAGAAGAAGCGGCCCGGGACATCGGGCGATTGGGAGACGCGGCCCTGCCTGCGTTGCTGGAATGGCAGGCCGCGCCGGACCGGAACCGCCGCTGGTGGGCCGTCCGGGCTCTGGCAGCCATTGGCACTCCCCGGGCAGTGGCCGCGCTGATCGCCGCACTGGAGGACCCCGACCCGGACGTGCGGGCCTGCGCGGTGGTCGGGCTGGCCGCTCTTCGGCCGCCGGAAGCGGTGGAACCCCTGGTGGCCCGCCTCTCCGACCCCTCGGCCTATGTGGCCCGCCTGGCCGCCGACGCGCTGGCCCAGATTGGGACGCCTGCCGTCCCGGCCCTGATCGCCGCGCTGGGGGACGAGAACGTGGCCACTCGCGCTGGCGCCGCCCGCGCCCTCTGCGCCATTCGGCCGGAAGAGGCCATCCCCGCGCTCTGCGTCGCGCTGGACGACCCCAGCGCGCTGGTCACCTACTACGCCGAGGAGGCGCTGGAACAGATGGGGGTCGGGATGGTGTTCTTCCCGCCCGATTAAACATCACTGGAGAACACAATCTATGAACGAAACTGCTCTCCAACCACGTACCAGTTTGCGTTCCCTTCCCCGCAATATCTGGGCCACCGGCCTGACCAGTTTCTTCACGGACATCTCCAGCGAGATGATCCTGAACATCCTGCCACTCTTCATGGCCAACGTCCTGGGTGTCCGTACGGGCGTCATCGGCCTGATAGAGGGGGTCGCCGAGGCCACGTCCAGCCTGCTCAAGGTTTTCTCCGGCTGGTTCTCCGACCGGTTGCGGGCCCGCAAAGGGCTGGCCGTCGCCGGATACGCGCTGTCGGCCTTCTCTAAACCGTTTTTCTACGTCGCCAACTCCTGGGGCCTGGTCGCCGCCATCCGCTGGGCCGACCGGGTGGGCAAGGGCATCCGCACTGCCCCTCGGGACGCATTGGTCGCCGACTCCGTCCGGGAGGAGAATCGGGGCCTGGCCTTCGGCTTCCACCGGGCCGCCGATACGGCGGGCGCGCTGGTGGGGATTCTCATCGCCCTGCTGGTGGTCTGGCTGGCTCAGCGGGGGGCCGCCCAATTGAGCCGCAGCACTTTCCAGACCGTTGTCCTCATCAGCATCATCCCGGCCTTTCTGGGGGTCCTGACGCTGGCGCTGGGCGCGCAGGATGTGCCGGTAAAGGAGGCCGCCGAGCGGCCCCGCATCACCTTCCGGGGCCTGGGACGACAGTTCGCCCTCTTTATGCTCATCGTCGGCCTCTTTGACCTGGGGAACTCGTCGGACGCGTTCCTCATCCTTCGCGCCCAGGAGCGGGGGCTGAGCGTGGTCGGCGTGCTGGGAATGCTGGCAACCTTCAACATGGTCTACACCCTGGTCTCTACCCCGGCGGGCTCCCTCTCCGACCGCATCGGCCGCAAGCAGCTCATCGTCGGCGGGTGGCTGGTCTACGGGGCCATTTATCTGGGAGTGGCGCTGGCCCGCACTGGCGGGCAGGTCTGGCTGCTCTATGCCCTCTACGGCGCATACTACGGCATGGCCTACGGTGCCACCAAAGCCATGGTCGCCGACATCGTGCCCCCGCACCTGCGCGGCACCGCCTACGGCACCTACAACGCCGTCCTGGGTATCCTGGACTTTCCGGCGTCCCTGATTGCGGGCATCCTCTGGCAGGGGGTCGGCCCCTGGCATGGCTTCGGGCCCTCCGCGCCTTTCCTCTTCGGCGCAGCGACGGCGCTCCTGGCCGCCGCGTTGATGGCGGGGGTGATGGGGGAAGGGTAGGGTGCTCCGTGCCATCGCCGACGGGCGGCGAAAAGGAGGGGTTGGCAACAGCTTCACCACCAACCCACATTGAAGGAGCGCAAAGGGATGGTACCGCCACTGACTACAGAAAGAAGAAACCCCACCCTGGAAGAAATCCGGCAAACCCTTCGTGCCCATCTGCCGGAATTGCGGGAGCGGTACGGAGTAATGGTGGTCGGCATCTTCGGCTCATACGCCCGGAATGAACCGCGCCCGGACAGCGATCTGGATATCTTGATTGAACTGGAGGAGCCGCCCCGGATCAGCCTTCTGGACTTGGTCAATCTGGAAAACTATTTGAGCGAACTTCTGGGTGTCAAAGTCCAGGTCACGATCCAGCATAACCTCAAACCCCGCATCCGGCCCTACATTCTGAAGGAGGTGGTTCGGGTATGAAGGACCCGCTGGTTCACATAGAGGAAATTCTGGACGCGATGGACAAGGCAGAAGCCTTCGTGGCCGGGATGAGTTACGCCCAATTTGAAGAGGATGTGCGAACAACTTTCGCCGTCATTCGGGCACTGGAAATCATTGGCGAAGCGGTGAAACGCCTCCCTCCAAACTTCAGGGAGCGACACCCGCATATTCCCTGGAAAGATATGGCCGGAATGCGGGACAAAATCATTCACGGCTATGATATGGTGGACTTGCGCATCGTGTGGAAAGTGGTGAAGCAGGACATCCCTGCCCTTCGCCCCTTGCTTCGGCAACTCCTGCTGGATGAAGAGAAGGAGAACCATGAAACCTCTGACGATTGTCCTGGTAACTGTGCTTCTGCTGCTGGCCTGCGCCTGCTGCACCTGGATTCTTGCCATAGACTGGGAATCCCTGCTGGAGCCCCTCCTCAGCGCGGTGGAGCCGACGGCGGAGCCGCCGGTCACCCCCCAACTGACCCGCGAGCCGCTCCCGCCGGAGGCCGCCGAGACGGAGCGGCTGCTGGAAGAGACCCTCATCCCCGTCCGTGACCTCCACGAACTGGCCATCCGCCTGCGGGGTGTTCCGCCCGACACCCCCCGCACCATCAATCCCGAAGGCGCGCCGGACTATCCTGTGGGCACATGCCGCGTCTTCCACGCCTCCAACGTGGATACGGACGAACAGTTTGACCTGACCGCCTGTCTCCGCTACAAAAACGACGTCGTCTATATGTGGGTGGAGGACGGGGTGAAGGTGGACGAAGCGGACCTGAAGGCGGCGGCGGACCTCTTCGCCCGGAAGACCTACCCCACCAACCGCAACTTCTTCGGCTCCGAGTGGAACCCCGGCGTGGATAACGACCCCCGTCTCCACATCCTCCACGCCCGCAACCTGGGCGATAGCGTCGCCGGCTACTATTCCTCCGCCGACGAATTCGTCCCCGCCGTCCGGGAGGACTCCAACGCGATGGAGATGTTCTACATCCAGATTGAGAACGTCTCCGTCAACGACGAGTTCTACAACGGCGTCCTGGCCCACGAGTTCCAGCACATGATCCACTGGTACAACGACCGGAACGAAGACACCTGGCTGAACGAAGGTTCGTCGGAACTGGCCGCCTACCTCAACGGCTATGACGTGGGCGGCGCCGACTACGTCTTCTCCCGCCGGCCCGACACCCAACTGAACTCCTGGCCGGAGGGGCCGGGAGCCGCCGGGGCCAACTACGGCGCGTCGTACCTCTTCATGGCCTACTTCCTGGACCGCTTCGGCGCGGAGGCGACCCGGGCACTTATCGCCCACGACGAGAACGGCTTCGCCTCGGTGGACGCGGTCCTGGCCGACCTGGGCACCGGTATGACCCACGTGGACTTCTTCGCCGACTGGGTGGTCGCCAACCTGCTGGACAATCCGGACCTGGCCGACGGGCGGTACGGCTATCGGGAGATAGACCCACCTTCCTTTAAGATAGAGACCCGTCTGGATTCCTACCCGGTGACTCGCCAGGCCACCGTCCACCAGTACGCCGCCGACTACATAGAACTGAAGGGGGACCGCCCCCTGCGCTTCTCCTTCGCCGGCTCCACCCAGGTCGGGTTGATGGACACCTCTGCCCCCAGTGGCAAGTACCTCTGGTGGTCCAACCGGGGCGACGACTCCGATATGACCCTGACGCGCGCGTTTGACCTGACCGGCGTCCAGAAGGCGACGCTGGAGTACTGGTGCTGGTACGACATAGAAGAGGACTGGGATTACGCCTACGTGGAGGTCTCCGCCGATGGCGGGAGGACCTGGGAGATTCTGACCACCCCCTCCGGGACGCCGGAGAACCCCAACGGCAACTCCTTCGGCTGGGGCTACACGGGCCGGAGCGGCGGGGGGAGCAAAGCGGAGTGGATTCAGGAGAAGGTGGACCTGACGCCCTACGCCGGGCAGAAGATTCTGGTCCGCTTTGAGTACATCACCGACGACGCGGTGAACCGGCCGGGCTTCGCGCTGGACGACGTGGCCGTCCCCGAAATCGGCTATTTCAGCGATTTTGAGGCCGACGGCGGGGGCTGGGAGGCGGCGGGGTTTGTCCGCCATGCCAACGTCCTCCCCCAGCGCTGGCTGGTGCAGTTGGTCCTCTTCGGCCCTCAGACGACGGTCCAGCGGCTGACGCTGAACCCGGACCAGACGGGGGAGTGGGAGATTCCGCTGGGCGGGGGCGTGGAGCGGGCGGTCGTGGTCGTCTCCGCCTACGCGCCGGTGACGACGGAGGTGGCGTCGTATCAGTTCTCTGTTCGGTGAGGCGGTGTTCCTGTGAGGAGGGGTTATGATGAGGAGGAGTTATGACCGTGCGGGCAGATGTTGTTCTGAGTACAATTGCTGAAGAACTCAGCGTCTCCGAAGACGAACTGCTCAAAGAGGCCCTGCGTGCCGTAGTAGAGCGCCAACTCCGCCAGATTCAGGCCGAAATCGCGGTTATCTGCCGCCGGTACGGGGTATCCGGTGTAGAAGAGATGGAAGCCCGCTATCGGGATGGCTCGCTGGAGGAAGCCGGCTCCTGGCACGATTGGCAACGCCTGGATCATCTGGAGTACAAGCGCGATCGGCTGATGAGACTCCTTGAGGGCCTCGGATGAGTCCGGTCAACACTGAGCGATTGCGCCAGATCGCCGAAATAGAATTTGCCGACATCGTGGTGGAGGCTTTTAGCCCCGATGTCAACGAGTTGCGCATTTTCCTGGTCGACGGCAGTTTTGTGGATGTCTGGTTCTCGCTGAAACTGGAGGAGCGATATAGTTATCATTGGGAGCGGCATGCGGTTGATGTACCATATACCGACACGACAACGCTCCTCACAGGCGCTGGGAGAGGGTGGAGACTTTTCCTCGTCACTTTCACAACGGTAGCGAGGAGAACGTAACAGCAAGTTATATCAGCGATGATCCTGATCAGGCATTGCGAGAGTTTCTTGAGTTTGCCCGGGCGAATCTTCCTTTGGAGATTTCTGCACGTTTTCAAGAATCGCCAGACTCCAGCCCCATGATCGCGGTCTTTGATTCCGGCGTCGGTGGGCTTTCCGTCTGGCGGGAGATTGTGCGGGAACTCCCCGGCCTCCCGACCGTCTATCTGGCTGACCAGGCCCACATCCCCTACGGGCCGCGCCCGCTGGAGGAGGTGCGCCGGTTCGCCGAAGGGATCACCCGTTTCCTGCTGGCACAGGGGGCACGGGTGGTCGTCCTGGCCTGTAACACGGCCTCCGCCGCCGCCCTTCACCACCTGCGGGCCCTCTTCCCCCAGGTGCCCTTCGTGGGCATGGAGCCGGCGGTCAAACCGGCGGCCCAGCGGACGCGCAACGGGCGGGTGGGCGTCATCGCCACTCCGGCGACGTTCCAGGGGGAACTCTTCGCCTCGCTGCTGGAGCGCTTCGCCCGGGACGTGCGGGTCATCCCGCAGGTCTGTCCGGGGCTGGTGGAGGCGGTGGAGGCCGGCGCGCTGGATACGCCGGAGACGGAGGCGCTGCTGCGGGGATGCCTGGAGCCGCTGCTGGCGGCGGGGATAGACGAACTGGTGCTGGGGTGCACCCATTACCCATTCCTGCGCCCGCTGATGGAGCGGATGGTGGGGCCGGGGGTAGAAATCATAGACCCGGCCCCGGCGGTGGCCCGGCAGGTCCGGCGGGTGGTGGAAAACCGTGGCGCAGGCTGTCAGCCTGCGCGTGGCACAGGCTATCAGCCTGCGCTACATACCTTCTACACTACTGGCGATCCGGCCCGGTTTGCCCGTTTGCTGGAGCGGCTGGTGGGGGTGCGGGCAGAGGTGCGCCCCCTGTGCTGGGAGGGAAATGAGATAAAATTCCCTGCGGCGGATGAGCCGCCGCAGGGAATCGTTGGCCTTTCCCGATGAGATCAGCCCGGTGTGTTGAGGCTCACCGCCAGAGCGTGATGCCCTGAGCAACCAACGGCTGACAGACCCCCGAGCCGACCCCGTAGCCCGGTTGAATGGCCCCCTCACCGATCATCACCTCCTGGAACGCTCCGACCAGCGTATGCCCCTGCACGTCCCCTACCCGAACGGCGGTGAACCCGACAATGTGGTACAGGAAGGCATGCCCGCCGCCGCCTGCCCGGGGCCAGCCAATGCCCTCGGGAGACGGGAAGTTGGCAGCCATGTAATCGCTCATGTAGATGTAATCAAAAACCGGAACATAGGCAATCTGGCCAACATAGTTCTCTATCTCCATCAGCGAACTCTGGCGGGCACCGGGGTCACCGTGGATGAAGTCCCCGTTCGTATACCCGACATTTCCGGCAAAAATGGGGAAGGGATAGGGACATTCTCCACTGGCCCAACCCTGGAGGCCATCGTCGGTAGAAGTGTTGGGGTCCCGGCCACAGCCCCGGTTGGGGACCTCCCGCTCAAACGTGCGGTAGTTCGGGTCCGCCCGTTGCAGGTGCTGGGTATTATAGATATAGTTCAGGTTCAGCCACCCCCGATGGGCATTGTGCGAGGCCGGGTCCCCGATGCAGATGTCAATCCCATCATCCAGCCGCCCGTTCCCATTGCGGTCGGTACAGAACATCCCCCCATTTTGCTGATTCGTCTCTATGACCACAAACTGCTGGTTCGGGGCCAGAGCCTGGACCACCTGAAGGGGGACGGCGATAGGCAGGATACCGCCAGGGAACTGGACGACGGGGCCGGACATCGCCACTGCCCTGGCCGGTGCCCGCATCTGCGGCTCCCCGACCAGTTGCAAGAAAGCCGTCGGTCGGGTCGCGGTCAGGACAACGGTCACACCGGTTGCTCCCGTCGGGATGTAGCCGCTCCCCACCGGCCCGAGATACCGCTCGTTCCGGTCTATGTACGACGCAGTAATCTCATCACCGGCCTCGGGTTGAACGCCGTTCTGGACCGCAAACTGGACAACCGCATTCCACACCTTCTGGTCATTGGCGGCGGAGCCGGACTGGCACTGGGCAACCACATGCGCCAGTTCCCGCACCCCGGCCAGCGCGGCCGCATCGGCGGCATTCTGAGCGGACCGCCGCAGAGCCAGTAACTGCCCTCCGTCAATCGCCAGACCGGTCAAAGCCAACAGGGCCACCAGTGCGATAGCCACCAGCACTACAGCCTGTCCTCTTTCCTCGTTCATCTTGCCTCCTGAAAGATTACGGATACGAGTACCTTCTCCTGGTAGGTCTGCAGGAAATCGTGGTGGCGCTCTGACGAGTGTAAGAACCCCCCAGATATGGCGAGCTGAAAGCCCGCCCTACGTCTTCCCACGATTCAATGCAGTGCTACCCCTTCTCCTTACCGGAGAGAAACGATGGCTTGCGTTGCCGTGCCCCGCAGGGGAATCACTCCGTCAGGGAAAAAGTCCCCTATAAATGGAGTAATGCAGTAAAAAGAGTAGCGAACGGTCACTGTGATCGGAGCACCGACGTACATCACCGGCGGATAGTCCACATCCACATCGTTAGGGGATACGGTGATCATCCCGCCACTGGCCTGAGCCGCCCGATTCCATATCCCGCTGGCATCGTAGGGGTGAAGGGCCGCGTAGGCCGCCCCTTCGGCCGCCATATCCTCCAGCGTGACCAGCACATAATACGCCCGTCCCAGGTCTACCAGGCCGGAGAGGATGAGAATCAACAGGGGCAGGAACAGGGCAAATTCTACCAGACTTTGACCCTTTTGTTTGCGCCGCTCGTTCATTTCCACACTCCTATGGGATCACTGCGCCGGTCTCCGCGTTGATGTGGACGTTGATAGCTCCCCCCTCCCCCGCTGCACTGACCCGCCAGATCGGTCCCGTCTCCTCCATCTGCAGCAGGATGTGGATCAGCGCATCCGGATGCTGGTGGAGGAACTCCTTGCCGCCGGCACCCAGAAAGGTCAGCCACATTCGGTCCACTCCATAGGGAGGAGGGAACGCCGGTAGCGCTCGGGGCGGACGGGCCACCTCCATCGGGGGAATCCAGTACACCTTCCCCGCGCTCACCGCGATGGTGGCTATGGCCTTCTCGGAGGGAGAATAGTACGTGAAGAGCCAGGTCACCGGCAGGATACGAACCTCCAGCCAGCGTTCACCGGGCCGCCAGGAGGCCTCCGCCCGCACCAGCACCGCATCCGGCCGCCAGGCGGACGCTCGCTCCTGCCCCTTCTGGGCCGCCTGATCCGGCGGCAACGGGGCCGTTATCCCTGTCCATTGAGTCCTTGCGGCCGGCGCGGAGGAAGAGGAGACGCTCAAAAGCCCCACAATCCCCATCATCAGCAATCCGGTCAGCACCAGGAACAGGCCGATAACCTTCCCTTTCATCGCTCCTCACCGATTCCGCAGCACAATGGGCAGGAAGACGGCGTACATCTCCGGCGGCCCGGCGGCGTACAGCGCGTCGTAGTTGTAGAAGTAACTGGAGCCTTCCTGGAATTCCTCCCACAGCACATGGACGCTTTCACTTACCCCGATAGCAACGACCGGCATCAGGGATAGACGGTCTGGCGAGCGGGAGACGTTCTGGATCATCCCCCAGGTCTGGCCTCCATCCCGGGAGCAGCGAAGGTAAATCTCTTCCGCTTCCGTTATCGCATCCGGATAGAACCCGTGCCAGGCAACACAGACCAGGTCGTCCTGGGCGGCGACGGACGGCCAGACGACGGTAGGACGAATCTGGTTCACCTTCAGCGGATCATCACCGCTGATCGTCTGAACCCCGGACCAGCCGGTGGAGTCCAGGCGGCGATACCGGACGTACTGCTCGGTGTTCGTGATGTAGTTCGTCCAGACGACGTGCACTCTTCCCCCTCCGTCGGCGGCGATGGCCGGCTGCTGCGCGTTCTCGCCGGGCGATGAGAGGAGACCCGGCTGCGCCCATACGGGCCCTCCCGGCCCAACCGGCGCGGAGATATGGAAGACGGTGTACGTCACTGCGGATCCGAATTGGCTCATCTGCCCCCAAACCAGATGGACCTGCCCGTTGGCGAGGGCCAGGTCCGGATAGAAAACGCCCCCGCTCCCACCGGCCGCCACCTGGTCCCGGGTCACCACAACGGTGGAAAACCACGGTCCGGAAGCATCGCGATACAGGTAGTACAGGTCGCCGCGCGCGGCCTGGGTGGAGGTGAGGGCAACCGCAAACACCATGTGCCACCCTTCCGGCCCGACCCGCAACCGGGGCCGGACCCACTCCCCACTGTAGAACTGCGTGTCGGTCACGCGACGAGGAGCCTCTCCGACCTTCTGTTCCCAAAACCATCCACCCAGAGCCGTAGCCGGTGCCTGGTAGAGTTGTCCCTGAAACCAGGCCAGGAAGAGGTCCGTACCCGAGTACACCACAGAGGGCCAGCGGGCCTCCAATGTAGTGGTGACCGTTTGGGTGACCCAGCCGCTTCCAGAATTCTGGGCCAGGATCAGGTCGCCGCGCCGTTCGTCAAGCGGTACGTTAACCCACCAGGCGGCGGCTTTCCCGCTGCTCCCCACGGCCAGGGCCACGTTTTTCGCCTCTCCGCTCCGGGAGACGTTCGCGGTCTCGGCGGGCATCCAACCCACCACGGCGTAGACCGCTCCGACAGTGAGCAAGGCCAGAGCCAGTGCCGTTCCAACTCCCCAGACGACCCGGGTGGCTTTGCGCGCCGTCATTGCCATCTTCAAAGAGTTCGCCTCCTGCATGCTAAAGTGGCTCTGAGAGCCGGTCTGAAAAGTCGCTCGTAGGGAGGCACGGGACGAAGTGGAGTGCCGTTTTGGCCCACCGGAACGCCACTCCGCTTTGCTTCGTGGCTGACTACGAACATTTCTCAGACCAGCCTAAAAAGGATACAGCGTGATGTCCACCCCCTGGGTCGTCAGACCGGGATAGACAGTGGCTATATTGGTCCCCCGGTACAGCACGTCCCCCAGGCGCATCTGGGCGACCAGGGAATAGTCCCCCGGCGCCAGATTGGAGAAGGAATAGACTCCCCCTGTGCCGCTGCGGGCCGAAGCGATCAGCCGGCCGTTGCCGTCGTAAAGGTAGACATTCACCCCGCTCTGCGGTACGCCCTCCACGTAGGTGATGCCGGAGATGCCCCCCGGTGCGATAGGCGTCGTGGTAGGCGTGGGGGTTGGGGTCGGCGTGGGCGCCGGATTCTGCACCATCACCGTGACCGTCAGCACATCGCTGACGTTGTCGGTCTCGTCGCTCTCGGCGATCTGGTCCCAGGTATCGGCGATGGCCAGCAGAGTGTGGTTCCCCACAGTCTGGAATCCACCGTTCACCCACATCGTAAAGGTGATAGAGGAGCCGGCCGCCAGGCCGTTGACGGCCACCCAATCCACACTCGCCTGCTGCTTCAGCGGGACGTCCGGCCGGGGGTCGGCATAGAGGTCCACCCAGAAGAGGGAGGCGACGTCGGCGGTGCCGGTGTTGGCCAGCGTGACCTCTACGTGGACGGTCTGGTACGTGCCCAGGGGTTCGGGGTCCAGCAGGCGCAGCGACGTGATGCGCAGGTTGGGGAACCGGCCCTGGCATGGCACCTCTACTGTCCTCGACAAAGAGACATCCCCAGTGGGCTGTTCGTTGCTCTTCTCCGTGCGGGCCAACACAGTGTGAGTGCCGCGAGTGGCGGTCACGGTGAAGGTGGCAGTGAAACTGCTGGTGGCCGGCGACAGCGTCAGGACACGGGAGTTGTCCCAGAAGATGCCGATCTGTTTAATCGCCCCGCCGGTGGGCCAGTTGTCGCCGCGCACGGTCACACTCCGGTTCCCCTCCGGCATGCAGGCCGGGCTGACGGTCATAGAGGGCCCGCTGGGAGTGGGGGTGGGCGTAGGGGTCGGCGTCCCCCCCAGGACAACGGCCACGTCCTGGGTGCCGTACCCCTGCACGACAATGGTATGCCCGGCGACCAGAGGCGTGGGCAACTGGAAGGTAAAGCGGCCGTCCGGTCCCACGGTGGTTTCCATCTGGAAGCCGGTCTGGATGTCCCGCAGGATGAGGATCCGGCCCGGCTGGGCCGTTCCGGTGACCACGGTCTGCCCCGCCAGCAGGGGTTTGTGGATGACGATGGGCATGGGAGTAGGCGTGGGCGAGGGTGTCGGGCTGGGGATGGGCGTGATGGTCGGCGTAGCGCTGGGCGGCGGCGTGGGCGTAGGGCGGATGGGCGTCGGCGTCGGCGGCGGCCCGGGCGTGGGCGTGTTGGTCGGCGTCGGCGTGAATGTCGGGGGTGCCGGCGTCGGGGTCTGAATGACGTGGACGCGCTGGATGGTCCGCCGGGCCACCACATGAATAGGCAGGTGGGAAGCAAAGGGCCGAATCAGTGGGGTGATGAACTCCGCGTTGTAGCGAAGGTCTATGATGACCCGATCTCCCACGACCAGGTGATTGGGATCAGTGATCCCCCGGTATGTGGGCGGCCCTTTATCGTACCAGATGGTGATGTTGACCTCCTCCGGCGGCACCAGGACAATGCGGCTGCGGGCTTCGTACTGGATGGCGACCTGGTTGCCGGGATCCGTGAGGGCATACCGGGAGGCCTCCCGGGCGGCGTTGAAGAGGTTGGCGTAAATGAAGAGCATCCGCCCAAAGTCCAGGATGCCGAAAATCAGCAACAACAGCACCGGGAGGATCAGGGCAAATTCTACCAGCCCCTGTCCCCGGGTGGAGCAGGATAGAGAGCGCCATTTACGGATTCGCATACCTCATCTCTCCTCTAACTGCGGTCATCCTGCAAGAATCTCCGCTCAGCATTCTTATTCTAAACGAAAAAGCCGGTCTGGACGTTGTATTTTGATTGTAAACCCATTGGGAATAAGTCATTTGGAGTAACTACCTACGCCAGGGGCTAAAAGCCCAATGGTGCGAACATTTGCCCCCACCCCCCTTTATCCCCCCTCCCCCATCGCTGCGCTTGGGGGAGGGGGTTTGGGAGAGGGGAGGGGCCGGGGGAGGGGTGAGGCCAGCGCGCCGAAAAAGTGGGCATCCCAGCCACCGGGGGTAGGTAGTTACCATTTGGAACGATTCGTTCCCCCGGTATAAAAATGGGGGGCAGGCGAAATCTTCGCCTGCCCCCAATCTCAAGGGACCCGGACTCCTTTACGCGGAGAAAAAGTAGCCCTTTCCCCGCACGGTGCGGATCCATATCGGCTGTTCGGAGTCCGGCTCAATCTTCTTGCGCAGCCGGAAAACGAGAGGGCGGATGAGAACTTCCGCCTCCCGTTCGGTCAGGTCCCGGTATCCCAGAACGTTTTGCGCCAGTTCCCGACAGGAGATCACGACCTCCGGGCGCTCCATCAGGTACTCCAGCAACGCGGCTTCGCTGTTGGTCAGCATGACTTCGGTTTCTTCCTGATCGGGCGTTCCGGTAATGATGACCGTGCGCTTTTCCCGGTCCAGCGTCATCCGCCCCTGGCGGAGGAACCGGCCCGGCGCGATCACCGCCGGAGTCTCGGCGGGCTCCTCCAGGCCCAGTTGCTCCACGGCTTCTGCGATAACCCGCAAGAGGCGGTCCCGGCGCATCCGTTCGCGGCGGCGGTGAAGGGCTTTCGCAATAGCCTCCTCCAGCGCATGGATGCTATACGGCTTGAGGAGATAATCTATCGCTCCAGCCTTTACGGCCGCGATGGCGCTATCCAGCGAGGCATAGGCGGTCAGGATGATGACCAGCAGGTCCGGCTGAATCTGCCGGGCCTGCTGAAGGATCTCTTCGCCCCGAATATCCGGTAACCGCAGGTCCAGAACCATAACATCATAGGGAGCGGTATTCAAACGGGCCAGCGCCTCCTGGCCGGAAAGCGCGCTATCCACCTGATAGCCCATCAACGCCAGCGCGCGGGTGAGCGCCGTGCAGGTTGTCGGCTCGTCATCTACGATAAGGATGCGGGCAGAGAATTCATCCATTTACGGCTCCTCCGCACGGGAATTATCCCTCCGCAGGTCCGCCGCCGGCAAGGTAATGGTGAACACCGCTCCTCCCTGGGGAGCATTTGCCGCAGTGATGGTACCCCCATGGCGCCGGATGATGCTCTGAGAGACGGCCAATCCCAGACCGGTGCCGTCCTTTTTGGTCGTGATGAACGGTTCAAAGAGATGTTCCAGAACCTCGGACGGGATTCCGGGGCCGCTATCGGTGAAGGTCAACATGACCTCCCGGCCCTGCGCGGCCGCATGAATTTCCAGCCGTCCCCCCTCGGGCATAGAGTCCACTGCATTCAGGATCAGATTCAGGAAAACCTGGGCCAGTTGGTCTGGAGAACCCGCAACGGGAGGAAGGTCATCCGGGACCCGAAGGGAGACGTGGATATGATGGTCCCTGAGCCGCCGATCGGCCAGACCCAGCGCGTAGCGGAGGGGGTCCCCAAGATGGAGCGGCACCACTTCCTGGTCCGGAGGACGGGCAAACTCCAGCACGTGCCGGGTGAGCGTCATCAGCCGTCGGACTTCTCTCCGAATCGCTCCCAGGTACTCTTTCTTCTCCGCTTCGCTCACCGGAAAATCCGTCACCAGTTCCAGCATCGTCCAGATGGAGTGGAGAGGGTTATTGATCTCATGGGCCAGGGTGGCCGCCAGTTGCCCCATCGCGGTCATCCGTTCGGTCTGGATCAGATACTGCTCCATCCGCTTCCGCTCGGTAACATCCCGGACCAGCATACAGAGGACGGCGCGACCCTGGTGATACATTCGGTTCACAGCGACCTCCACCGGGATCGGTGAACCGTTTCTGCGACGCCAGATTCGCTCACCCAACAGGAATACCCCCTCGTCCAGCACTCGCCGAACCTCCTCCTGAGCAGCCCTATCACCCAGAATGTCGGAAAGCGTCCGTTGCTGTAACTCCTCCCCGGTGTACCCCAGCATGCTCAGGAACGCCGCGTTCGCTTCTATGAATTGCCTCGTCCGGCCGTCTACCAGGGCAATCCCTTCGGAGGCCTGTTCCACGACAATCCGATAGCGGGCTTCGCTCTCCGCCTGGGCCTCCTGGGCGCTCCGGATCGCTTCCAGCATTTGGTTGACGGCATCTCCCAGCCGGGATAGTTCATCCTTTCCCCGAACCCGGAGTCTTCGGGAAGGGTCGCCGCTGACCCCAATGGCGCTCACTTCGGCGCTCATCCGAACCAGGCGGGAAACGACGAACCGTTCCAGCAGCATCATGGTGAGGGAGCCGAAGAGAATGCCGATTGCCAGCAGGGAGAAGAAATAAAAGCGAATGGCGCTTTCGCCCTGCAGGGAAACCGTTCGAGGCAACTGGACCTGCAGAATCAGGGCAGGGTCTCCGTGGACATCCTTAAGAAGGGCATAACCGGAAACAGCCGCATCGCTTAGGGGACGAACCAGAATGGACGAGTCGTCCGCCAGGGCAGAACGGGCCAACTGGACATCTCCCGGCATCTCCCAGGGCCGGTCCAGCCGATAAGTAGACAGGGGAACCCCCAGCAGGTTAGAGATACGCTGGGCCTCCGCCGCAGTCAGATAGCGTCCCATCACCAGGGTGCCCCGGATCGGCCCCTCATAGAGGCTGGTCACGATGGGCCAGGAACTGAAGAGCAGGGGGCCCTGGGGCGTCAGAACAATGCCATTCCGCCCTTCCCTCGGATTCGTATGATGGATAATCTGCGGGTCCCCTGCCAGAACATACACAGCACTCGGGAGAGGAACCTCCCGGCCGGTTTCCAGGTCAAAGGCCTTCCCGTAGACCATCCGCCCAGAGGCATGGACGAAAAGCATCAGGTTCAGCCGCAAATTCTCAAACACCGAGTCGGTCAGGTTGTTGGAGATGTATTCCCGGTTTCCGTCCTCTATAAACCGATACGTCTCATCCCATGGCGCCCAATCCTCCACTCTCGTATCCAGCTCCTCCAGTTCGTTCAGGAGGACGTTGACCGCTCTGACGGTTTCCTCTTCTACTTCCTGGCGCTCCAGTTGAGAGAACTGGCGGAGCAAGTTGGTGGAGAAAAACAGGTAGAGGACTGCGATGAGGCCAGCAGTAACAACGATAATCAGGAAAGAGGTTTTGAGACGAAGAGACATCGGGGAATCACCACTCTCACCCCGTCGCCACGACCACGGCGACGGCGTACTCCCGCTCGTGGGAGAGGCTGACGGCCCAGCGGGTCAGACCCAATTGGGCCGCCCGCTCCGCGGCCCATCCGTGCAGGTAGACCTCCGGGCGACCGCGCCAATCCCCCAATATCTCCACTTCCTGCCATCCCACTCCTTCGGAGGAGAGGATGCGCATACCGACCCCCAATGCCTTGGAGACCGCCTCTTTGGCGGCAAAGCGCGCCGCCAGTTCGGGCGCCCGTCCCCGGCTGTAGATGACCTCCGCCGGGGTGAAGACGCGGCGCAGGAAACGCTCCCCGTAGCGGTTCAGCGCCCGCTCCACGCGGGGGATTTCCACCAGGTCCACCCCCACCGCCAGGGCCGGGACCGACCGCCGTTCTTCCCGGCCAGGGGCCGGCGCGGTGGTTGGCCCGGCCTGCGGGGGCGGGGAGATGGCCCGCCGGTAGTGGACGCTCCGCCCCACCTCCTCAAACCCCAGTGCCCGATGGGCCTGCTGGCCCGCCTCGTTGGCGATGTCGGCGTCGGAGGCCAGTTCCCGGCATCCGCGCGCGCGGGCCCACTCCTCCGCCGCATCTATGAGGGCCCGCCCAATCCCCCGGCCGCGCGCGCGGTCCTCCACGAACCAGCCCTCAATGTAGCCCACGGGGCGAGTGGTGCAGCCCTCGGCGCAGGACCGCAGCGAGACCTCCACGAATCCGTTCGGATGGCCATCATCTCCAATGCTCAGGAAGACCGCGTGCTCTTCGGGCCTGGCCAGAACGGCCTCCATCTCCCGGAGATGTTCCTCCAGGGGGGCGTTCGGCCACAGTTGCCGGCGAAGGCGGAGCCAGTGTTCGGTATCGGTGACGGAGAGGGGACGAACGGTAGCGGTCATGATTCACTCACCTCACCCCACCCCCCGGCCCCTTCCCCTCTCCCGAACGGAGTTCGGGAGAGGGGAGGGGGGTCAGGGGGAGGGGTGAGGGGCGGACCCGCCATAGCCAGCACGTAGGCGTCGGGGTTCAGCCAGCGCTGCGCCGCCGCCAGCACCCGCTCCGGTGTAATGGACCGAATCAGGTCGCGGTAGCGCTGAAGGTAGTCCAGACCCAGCCCGTAGCGCTCCATCTCCAGAATCGCCGCGGCGACACCCTCGTTGGTCTCCAGCCGCAGCGGGAGACTGCCCACCAGGAAAGACTGGCTATCGGCCAGTTCCTCTGGCGGCACCGGCTCCTGGCAGATGCGGCGGATTTCGGCCCGGATGCTCTCCAGCGCCCGCTCCACATTGGCCGGGTTCACCCCGGCGATAACGGTCCAGGGGCCAGGCCCCCGGCCGCCTTCTATCCGGCTATAGGAATAGTAGGCCAGCCCCTGCTCGTCCCGAACCTTATCCCCCAGGCGGCCCATCATCCCGAAGACCCCCAGAATCGTGTTACAGACCAGCGCATCCAGGAAGGCCGGGTCGGTGCGGGCCGGGCCGGGATAGCCCAGGACGATGTCCGTCTGGGTCTTGCCGGGGATGGGGACGAATTTCTGCCGGACCTCCTCCGGCGGGGAGACGGGCGGGGACGGGGCGCGCTGGGGGGCCGGGCCGTTCCAGTCGCCGAAGGCCTGCTCTATGAGGTCCACCGCCTCCGTCGCCCCGATAGCGCCCACCACAGCGATGACCATTCCCCGAGGGGTATAGTGGGCACGGTAGAAGGCGGCCAGGTCGTCGGCCGTCAGCGGGGAGACGGTCTCTATGTAGCCGTTCACGCTGCGGCCGTAGGGGTGGCCGGGCGGGTAGGCCAGTTCCCGGAAGGCCAGCGACGCCATCCGGCGGGTGTCGTGGGCCCGCTCCTCCAGGTCGGTGATAATCTCCCCCCGCAGTTTCTCCACCTCCTGGGACGGGAAGGTGGGGTGGCGAAGGACGTCGGCCAGGACGTCCAGGATGCGGGGGAAGTCCTCTGCCAGGCACTTGATGCCGAAGCCGGTCTCGTAGACCCCGGCGGAGACGCCGATGGAGGCCCCCACCGACTCCACCTCTTCGTAAATCTGGTCAAAGGTCCGGTGGATGGTGCCCCGGGTGAGGGCGGAGGCGGTGAAGGCGGCCAGGCCGGCCTGCTGGGGCGCCTCGTCGCCGGAGCCGGCCTCCAGGTAGCCACTGAGGACGACCGTCGGATTGGTGAAGTTCTCCCGCACCAGGAGAACCATACCGTTGGGGAATTCGTGGCGGAGAACATCTTCGGGGCCAGGGATGGACATCTTTTCTCCCAAACAGGATGTTTTAGCGGTTTCCAGGGGGATACGGCTCTACCGAATATTGGGTAACGTCCTTCTCGCCGCCCTTATAGACGAGCATAATCCGCTCCTCGTCAAACCGCAAGAAAATGTCAACGGTATCCCGTTGCAAAGCCGCTGCGTCCACAGAGAGAACAAAGTCGCGCACTTCCTGCAAGGGAAGCAGGATTATCCCCCCGCGATTCATCAGCAAGAAACCCGACCCCTCTTGCAATTGGGCCAGCGACCTGCTCCCCCGAAAAGTAACCTGCCAACCCTTCGGCTTGGGACTGCCCGGACGGATAATAACAGGTTGGCCGTCAATCGTAGCGTACTTTTCCCCCCAGGTTTGTACTTGATGCCCCCTGCGGAGCAGGATTTTCCGGGCCTCATCAAGATATACTTCATCGTCCAGTCGTCCCATCAAGAAGCGAGTAATTGCTCCCCGATTGGATAACAAAATATTGATTTCTTCCCTAAAAGCATCACACAGAATCTGCTGGTTGGACGAGAGGCTGGGTAGACGGGTGGAAGAGGTTACTACCCGATACCGGTTGATTTTGAAAAGTTCAACCAGATAGTTCTCCAGGGTCAGTCGGATATTTTCAACGTTCAGGTCGGATTGAGAAGCACTTCGCCCGTCGTTGAAGATAAAAGCCCTCTGCCACTGGCGGATTTTATCTTCAGGGGTTCGGATATGGACCAGTAACCGATCGCGCAGGTCCTCCGACTGACCGATGTATGCTTTCCTCTCGGCCCGTTCATCCAGCAGGACATATAGACCGGGAACGGGCGAACGACCAATCTCATCCACGACCGTTTCCAGGGCCTTTTCAGAGCGAGGGATTTCCCAGAGGCGTAGATTGCCCAGCAGAGTGCGAGAGCGCACAATCTTAAGGCCATTTTCAGGCAGACTCTGGAAACCGAGGTTTTCGCGATGAGGCACGCCCTACTCCTTTTTTAGCGTGACAATTGTCTCTCTGAGCCGATAACTGCGAATCTGGCCGGAGCGTCGGACCCGCGCCCGTTCCAGAGACTCAATTTTCAGGCCCAATTCCTGGCCGATGCGGGCCAGAATCAAGTCGGTGGGCACATAGACATCGGCGATCAGGCTATCTCCAATGACCAGAACGAAGCGCCCTCCGGGACGGATGGCCTGGGAGACATTGCGCATGACAAGATACATATCGTCAAAATACTTATGGACAATTTCCGGCATATCTTCCCGCCGGTAGAAGCCCCGTCGGGCGATATTGGCCGCGATCTCCGCCTTGATGTGCTCAATCCAGGGGTTGGTGTACCGTTGAGCCTCACCGCTGAAGCGGCGAATCACGCCTTTGGAGACGTTGTCACATACAACCATCGCATCCTTCAACTGCTTCAATTCCTGATGGGTTCGGGCAAAGCCCAGCCACCCGATCTCAATCTTGTAGTTCATCACATAATCCAGACCGTTCATATACGGTGGTGATGTAATCACCAGGTCGTACTCAAAAGGGGGCTGATATTCCATAGAGTTGGCCAGGATGATCTCCGAAGGAGTATCCAGGTATTCCGCATACTTCGTCTGGCACAGCCGCAGGTCATCGGCGATAGCGGCGATCTTGGCCGCAAACAAAGTGAAAGGCGCGTCGTCGGCCACGAACTTGGCGGGAGCGTACCCCAGACAGGGGGAGCGCTTCAGGTTGCTGCAGTCTATCAGGATGGCCGCAAATGCCAGCAACATCAGGTCCCGAATGCGGGCATCCTCCTCCGTTGCTGGCTGGAAGGCATCTATACCCCCCTTCAATCGTTCCAGATTTCGGAGCACCGGGAGACGAAAATGCCGTTCGGATTGAAGAAACGCAGGAGCCTCAGTCCGACGGTCGGTGGGAAAACGACGGGCCATTTCCAGGAGACGCTCCGGGGAAACGCGCCAGGTGCCGGTTTTCACCCGCGCCACGAAGTGCAGAAGCGGGTTCAGTTCCACGCCGAAGGAAGGGCAACCGTTCATCTTCGCCTGAACGGTTACCGTCCCGCTGCCGACGAAAGGGTCTGCAACCACAGGCCGCCCGTACTCCTCCCGATACCGATCCAAAGTCCTCTGGACAAATTGGGCTGAGAATCCCTGTACATAGGGTGACCAGCGGTGGACCGGCTCGTTGGTGTTGGGTTGAAACTGGATCGGTTGAGGGGCATCCTGAATCTCAACGCCCAACTCCGCCAGATACGGCCGGGAATCCCGCTGGGATGACCCGTGTTGCTTGGTGGATCGAAGGACGTTCTTCCGCCGGGCCGTCAGCGGGACAAAGGGAGCAATATCAAACAGGGGTTTCTGTTCCATACCGATCTTTGCAGGGAGGCGGCCTTGCCGCCTCCCTGCTCCACCTTTCACCCACCCAGATACGCTTCCTTCACCCGGGGGTTATCCATCAGTTCCTGCGATGTGCCCGCCAGGACGATGGTCCCCGTCTCCAGGACGTAGCCCCGATGGGCCAGTTTGAGGGCCTGGCGGGCGTTCTGCTCCACCAGCAGGATGGTCGTCCCGGCGGCGTTGATCTCCCGCAGGACGTCAAAAATCTCCCGTACCAGCACGGGCGCCAGCCCCATAGACGGCTCGTCCAGGAGCATCAGCCGCCCGCCCCGCATCAGGGCGCGTCCCACCGCCAGCATCTGCTGTTCGCCGCCGGAGAGGGTGCCCGCCAACTGGTTCCGCCGCTCCGCCAGACGGGGGAAGAGGGAAAAGACCCGCTCGTAGGCCTGCTGAATCTCCTTCGGGTCCTTCCGCCCCCAGGTAGCCAGTTTCAGGTTCTCCTGAACGGTCAGGTTGGCGAAAATCCCCCGGCCCTCCGGCACGTGGGAGATGCCCATAGCCGTTACTTCGTGGGGCGGGACGGCGCGCAGGTCCACCCCCTCAAAGAGGATACTCCCCTGCTGAATGGGCACCAGGCGGGAGATGGCCCGCAGCGTGGTGGACTTCCCCGCCCCGTTGGCCCCGATCAGCGTCACAATCTCCCCCCGCCGCACCTCAAAGGAAATCCCCTTGAGCGCGCGGATGACCCCGTAGGAGACATGCAGGTCCTGTACGGAAAGGACCACATCGTCCGTCGTCATACCACCGCCTCCTCCCCCAGATAGGCTTCAATCACGCGAGGGTTGTTCTGGATTTCCGCCGGGGTGCCCTCGGCAATCGTCTCGCCGAAGTCCAGCACCTTGATCCGCTCGCAGATGCCCATCACCACCCGCATCTGGTGCTCAATCAGGATGATGGTTAGGTCAAACCGCCGCCGAATCCACTGGATCAGTTCCATCAACTCGGCGATCTCGCCGGGGTTCATCCCGGCGGCCGGCTCGTCCAGCAGCAACAGACGCGGCTCCGTTGCCAGCGCGCGGGCGATCTCCAGCCGCCGTTGCAGGCCGTAGGGAAGGCTGGAGGCCACCCAGTTGGCCTGCTCCGAAAGCCCCATCAGGTCCAAAAGTTCCAGCGCCCGCTCCCGGGTCTGGGCCTCTTCCCGCACGTACCGGGGCAGGCGGAACATCGCCGCCGAAACTCCGTAGGACATCCGGGCGAAACGTGCGATGCGGACGTTATCCAGCACGCTCAGATTCTTGAAGAGGCGGATGGTCTGGAACGTCCGGGCGATGCCCAGGGAGACAATCTGGTCCGGCCGCTTGCCCACCAGGTTGTGCCCGTTGAAGAGAATTTCCCCCTCTGTAGGACAATAGACGCCGGTGATGAGGTTGAAGACCGTCGTCTTCCCGGCGCCGTTGGGGCCGATGATGCCGATCAGTTCCCCCGGCTCCAGGTCCAGGTTGAAGTCGTGGACGGCCCGCAGGCCGCCGAAGTAGTGGGTGAGTCCCCGAATCCGCAGTACCGGCATCTTGCCCCTCCGTCAATCCGAGGATCCGCCGACGGAAGCCGGTGCGGCGACGGCTTGCCCCTTCCGCCGAATCCGCGCCATCAGGGCCGCGACGCTCTCTACGCGCTCCTCGCAGGGGATCAGGAAGCGCCATTCCCGCATGCCCATGATCCCATACGGGCGGAAAATCATCAGCAGGACCAGCAGCAGCGGGCCGACCACCCACCGCCAGACCTGGAGCGGCCGCAGCAACTCCAGCAGGACCGTATAGACCGTCGCGCCCAGAATGGAGCCGCCCAGACTGCCGATACCGCCCAGGTAGACCATCACCAGCACGTCCGTGGACTTCAAAATGGAGAAGGAGCGGGGGTTGATAAACTGGATGATGTGGGCAAAGAGCCCACCGGCGATTCCGGCGAAGAACGCGGCGACGACAAAAACGGTAATTTTCACCTTCCGGGTATCCACACTGACCAGTGAGGAGGCAATCTCATCCTCCCGAATGGAGAGGGTGCCCCGGCCGTAGTTGGAATAGACCAGATTGCGCAGAAGGTAAATGGTGATGACAACCCAGACGTAGACCCACGCGACGGAGGTCAACTTCTGCATCCCCATGAAGCCCCGGGGGCCGCCGATGGCATCTATGTTCTCCAGAACGCTTTTGACAATCATATTCCAGGCCAGCGTGACGATGGCCAGGTAGTCGCCCCGGGTACGGAAGGAGGGAAAGGCAATGACCAGGCCCGTCAGGCCGGCCGCCAGGCCGCCGATGAGCAGGGCGACCGGGAAAAGATAGGGAACGGATGCCGCCAGTCCCCAGCGGGGGAAAACCCATACCGTCAGGATAGAGGCAACGTAGGCGCCGACGGCCATAAACCCGGCATGGCCCACGGAGAACTCCCCCATGTACCCGTTCACCAGGTTGAGGCTGGCCGTCAGGATGATGTTGATGCCCACGTAGATGAGCACTTGCTGCCAGTAGAGGTTGAGGAAAGAGGGAGAGAGGAGGGCAATGATAAAGAAGACGACCAGCAGCGCCGGCATCGTCCAGCGGCGAACCGGCAGAGGGAGCGATTCGTACGCGGAGCGAAGGGGTACCGTGATGCGAGAGAAGTAGGAGAACGAGGGTGATTTCATACCGGCCTCCTCACACTTTCTGCGCCACCGGGCGGCCCAGGATGCCGTAGGGGCGGAAGATGAGCAGAAGCAGGAGCATGGAGAAGGCGACGAAATCCCGGTAGGTGGAGGCGGGCAGGATGACCGGGGTGAAAATCTCCACAAATCCCAGGATATAGCCGCCGACCATCGCCCCCCGAATGTTGCCGATCCCGCCGACGACGGCGGAGATGAAGGCCCACCAGCCGATGCGGATGCCCATGTACGGGTCCACCGTGTAGACCATTCCGAAGAGTGTCCCACCGATGGCGGCGATGGAGGCGCCGATGGCGAAGGTAATGGAGATGATGCGGTCCACCGGCACGCCCATCAGCGGGGCGGTGAACTTATCCCAGGAGACGGCCCGCATGGCCATCCCCACCATCGTCCGGCGCACAATGGTATCCAGGAGCAACATCACCACGGCGGAGACGGCGATGATGATGATCTGGACATTGGAGAACGCGACGCCGCCCACCGTGAGGGTCTGCACGGGGAAAAACTTGGGCAGGAAGCGCGGGTCGGGCCCGATGGTCGCCAGGGTGAAGTTCTCCAGGAAGAGGCCCACCCCCAGAGCGGTGATGACGGCAGAGACGCGCGGCGCCCGGCGCAGCGGCTTGTAGGCGAACCGCTCAATCAGCACGGCCAGCAGCGCCGTGGCGAACATCGCGGCCAGCATGGTCAGCACGAAGACGACAATGCCAGGGAGATGGAGGAGACGGCTCATCAGCGCCGTGCCGACGAAGAAAGCCACGTAGGTGCTGACCATGAAGATATCGCCGTGGGCGAAGTTGATGAGGGTGATGATGCCGTAGACCATGGTGTAGCCCAGGGCGATGAGGGCGTAGACACTGCCCAGTTGCAGGGCGTTCAGGACCTGCTGGATCAGGGCTTGCATTGGATGATTCCCCCTCAGAGAATGACCAGTAGCACTACATTAAATCATGGTAAGACGTAGGGCGGGCTTTCAGCCCGCCATATGGAGTGACGGCCTGGAAAGGCCGTCCTGCATCAGTTAGAGCGCCGCCACGATTCCCTGCAGACCTACCGAATGACCCATTCGCAATGGGAGGGGGAGAAGGGGATGGCCCCCTCTCCCCCTGGAGAGTCCCCTTATGCCCGTCCCCATCGCATATCAGGAATGTGCCAGGCACTTTCCCGAAGTGCCTGGCACATCGTCCCCATCCTACGGCTGGGCCGTGGTGTAGTAGACGAACTTCCCACCTTTGATCTGCAGGACGACGGCGCTCTTCACCGGGTCGCCGGTGCCCCTGAACTGCATCACACCGGTGACACCTTCGTAGCGCTCAATCTTGTGCAGCGCCTCGTTGACTGCCTCCCGGTCAATCTTCCCGGCGGCCTGGATGGCCTGGAAGGCCATACCGAAGGCATCGTAGGTGAGCGCCGCCACGTCGTCGGGGATCTTGCCGTATTTGGCCTCATAGGCCTTGATAAAGGCCTGAGCCTTCGGCGTGGCGATGTCCGCCGCGTAGTGGGTAGTGAAGAAGTACCCCTCGCAGTGGGCGCCGCAGAGGTCAATCAGTTCGGTGGCGCCCCAGGAGTCGCTCCCGAAGATGACCCCGGTGAAGCCCAGTTTGTGCGCCTGCTGGACCTGCAGCGGGACCTCGGTGTAGTAGTTGGGGAGGAAGAGGACATCGGCACCGGATTGGATAATCTTGGTCAACTGGGCGGAGAAGTCCTTGTCGCCGGTGGTGTAGGTCTCAAAGGCCACCACCTGGATGCCGTTCGCCTCCATCGTCTTCTTGAAGATTTCGGCGATGCCCTTGTTGTACTCGGAAGCGACGTCGTAGAGGACGGCCGGCTTCTTGCTGCCCAGTTCGGTCATCGCGAACTTGGCGGCGACGACGCCCTGGAAGTCATCAATGAAGCAGGCCCGCAGGACGTACTTCTTGGGCTGACCGGTGGCAGCGTCAATGGTGGTCTTGGGGTTGGTGGACCAGGGGGAAATCATGGGCATCTTGTTGGCTTCGGCCACCTCGGCGGCGGGGATGGCGTTGCGGCTGGCGTTGGGGCCGATCATCAGGAGGACGCCCGCGGCGTTCAGTTTCTGGGCGGCGGCAGCGGCGGACTCCGCCTTATCCTCATTGTCCTCAATGAGGAGTTCAATCTTGTATTTCTTCCCGCCGACCTCCAGCCCACCGGCGTTATTGATCTCCTCCACCGCCAGTTCGGCCCCGTTCTTACAGGAGGCCCCCACCACCGGGACACCGCCGGTCAACTCCGCGTTCAGCCCGATTTTGATGGTTTCGGGCCCCTTGGGCTTGCATGCGGTGACCAGGAGGCCCATCACAATCAGCAGGACTATGAGCAGCGAGAACCGTTTCATCGTGGCATTCTCCTTTCTTTATTGCGGCTGGCGGAACAATAAAGAGTCAGGGACGGGCACAATCAGGGGGCACTCTTACGGCAGACTGGTGGTATTATAAGTATAACCCCAACATTGGTTTTGTCAAGTAGACGTTCTTTCAAGTAAAGTCAGGACTTACGCAGTTCACCCGTAGGACGGGCTTTTCAGCCCGTCCGGACCGCTTCTCAGCCCGTCTGGACGGCCTGGAAAGGCCGTCCTACACGGTAAGTGCGCACTCCTGGTATAAAGAGCCGTCGTTTCCTGGTGTCTTCGTGATGATTTTTTAACGCACTTGGAGGGAGGGGCGGGTGGTCACATTCGGTATCCCCCTGCCCCCCTGGGGCATCCGGACAATCCGCCTCTCCTGATACTCCCCCGTTGCATCCCCAACAACTTCTGCTACAATTAGAGCCGATGGACCTCGCCACTGCGCTCAACATCCAGCCGGGAGACCTGGTCGCCTT
>DAOTWL010000160.1:0-3123 GCA_034435875.1 Anaerolineae bacterium
TTGAATCGTGGTAAGACGCAGGGCGGGCTTTCAGCCCGCCATATTTGGGGACAGCTTGGAAAGGCTGTCCTACATCTGGGGGTTCTTGCACCCGTTAGAGCGCCGCCACGATTTCCTGTAGGCCTCCCCTTTCGGGCCGCCGCTCCCCAGCTCCCTTTGCCGGTGACCCCTTTGTAACTCTCCGGTAACCCCTCTGAGATATAATTTACACATACCGGGCACTTCCGGAAGTGCCCACCCTGTCCCCTTTCCTTTTGCGCCAGATAGCCGCCATGCCCGGCACCACCATCGCCTCGTTCATCCTGCGTTTCATCCGCGAGATGTCGCCGGACGCCCCGTCCGGTACCTGGCGCGGCATCGTCCGCCACATCCAGAGCGGAGATCAGTACGGCTTCACCCGGTTGGAGGACGCGATGGAATTCATCGCCCGGCGCGTGGCGGCCAGCAGCGAAACGAGAGAACCCAGAGAGGAGGAACCGGGATGCGTCTGAAAGACCGGGTTGCCCTGATAACCGGCGGCGCGGCGGGTATCGGCCAGGCGACCGCGCTGCGCTTCGCCGAGGAGGGAGCCAGCGTCGTCATCTGCGACGTCAACGAGGAACTGGGCCACCAGACCGCCGCCCTGCTGGGGCCCGGTGGCGCCTTCTACCGGGTGGACGTCACGAACCGGCAGGAGGTCCAGGCCTGGGTGGACGACGTCGCCGCCCGCTACGGCCGGATAGACATTCTGGTCAACAATGCGGGCATCCTGCGGGACGCCCAGTTGGTCAAGTACAAAGACGGGCAGGTCGTCGGCCAGATGTCCGAGGAGGACTTTGACCGGGTGGTCGCGGTCAACCTGAAGGGCGTCTTCAATTGCACCCAGGCCGTCGTGCCTTCCATGATCCGCCAGGGCGGCGGGGTCATCCTGAACGCGTCGTCGGTGGTGGGCATAGACGGCAACTTCGGCCAGACCAACTACGTCGCCACCAAGGCCGGCGTCATCGGGATGACCAAGGTCTGGGCGCGGGAACTGGGCCGCTACGGCATCCGCGTCAACGCCATTGCCCCCGGCTTCATCCTCACCGATATGGTCCGCCAGATGCCGGAGAAGGTCCTGGAGGGGATGAAGGCCCGTATCCCCCTGGGCCGCCTCGGCGACCCTCGCGACATCGCCAACGCGTACCTCTTCCTGGCCTCCGATGAGGCCGCCTACATCACCGGCGCGGTGCTGCGGGTGGATGGGGGGATTGTGGTGGGGACGTGAAGCGGGAAATGTGAAACGGGAAGCGGGAAGCGGGAGGAGGTGGTGATGATTGTTGGGGACTGGATCGGGCGGCGGGCACAGTTGACGCCGAATAAAGTTGCACTGGTGGATACCCTCAACGGCGACCGCCGCATCACTTACCGGGAATGGAGCCGGACCGTCAACCGCACCGCCCGGTTCCTCCAGGAGCGACTGGGCGTCCGCAAGGGGGACCGGGTAGCCGTCCTGGCCCATAACTGCGTGGAGTACCTGGACATCTGGTTCGCCCTGGGCCGCATCGGGGGGATTCTCCAGAACCTCAACTGGCGACTCACCCCCTACGAACTGGAGGGATTGCTGGCCGATGCGGCGCCCGTCGCCTTGATCTACGGGGACGAATTTGTCGCCCAGGTCAACGCGCTGCGGGGCAGGACGCCGGGCCTGCGCCACTACATCGCCCTGGGCGAACCGGCTGGCCTGGACGACGTTCTCTTTAACGAGCGGGAAGAGTTCCCCGATGACCCGCTGCCGGAGGTGGACCTGGACTGGGAGGACCCCTGGGTCATCTGCTATACTGGCGGGACGACGGGCCTGCCCAAAGGGGCCGTCCTGACCCACCGCGCCATCACCGCCAACGCCGTCAACACCGTCGTCTCCTGGGGGCTGACGCCGGACGATGTGGCAATCCTCAACGCGCCCCTCTTCCACACCGGCGGCCTCAACGTCTTCACCGCGCCTCTGGTCTACATCGGCGGCACCAGCATCGTCTGCAAGACCTTTGACCCCGACCAGGTCTTTGACCTCATCCGGGATGCCGGAGTGACCCTCTTTTTCGGCGTGCCGACGATGTTCATCGTCCTCCAGCAGCACCCCCGGTGGGAAGAGGCGGACTTCTCCCGGTTGAAACTGGTCATCAGCGGCGGCGCGCCCTGCCCGATGCCCGTCTTTGAGAAATTCTGGGAACGGGGGGTGGCCTTCAAGACCGGCTACGGCCTGACGGAGGCCGGCCCCAATACTTTCTGGCTTCCGCCGGAGGATGTCCGGCGCAAGCCCGGCTCCGTGGGCTTCCCCCTCTTCCACATAGACGTGAAGGTGGTGCGGGAAGATGGGACGGAGTGCAGTCCGGACGAGGTGGGGGAACTGGTCATCCGGGGGCCGCACGTCTGCGCGGGGTACTGGAACAACCCGGAGGCGACGGCCCAGGCCATCCGCGATGGCTGGCTGCACACCGGGGATCTCGCCCGCCGGGACGCGGAGGGGTATTACTACATCGTCGGCCGACTGAAGGACATGTTCATCTCCGGCGGGGAGAACGTCTATCCGGCGGAGGTAGAGTCCGTCCTGCATGCGCACCCCGGCGTCGCCGAGGCCGCCGTCATCGGCGTCCCCGACCCCAAGTGGGGAGAGGTGGGCCGGGCGATTGTGGCAACCCGACCCGGCGTCCAACTGACCGCCGAGGAGATCATCAACTTCTGCCGGGAGCGGCTGGCGGGCTACAAAGTCCCCAAGTCCGTCGTCTTCGTGGACGCCCTCCCCAAGACCGGCGCGGGGAAGGTGGATAAGCAGCGGCTGAAGGAGACATCATAGGGAACGGAGTAGGAAGTACGGAATACGTAGTATTGCGTATTCCGTATCGCGGGTTCCGTTGGGAACAGGAGGCGAATATGGGCGGCAAACTGACCGTCGGCGATATTGAGATGGCCTACGAGGTGGTGGGCTCCGGGCCGCCGCTGGTGCTGATCACCGGCGTCGGCTACGGGCGGTGGTTCTGGCACAAGGTGGTCCCGGCCCTGGCGGAGCGATTCCAGGTGGTGACCTTTGATAACCGGGGTGCGGGAGAGAGCAGCAAGCCTCCCGGCCCGTACACAACGGCGATGATGGCCGCCGACACGGCGGGC
>DAOTWL010000161.1:0-5502 GCA_034435875.1 Anaerolineae bacterium
AGGCACGGAACGAAGTGGAGTGCCGTTTCGCTCGTAGTAAGGCACGGAACGAAGTGGAGTGCCGTTTTTTTGGCCCACTGGACGCCACTCCGCTGCGCTGCGGGGCTGACTACGAACAAACGCCACTCCGCTGCGCTGCGGGGCTGACTACAAACATCTCTTTCAGACCAGCCCTCAGGCAAGCAGTCCATACTTCTGGAGCACCGGCCAGGGGTCCACCATGTTCTTATCCAGTTCCGCCTTCTTCTCCTCCATCCCGAAGGCCAGTACCATCAACTGGGTGATGTAGAGAACGGGCAGCCGGAAATCCAGTTTCATCTGCACCTGCCGGGCTTCCACGTTCACCTGGCAGAGGGGACAGGCCGTCACCATCAGTTCCGCCCCGCTCTCGTGGGCATTCCGCAGGATTTTCTCCGAGAGTTCCAGGGCGATATTCGTCTGGGTGATGCCCAGACTCCCACCGCAGCAGTCGGTCTTATAGGACCAGTCCACCGGTTCGCCGCCCAACGCCCGGATGACATCGTCCATGCAGGTGGGATTCTCCGGGTCATCCACACCGGTGTACCTGGGCGGGCGGGTGGTGGCGCAGCCGTAATATGAGGCCACGCGCAGGCCCTTGAGGGGCTTCTGAACCCGGGCCCGAATGGCCTCCAGTCCGGCCCGTTCCAGCAGGGTCTCCACCGCGTGGAGGGTCTCCACCGTCCCCTGATAGCGATACCCCACCCGCTCGGCAACTTGGTCCGCCAGTTCCGGACGATGGTTCATTTCGTAAGCGGCAGCACGGAAGCGCTGGTAGCACCCCAGGCAGGGAGCCACCACCTGCCTCAGCCCCATCTGCTCCACCAGCGAAAGGTTCACTCCGGCGTAGTACCCCGCCAGAACCGGATCGGTGGTATGGGCGGGGGTGGACCCGCAGCAGACCCACCCCGGTGGCTCCACCAGTTGGATGCCCAGTGCCTCACAGACGGCCCGGAAGGTGTGGTCGTACTCGGTAGCGGTGGACTCCAGTGAGCATCCGGGGTAATAGGCAATGACATTTCCCTTCGTCTCCACCCGCTTGACCTTCCTCGGCGGGCGGACAAACTCGGGGAGCAGCCGAATCTTCCGCTTGAGAATCATCGGCACGCCCAGGTCCATGTCCTTCAGGGGTTGTCCGGTGAGGACGTTCATCATCCCCATCAGGCCGGCCTCGTAGAGCCGTCCCGCCACGCCGATGGTCTTCAGGAAGACCTGGGTGAAGAGTTCCACCTCCCGCACCGGCGGCTTGATGCCGCGCTTGCGGGCCTCTATCCGCAGGACGTCCATCACCCCGGCGACGTCTATGCCCTGGGGACAGCGGGTGGAGCAGGTGACGCAGGCCGCGCAGACCCAGGGGGTCTTTGCCTCCAGCACCCGCTCATCGTTGAACTGGATGGCCCGCATCACCTGGTTGGGCAGGAGGTCCATATGCTCGGCTACCGGACACCCGCTGGAGCAGCGGACGCACTGGTAGCAGAGATACGGGTTGGAACCGGTGTGCTCCTCCACAATCTCCGCCAGCGTCTGCGTTCGGACTCGTGCTCTGGCTGCCATATGCACTCCCTTTTCAGCCACGAATTTCGTGAAATTCGTGCCATTCGTGGCTATTCTACCACGGGGCGGGGCAGGAGGCCGGCGCCCTCCACGATGGGCCGTACCGCCTCTTCCCACTCAATGGCCATGATGTGGACGCCCGCCACGCCGGGGATTTCGCGGAGTTCCTGGATCTGCTCAATGGCGATGCGGATGCCCTCCCGTTCCCAGGCCTCCTTGCGGCCCTTCTTATCCTCCTTGGGGATTCCGGCGACCGCCGCCTCCATCCGCTCCACATACTCATCCCGCACGCGCATCCCCGGGACCTTATCCCGCATGTACCGGGCCGCCCCAGCGGACTTCAGCGGGCCGATGCCCGCCAGGATGTAGACCTTCTCGTGCAGGCCCATGTCCACCACCCGCTTCATGAACTCCCGGAAGCGGGGGATGTCCAGGATAATCTGGGTCTGGATGAAGTCCACCCCGGCGGCGACTTTCTTCGCCAGGCGGTACGGGCGGAAGTCAAAGGGGTCGGCGAAGGGATTCTCCGCTGCGCCAATGAAGAAGGCGGGGCGCACCCCCTTGATTTCGTCTCCGCACTGGAAGCGGCCCTCGTCCCGCATATCCCGGACCATGCGAATGAACTGAACCGAGTCCAGGTCGTGGACGTTTTTGGCGGTGGGATGGTTGCCGAAACTCTGATGGTCGCCGGTGAGGCAGAGGAGATTGCGCGCGCCCAGCGCGTAGGCGCCCAGCAGGTCCGATTGCATCGCCAGCCGGTTGCGGTCCCGACAGGTCATCTGCACCACTGGCTCCACCCCTTCCTGCATCGCCAGGACCGCCGAAGCGATGCTGGACATACGGACAATAGCGGTCTGGTTATCGGTGATGTTGGCGGCGTCCACCACACCCTTCAGCAGGCGGGCCTTGCGCCGGATGACCTCGGGGTCGGCGCTCTGGGGCGGGCCGATTTCGGCGGTCACCACGAAGTGGCCCGCGCGCAGGAGTTTCTCCAAATTGCTGCCGGATTTGTAGCCGTTGGTCCGTTCGCTCATCTTTCACCTCGCTGTTTGCTTTCACTTCCCCCTGGACCGGCATCTTCCCGTTCCAGAAAGGCCAGGATATACGCCGTGAAACGGTCAAAATCGGAGAGATGGGTGTGCAGCAGAGAACAGACGGTCTCATCGCTGACTTCCCAGTAGAGATGCACCAGGCGGTTGCGGAACTGCACCATCGTACCCCCTGAATGGTCTTAACCTGGAGAGCAAAGTCCCCAGTTTCGCCCGGTCAACCATAAGCCCTTATCTCCTCTCTCAGACGTGCCATAGATGCCCGATGCAGCATCTCCAGCACGGGGCGGAAGTCAAAATACTCCTTGCGGCTGCGAGTCTCAAACTCAATGCGATGGCTCTCATTCCGGCTGTAGATGCAGACCCCCTCCGAAATCACCGTCCCCCGCCACGCAATGGGAGCATCGTTGATGATGCGCACGTCAGCAAAATCCATGCCGGTCAGGTCGGCGATCCGGAGTTCCACCTCGGCTTCCAGCCGGAGTCGCTCATAAGGAGAAAGGCGGCGCATCGCTTCCTCTTCCAGCAGCAGAGCGACGTCCAGGTCCGAGAAAGGATGCACCTGCCCGGTCGCCACCGAGCCATAGATGTAGGCCGCATCCACCGGTAGAGGAGCGAAAATAGCTTCCGCCTTCTCTCGGAGTACCTGGATCACGGCCTCCGGATGGATTTCACGAGGAATGTCCTGCACCTATTCCGCCTCCCTGGGAAGCCGCAGGTCTTCTCGCACAATCTTGCGGGGGCCGCCGTCCCGGCTGCGGGACCAATTTTTGGGCGGCTGGACCTCCAGCAATCGCTCCACCTGCCCGAACCTGGCTGCCCGCTCCCAGATGAGTTGCCAGGCGCAGGGGATGTCTTTATTCACCTCGCAGACACCGTTCTGGGACCCCCCACAGGGACCGTTCAGCAATTGCTTGGAGCAGCGCGCAATCGGGCAGATGCCGAAGGTCAGCCCCAGGATGCAGTCGCCGCAAGCCTGGCAGCGCTCCTCCCAGATGCCGTGCTCCTCCGGTAGCCCCAGAAAGGTGGTGTTCAGGCCCGGCAGGGTGATGGCATCCGGGAAGCGCTCGTTCATCGCCTGGACGCCGATGCCGCAGGCCAGGCTGAGGACGACGTCGTAGTCCTTCAGCCGGTCCGCCAGCGGGTCAATGTACTCCCACTCGCACTGCCGCTGGACGGTGACCTCGTCCACCTCCATCGGGCGGCCCTCCAGTTTGCTCTTCATCCGGAGGGCGGAAGCCAGAATCGCCGCCTCCTTTTCGCCGCCAGCGAAGCAGACAGTCACACACGTCCCGCACCCGGCCACCAGTACCCGGCGGGCATCCCCCAGCAGATTCATAATTTCTTCCAGTGGCTTCTGTTCACCGACAATCATGGATTCCTCCGTTCACGTTTCACGTTTCACGCTTCACGCTTCACGCTTCATGTTTTGCGTGTTGCGTATTCCGTAGTGGATTCGGGCCCAGTTCGCGGATTTTCTCCGTCATCTCCCGGACGTACTCCGCGAACTGGACGGCCATGGCCGAGGAGAGGTTAAACATGCGCACTCGCTCACCGCCCAGGCCGATTTTGTCCAGCCACTCGGCGGCGTATTTGACCCTTCGTTTGGCGTTGACATTACCTTCCAGGTAATGACATTCGCCCTCCAGTCAACCCGCCACCATCACGCCGTCGGCGCCGTGCTCAAAGGCGCGCAAGATTTCCGAAACTTCCACCCGCCCGGAGCAGGGCACCTCCACGATGCGGACGCCCGTGGGGTAGTTGAGGCGCATCACCCCCGCCAGGTCGGCCGCCGCGTAGGCGCAGTAGTGGCAGCAGAAGGCCAGGATTCTGGGTTCAAAGGTCTCTTCCATACGCCCTCCTGGAAACGGTCACAGGGCCAGCAGGCCCAACAGGGCCGTCGCATAAAGGGACATCAATATGGCCAGACTGGGCCGATATTCATAACACAGGACCTTTGCCATACAACCGGCATCGTTGAGTGCCCGTTCCAAAAACCGTCGGGTCAGATACTGGGTCCACCGCTTCATGGCCTGGCCCCGGTGGGTATGGTCGTAGTAGCGGTCGGAGAAATAACCGTACCGCTCCCGCTCCTCCCACGTCGCCAGACGTCCTTCTCGCAGGTACAGGTCCAGCAACTCGCTGTCGGTAAACTGGTCAAAAGCCACGCCCGGATACAGGGCCGACAGCAGGGACTCCACTGCCCATTGTCTGGTCAACTGGTAATGCACCACATCCCGAACCATGGCATCGTTGAAGCCTCGTTGTCGGGGATAGGAACTGCTTTGCCCGGCAGTTCACCGTCAGGCTTATCCTGCGAATCTCCCTTCGGGGCTAAAAAGCCCGAAAGGACTTTGCATTCTGAGCCTGGATGTTTACGTCCGGGCGGGATTGCTCTTTTTAACCCGATGGGAGAGGCCGCTCCCGCCCCTCCCGGATATACGCCACGATCTCCTCCGCGCTGAGTCCCAGATTCAGGCTCTCCACCGCCAGCGGTGAGCCCTTCCGTCGCTCCGGTCGGACAATAAACACACGCCCATCCCGGCGTTTGATGCGGACCTCGCCTTCCGCCTCCGCCCGCTCCAGCAACTCAGCTAACCGTTGTCTCGCCTGGGTGTAAGTATAAACTTCCATTCCCCACCTCCTACACCACCAATACCTCTATTCCCTTCTGCTGGGCCGCAATCGCCAAACCTCTATCCAGTGTCAATAATGGTAATATGCATATACCAACTCCATCACCCTTTCCAGCGCCTCTATCTTCGCCTCTATCTGCACATCCCGGTAGTGGAGCAACTGGATGGCCTTCGCCGGGCACTCGCCCACGCAGACGCCGCAGCCGTGGCACTGGGCCGGCTCAATGTAAGCCGCGCCGATGATG
>DAOTWL010000162.1:0-13699 GCA_034435875.1 Anaerolineae bacterium
CCCATCGCAACGTCGGGCTGGTGGTGGAGACCCGACCCGACTGCATCACCCCCGAAGAAGTCCGCCGGTTGCGCGACCTGGGCGTGACCAAAGTCCAGTTGGGCGTCCAGAGCCTGGATGATGAGATTCTGGCCCTCAACCGGCGCGGCCACACCGTCGCCGAGACCCGCGCCGCCGTCCGGCGGCTCCGCCTGGCCGGCTTCAAAATCCTCCTCCACTGGATGCCCAACCTCTACGGCGCCACCCCGGAGCGGGACCTGGAGGATTTCCGGCGGCTGTGGGAGGACCCCGCCCTTCGGCCCGACGAACTGAAAATCTACCCCTGCCTTCTCCTGGCGGGCACTGACCTCTATGACCTCTGGCGGGAAGGGAAATACCGGCCCTACGACGAGGAGACGCTGGTCCGGCTGCTGATGGCCTGCAAGGCCCTCATCCCCCCCTACGTCCGGCTCAACCGCCTGATGCGGGACATCCCGGCTCCGAACATCGTCGCCGGGGTGACCCGCTCTAACCTGCGGGAGGTGGTTCGGGAGGAGATGGCGCGCCAGGGCCTGCGCTGCCAATGCATCCGCTGCCGGGAAGTGCGCGGCCGACCGGTGGACCCGTCGTCTCTGAGCCTCACCGTCCCCACCTACGAGACCGACGCCACGACGGAGCACTTCCTGGCGGGCGAGACCCCGGACGGGCATCTGGCGGGCTTCCTGCGGCTCTCTTTCCCCAAAGTGGAGCCAGAGTTGGAGGAACTACGTGGAAGTGCAGTGGTGCGGGAACTGCATGTCTACGGTCCGGCGCTGGAATTGGGCCGGCGGCGGGACGGACGGGCCCAGCACGTCGGCCTGGGTACTCGCCTCCTGGAGTGGGCGGCCGATATGGCCCGGGAGGCCGGATACCGGCGGCTGGCCGTCATCGCCGCCGTCGGCACCCGCCCCTATTACCGGGCGCGCGGCTTCGGCCTGGAGGGGACCTATATGGCCCGACCGCTGACGACCGACCATTGACCACTGACCATTGACCACTGACCACTGACCATTGACCACTGACCACCGACCATTGACCACCGTCGTCCGTCGTCGGTCGTCCGTGGTCTGTCGTCCGTGGTCTGTCGTCCGTGGTCGGTCGTCCGTGGTCGGTCGTCCGTGGTCGGTCGTCCGTGGTCGGTCGTCCATCGTCTGTCGTCCGTCGTCAGTCGTCCGTCGTCAGTCGTCCGTGGTCGGTCGTCCATCGTCAGTCGTCCGTGGTCGGTCGTCCATCGTCTGTCGTCCGTCGTCAGTCGTCCGTGGTCGGTCGTCCATCGTCTGTCGTCCGTCGTCGGTCGTCCCTGGTCTGTCGTCCATCGTCTGTCGTCCGATTTGAACCTTTTCGGCCCGCAAACAGTATTATTATATAGAGCGTATGAACCTCCATCTGCGCGAAAGGAGGTGATGCCTGGGAGGAGAGGCCCAATCCGCCCCGACTCATTACCGGTGTACCAATCTACCAACTACCAATGTACCCATTACCAACCCAGGAGGAGAAACGATGAAACGCGGACTGTTAGCCGTAACCCTGCTGGTGGTCGTCGGGCTGATGCTGGCGGCCTGTAAGCCAAAGGTGACGCCGACGACCCCGCCGCCGGCCAAGCCGACGGAGGCGCCGACCCCGGTGCCGCCGACGCCCACGCCGGTCCCCCGGTTTGGCGCCTGGCTGGATGAGGTCGTCTTCATCGGTGTGGGCGGCGATGAGAATGCGCTGCCCCGGCTGGAAGGTGGAGACATTGACCTCTATGGCCACGGGATGGGCGGCCCCGAGAACTTCGCCAAGGTGAAGGCGAACCCGGACCTGACCTACTCCATGGCCTTCGGGAGTTACAACGAACTCACCTTCAACCCCGTCCTGAAGTTTAAAGACGGGCGCCTGAACCCCTTTGGCGATCCCCAGATCCGGGAGGCTATGAACTGGGCAGTGGACCGGAACTACATCGTCCAGGAAATCTTTGGCGGTCTGGCGACCTCCAAACTCCTGCCCCTGGTCTCCGCCTTCCCGGACTATGCCCGGTACATTGACACGGTCCGGGCCCTGGAGGCCAAGTATGCATACAATCTGGACAAGGCCAAGGAGGTCATTACCCAGCGGATGACCGAACTGGGCGCCGAACTGGGGCCGGACGGGAAGTGGGCCTACGAAGGGAAGACGATCACCATCGTCTTCATCATCCGGGTTGAGGACGAGCGGAAGATCATCGGCGACTATGCGGCTACCCAGTTGGAGGCCCTGGGCTTTGCGGTGGACCGCCAGTACAAGACCCGGACGGAGGCTTCCCCCATCTGGGTGAAATCCGACCCGGCGGAGGGTCTGTGGAACGTCTACACCGGTGGTTGGATCACCACGGCGGTAGAGCGGGATGCCGGCAGCAACTTCGCCTTCTTCTATACTAACCTGCTATACCCCATCCCGCTGCACCAGGCCTACACGCCCAGCGAGGAGTTCTTCAATATCGCTCAGCGGCTCGCCAACAACGACTTCAAGAGCCTGGAGGAGCGCGGTGAACTCTTCCGGAAGGCAATGGAACTGGCCCTGCAGGACTCGGCCCGGGTCTGGCTGGTGGACCAGTTCTCCTTCACGCCGCGCCTGGCGAAACTGGAAGTGGCGGCCGACCTGGCGGGTGGCGTGGAGGGCTCCCAGTTGTGGCCGATGACCTTGCGCTGGAAGGACCAGGTGGGCGGTCGGGTCCGCTGGGGCCAGCCGGACGTGCTGATTGAGCCCTGGAACCCCATCGGCGGCTCCAACTGGGTCTACGACGCCGATGTCCAGCGCGCGCTCGGCGAGTACGCGGTGGTTTCCGACCCCTACACCGGCCTGAACCTGCCCAACCGCATTGAGCGGGCCGAGGTGGTGGTCAAGGAAGGGCTGCCCGTGGGCAAGACGCTGGACTGGGTGAGCCTCCAGTTCGCCCCGGAGATTCAGGTGCCGGCGGACGCCTGGGTGGACTGGGATGCGGCCAACCAGAAGTTCATCACCGCAGGCGAGAAGTTCACCGAGACCGCGACCGCCAACGTCAAGGTGACGGTCTACTACCCGGCCGACCTCTTCCAGAAGGTCAAGTGGCACGACGGCAGCCCGCTGAGCCTCGGGGACTTCATCATGGGGATGATCATGGCCTTTGACCCCGGCAAGGCGGAGAGCCCCATCTTCGACGAGGCTCAGAAGTCCTCTGTGGAGAACTTCCTGACCCACTTCAAGGGCGTCCGCATCGTCTCCACCGACCCGCTGGTCATTGAGACCTACGACGACCTCTTCTATCTGGACGCCGAGAACAACGTGACCAACGGGATGTGCTGGTGGCCGTACTACGCCTACGGTCAGGCGCCGTGGCACAGCATAGCCCTGGGCTACCTGGCCGAGGCCAACAAGGAACTGGCGTTCACCAGCGACAAGTCAACCGCTCAGCAGGTGGAGTGGACGTCCTTTGTCGCTGGGCCGAGCCTGGATGTCCTCAAGAAGTACCTGGACCAGGCGGCGGGGGAGAAGTTCATCCCCTACGCGCCCACGCTGGGCCAGTTCGTGAAGGCCGACGAGGCGGCGGCCCGCTACGCCAACCTGGCCAAGTGGTACGACCAGTACAAGCACTTCTGGGTCGGCACCGGGCCCTTCTTCCTGGCCCAGGTGGACACCACGGCCAAGACACTGCTCCTGAAGCGCAACGAGGCTTACCCCGACCCGGCGGAGAAATGGGCCGGCTTCGGCGTGCCGAAGGTCGCCGTGGTGGAGGTAGATGGCCCCGGCCAGGTGACCAAAGGGCAGGAAGCGAAGTACGACGTGTACGTGACCTTTGAGGAGAAGCCGTACCCGTCGGACGAACTCGCCAGCGTGGTCTACCTGATCTTTGACAGCCAGGGCAACCTGCTGGCAAAGGGCGAGGCCGCCTTCGTCGCCGAGGGCCAGTACCAGGTGGCCCTTTCCGGCGATGTTACCTCCCAGTTCCCCACCGGTGCGGCGAAGATGGAGGTGGCCGTCGCTTCCAAGGTGGTCAGCATCCCGTCCTACGGCACGATGGAGTTTATGGTGGCTGCGCCGTAGGCCTGGGGCCTGGCTGACGATGAGGTCGGGAAGCCCGACGAGGGGCGATGAGGGGTTATCCCCCGTCGGGCTTTTCCTTATAGAGAAGGGGATTTTGCGGCGGCCTTTGGCCGCCGCAAAATCCCATTCACCCCTCCCTGAACCCTGGCTTTGCTGGCGAAAAGGCCAAACCTGAGGGGAAGGACGCGGCCCTTGCAGGGTTGAACTCGTCGGATTTGTAAGGGGGATTCAGATGTCTGAACAGGTTCTGGCAATTCCACGAAGGAGAGCCGGTACGTCGTTCCTTCAGAGCACTCTGGCCCGTGTCCTGCGCTATACCCTGGTGCGAGGGGTCACCCTGTTCATCACCGTCATCATCGGAGTCTATCTGACGGTCATGGTCGCCAATATGGGCGGCTATGTGGACCAGATTCGCAGAGGGGAAATTCGGGAGAACATCACAGTTCAGGTGATGAACAACCCGGCGCTCCGGAATCTGGGCCCGGATGCAAAGCGACAACTGATTGAAGAAAAGATTCGCCTGGAAGAGCGCCGGCTGGGGCTGGACCAGCCTTTTCTGATCCGGAGTTTCCGGTTTCTGGAAAATGCGCTGACCCTGCGCCTGGGATTCGCCCAGTTTATGAACAGTAACGCCGGCTCCCGGCAGGTCAAGTTGATCCTGCTGGAACGGTTGCCGGCAACCCTTCTGCTCTTTGGTATCGCGGATGTCTTCTTATTCTTCTTGAGCCTCTTTCTGGCGCTCATCCTCTCCCGCCAGTACGGGAGTTTCTGGGACCGGTTGTTCGTAGTTCTTTCCCCCACCTCTTCGGCGCCGGGGTGGTTCTACGGCATCTTTCTGATTCTCATCTTTGCGGGCTGGTTGCGCATCCTGCCCTTCGGCGACCTGGTGGATGCCCCGGCGCCCCCATCGCGGCTTCTCTACGCGCTGAGTGTGGGGAAGCACCTGATTTTGCCGATTACGGCACTGACGGTGAGCTCTATTTTCCTCAGCGTCTACAGTTGGCGGACGTTCTTCCTGATCTATTCCAGCGAGGATTACGTGGAACTGGCGAAGGCCAAAGGGTTAAGTGGACGGACCATTGAACGGCGCTACATTCTGCGGCCCACCCTTCCCACCATCGTGACCAACTTCCTGCTGACGGTTATCAGCCTGTGGACAGGCGCTCCGATTTTTGAGACGGTCTTCAACTGGCCCGGCCTGGGCCGCGCCCTTTACCAGGCTGTGGGACTGTTTGATGTACCGGTCATCGTGGGCTCCACGGTGATTTTCGCTTATCTCCTGGCCGTGACCGTCTTCCTGCTGGACATCATCTACGCCATCCTGGACCCACGAGTTCGGGTTGGCGCGTGACGGGGGAATGAGAGGATGCAAACCGTAAAAGATGCTCTTCGGGAAGTTCGGCGATACCCCTCGGCGATTGCGGGGTTGTTCATCGTGATCCTGCTGATCGTCTTTTCCGTTTACGTAGTCATTGCGATTCCCTACCAGGAAGCCATCACCCTCTGGCGGGGCGGGGAGGGCATCTGGCGCAGCCTGCCCCGAACCGTTCCTCCGGCGTGGGTCAACTCCTTCCGGTCCCAGAAACTGCCGGAGACCATCGCGCTGGATTCCCGCAAGGGGGCGGCAGAGCGGCAGGAGGCACCCCTGGGCGAGGGGAAGTCTATCACCCTTTTCTACACTTTTGACTATCAGGCGGACGAGTTCCCCCGAGAGATCAATGTCTTCTTTGAAACCTCCTTTAAAGAGCGAGCGCCCTTCGTTTCCATCACCTGGTATACGCCCGACGGGCGGGAAATCCCAATTGCAGACATCGCCATCGCGGCCGGCTCCAGCAGTTACCGCTTCGCTCAGGACGACAAATTGCTCCGCCGGATTCGGCGTCAGATCGGAGACGTGCCGGTGGAGGTGGGGCTCTTTGTCGCTCCCAATCCGGGGGAAAATCCGCGACCGGTGAAGGGGACCTATCAGGTGAAAATTCAGGCCACGGCATTTGACGCCGAGACCCAACTGGACGCCGAACTGGTCGTCTATGGCAAAGTCCACGGCATCGCGGGCACCGACCACCTGCGGCGGGACCTGAAGATTGCCCTTCTCTGGGGAGCGCCGGTGGCCCTGGCCTTTGGCCTGCTGGCCGCCGCTGGCACGACCATCACCACAATGATTATCGCCGCCATCGGCGTCTGGTTCAGCGGGCTGGTGGATCACCTGATTCAGCGGATCACCGAAGTGGTGATGATGCTCCCCTTGCTCCCCATCCTGATTATGGTGGGCACGTTCTACTCCCGGAGTATCTGGGTCATCCTCGGGGTGACCATCCTGCTGAGCATCTTCGGGAGCGGCATCAAAACCTACCGGGCGGTCTTTATGCAGATTCGGGAGGCCCCCTACGTGGAGGCGGCCCAGGCCTACGGCGCTGGGGATTGGCGGATCATTTTCCGGTACCTGGTGCCCCGGATTGTGCCGATGCTGATCCCCAACCTGGTCACGCTGATCCCGTCCTACGTCTTCCTGGAAGCCTCCCTGGCAGTGCTGGGGTTGGGCGACCCTCAGTTGCCGACCTGGGGGAAGGTCATCCAGGATGCCGTGGCCAACGGTGCACCGTATAAAGCGCTCTACTACTGGGTCCTGGAGCCAGCCGCCCTCCTGATGATCACCGGTCTGGGTTTTGCCATGCTGGGTTTCTCTCTGGACCGTATCTTCAATCCACGCCTGCGGGAGATATAAAATGGCACGGGAAGGCGAACCTGTTCTGCGAGCGGAAGACCTGGTTTTGTATTTCGCGACCACCAAAGGGGTGGTGCAGGCAGTGGATAGGGTCAATCTGTCCATTCCCCACAATCAGGCCATCGTGGTTCTGGGAGAATCGGGGTGTGGGAAGAGTTCGCTGGCACGCGCCCTTCTCCGCCTGCTCCCCCGAAACGTCTACCGATATTCCGGCCGGGTCTATCTGGACGGCCGGGACGTGATGGAACTGGATGAGGAAAACTTCACCCGGGAGGTCCGGTGGGTGCGCATCTCTATGGTCCCCCAGGCCGCCATGAATGCCCTCAACCCGGTCCTGAAGGTAGGAGACCAGGTTGCCGAGCCCGCCATCCTCCATCTGGGAGTGAGCAAAGACGAGGCCTGGGACATGGCCCGCAAGATGTTTGACTACGTGGGCGTACCGGAGGGGTTCCTGCAGCGGTATCCCTTTGAACTCAGCGGGGGGATGCGGCAGCGGGTCGCCATCGCGATGGCCCTCATCACAATGCCCAGCCTGATTATCCTGGACGAGCCCACTTCTGCCCTGGACGTGCTGACCCAGGCCAGCATTATGAACACGCTCAAGCAAATCAAGCAGGAGATGCCCATCAGTTATATGCTGATCACGCACGATATTGCGACCTCCTCGGACCTGGTGGAGCACGTGGCGGTGATGTATGCCGGGCAGATTTTGGAGGTCTCTACGGCGGAGTTATTCTTCAAACAGCCGCTTCATCCCTATTCCCGGAAGTTGCTGGCCGCTGTGCCGCGCCTCTACGAGAAGCAGGCCCTGGAGTTCATCCCGGGCAGGCCGCCGAGTCTGCTGAATCCGCCCACGGGCTGCCGCTTCGCCGATCGTTGCCCGTCCCGCTTTGAGCGCTGCGACCAGGATCCGCCGACCCAGCCGGTGGATGGCCATCTGGTTAAATGCTGGCTCTATGCGGGTTAAACGGACGCACTGAATTCTCTTTGCATCCAGGTGGGACAATGAACGATTACTGCCCTGTTCCAGAACCTGTACCCGGAGTTCCGGAAGATATGCTCCTCTCTGTGCAGGACGTGCGGGTGTGGTTTGAGTTGCGCCGGTTCGGATTGGGAATCGCGGGTTACGTGCGCGCGGTGGACGGGGTGAACTTTGACCTTCGCCGGGGAGAGGCGATCGCTATTGTTGGGGAAAGCGGGTGTGGGAAATCCAGCCTGATGCGCACCATTCTGGGCCTTCACCGCCCCCGGGAGGGCCGCATCCTGTTTGACGGGCGAGACATTTCCCATTTCAGCCGGAAGGAGTTGTGCTGGTACCGGAGCCGGGTCGGCTACGTCCAGCAGGACCCCTATGGAGCACTCCCGCCTTTCATGAGTACGCAGACCCTGCTGGAGGAACCCCTCATCGTTGCGCAGATGCGGGATCGCGACGAGCGGGTGAAGCGCATCTACAAAGCACTGGAAGAGGTCAAGATGACCCCCGTGGAGGACTTCCTGAGTAAGTTCCCCCACCAGTTGAGCGGGGGACAGCAGCAACGGGTGGTCATCGCGCGGGCGATCCTGATGGATCCTCAGTTGCTGGTCGCCGATGAGCCCGTCTCCATGCTGGACGCATCGGTGCGGGTGGAGATTCTCACCCTGTTGCGGGAGTTGCAGGACCGCCACCGACTCTCGGTCATGTACATCACCCACGACCTCTCCACCGTCCGCTACTTCTCCGAGCGCATCTTCGTGATGTACGCGGGCAAAATTGTGGAGAAGGGGCCGGTAGATGACCTGATCCAGAACCCCAAACACCCCTATACCTGGGCGCTGCTGGCCGCGATTCCGGAACCCGACGCGGAAAACGCCAAGCGGCTCCGACCGATACCGCCCGGCGAGCCCCCCAGTCTGATCAACCCGCCGCCTGGATGTCGCTTCCACCCCCGCTGCGAGCGGATGATGGCCGGATTGTGCGACGTCCAGGAGCCACCGGAATTTGAAGTCGGCCCGCAACACCAGGCCGCTTGCTGGCTATACCAATGAACATCCCCTCTCCCTGGAGACTGATCGTTTTGGGCTTCGTCCTGATGATGGCAGGATGGATCCTGCCATTCCTGATGGTGATTCACGTAATCCCGTCCACTTTTTTTCTGAATTTCTTTTCCTACATCTCCTCCGTCCTGGGCCTCTTCCTGGGCATCTGGGGCGCGGCGCTCTACGCGCAGTCCAGGAGAAGAAAGTAGGACAGACTCTTGCGGAGGTGGGAAATACAAAGAGGTTCTGCTCAGCAGAACCTCTTTGTATTTCCCGCGCGGCTCCGGACGACCTTTCAGTCGGTCGCGGGTCAGCAACTCCGAGCTGAACCCGCGCCCTGGGGCCCGCGACTTTGCGAACTGCGGCTTGCGACTTGCCCCCTGCTACATCCCCCACCGATGCACATCCTTGCGGGTCGGCGGGGCCTCCTCGGCCACCCTCACCACCGCCACGCCCGCAAAGACCCCCAGCGGAACCTCCACGAAGAGGGGACGGCGCACGCTCTCGGTCACCTCCTCCGGCGGGACCCCCTCCTCCCGGAAGATGCGCAGGATCAGGTTGGTGCAAGTCTTGCCGCCGCAGGCGCCCATGCCAGCCCGGGTGATGCCCTTGATGTGGTTCATATCCCGCAGGCCGGCGCGGATGAGCGCCCGAATCTCCCCCACCGTCACCCGCTCGCAGCGGCAGACAATCTCATCCTCCAGCATCCGGGAGACGTAGACCGCCTCCGGCTCCGCCACCGCCGGCTCCTGGACCCGAATCCCGGCGATGCGGCGGGCGATTTCCCGGGGCGCCCGCACCCGCACCAGCAGCGCCCGGTCGGCGAACTTCGGCGCCCGCACCTTCACCACCTCCACGTTCCCCAGGACGGCCCCCTCCGTATCCAGGACCGTCACCACATCCCCCTCGCGAATGCTCTCCGGCGGGAATTCGTAGGGAATGGTGACCGTGGGGTACTCCGGGTCCTGCCGGTAGTCCACCAGCGTGATGGCCAGCCCCGGGCATATAGCGACGCACTGCTCGCAGCCGATGCACCCTTCCCCCACGTACTCCGGCAGTCCCCGAATATCCTCCCCTTCAATGACAATGCACTTCTGGGGGCAGACGGAGGTACAGGGATTGCAGGGTATCTCCTGAGAGCAGTGGAGGACCGGGAAGACGCCCTCTTCCTTCTCCGGGATGTCCTCCCGGACCACCGCGCCGGGGCGGGATTTGAGGACTTCGGCAGTGCGGTGCCATTCCGGCGGCACCTCCCCCACATCCCGGCCCAGTGCGCGGGCGATCTCCAGCCCCCGGATCCGTCCGGTGAACATCGCCGCCGACGCCTCGGCGATCTCCTCCGTGTCCCCCGCCGCGTAGACCGGCAGGCCGAACTCCTTCGCCTTGCGGTAGAATTCGTCCACCGGGTCCAGCCCCACCGCCACCAGCACCGTCTCGCAGGCGAAGGTCTTCTCCGTGCCGGGGATGGGCTGCCAGCGTTCGTCAATCCGGGCGATGGTGACCGATTCCACCTCCGTCTCGCCGTTGGCGCTGAGGATGGTGTGGGAGGTGTAGATGGGGACGCCCATGCGGACCAGTTTGTCCTTGTGAACCTTGTAGCCGCCGCACTCCGGGAGCGCCTCGCAGAGGCCCACGACCTGGATGCCGGCCTGGAGGGCGTGGTAGGCCGCGATGAGCCCCACGTTCCCCCCGCCGACCACGAAGAGCCGCCGGGCCGCGCGCACCAGGTCCCGGTTCACCAGCGTCTGGAACGCGCCCGCGCCGTAGACGCCGGGGAGGGTATTGCCCCGGAAGACCAGCGACTTCTCCCGCGCGCCCGTCGCCACCAGCAGGACGTGGGGCTGGACCAGGACGTAGCGGTTGCCGTCCCGCAGGACCCCCACTTTCCGGTCCGAGAAAACGGCCAGCGCGGTGGAGTTCAGCCAGACCTGGACGTTTTCGTACCGCCGAACCTCTTCTTCCAGTTTGGTGGCGATGTCTATCCCGCGCGTCCCGGCGTAGCAGGCGTCCACCGACCCGAAGAACTTATGGGTCTGGAGGACCAGTTTGCCGCCCAGCCGGTGCTTGTCGTCCACAATGAGCGTCCGCACCCCGGCCTTGCCCAGTTCAATGGCGGCGGAGAGGCCCGCCGGGCCGCCGCCGATGACGAGACACTCCACCTCCACGGTCTCTATGGGGCGCATCCCGGGGACGGTCTGGACGTCAGGGAGGACGGGCTTGCCCTCCAGCGGCTCCACGCGCATCCCGGGGCGGACCAGGGTCATACAGGACTTGACCGGCAGGCCGTTGGCGACGACGGTGCACTGGGCACACTGGCCGTTGGCGCAGAAAATCCCCTGGGGGGCGCCGTCCTTGTGATGATAGCCGAAAATGCGGACTCCATTGGCGAAGAGGGCCGAAGTGATGGTCTCCCCCTCGCGGGCGGTCATCTCCTGGCCATGCCAGAAGAAAGAGAAGGTCGGGCGGGGTTCTACCGGCAGAATGGGGTGCGCCGTGATGCGGAAATCGTTGGGCGACATGTTCTCTCCAGTCGTCAGCGGTCTGTTGTCCATCGTCTGTGGTCTGTCGTCCGTCGTCCGTGGTCTGTCGTCCGTCGTCCATATTGTATCGGGATTTGGCATGAGCGCAAGCGGCATCTTGCGGGGATGGAGTTCTGTGCTACAATTTACCCCACAGGGAACGACAATGTGGAGCGGACTTTCGGGATTCAGCCTGCGGCGGCTGCTCATTGGCAGTCCGCTGGCAACGGCGCAACTGAAGCACGAACGATTAACGAAAATCAAGGCGCTGGCGGTCTTCGCCTCGGACGCCCTCTCCTCCACGGCCTACGCCACGGAGGAGATTCTGCTGGTGCTCATCCTGGCCGGGAGCGCGGTAGTGGGGCTGGCATGGCCAATTGCACTGGGCATCGCCACCCTGCTGGCCATTGTCGCTTTCTCCTACTACCAGACCGTCCATGCCTATCCCGACGGCGGCGGGGCCTACATCGTCGCCCACGACAACCTGGGGCAGTTGCCTGGCCTGATTGCGGCAGGCGCGCTGCTCACCGACTATATCCTGACTGTCACGGTGAGCATCAGCGCGGGGGTGGCGGCAGTCACTTCCGCCTTCCCGGCCCTCTACCCGTACCGGGTGGCGATGGGATTGGCGCTTATTGCCATCATCACCATCCTGAACCTGCGGGGGGTGCGGGAATCGGGGACGATTTTCTCCATCCCCACCTACTTTTTTGTCACGATGACGCTGGGGATGCTGGGCGTTGGGCTCTATCGTTGGATCGCGGCGGGGATGCCGCCGGCCGCACCGCCCCGGATAGAGTACCCTGCGACGCATCCGTTGACCCTCTTTCTCATCCTGCGGGCCTTCTCCAGCGGCTGTGCGGCGCTGACCGGCGTGGAGGCCATCAGCAACGGCATCCCGGCCTTCAAACCCCCGGAGTCGGAGAATGCGGGGAAGACCCTGATCGTGATGGCGGCCCTCCTGATCACGATGTTCCTGGGCATCACCTTCCTGAGCCATCAGTTCGGCATCGTCCCGGACGAGAAGACCCATGAGACGGTCATCTCTCAGTTAGGGCGGGTGGCCTTCGGCAATGGCACGGCCCTGTATTACCTCTTCCAGGCCGCGACGATGCTCATCCTGGTCCTGGCGGCCAACACCGCCTTCGCTGATTTCCCGCGCCTCTCCTCCTTCCTGGCCCGGGACCGGTACATGCCCAACCAGTTCGCCCTGCTGGGGGATCGGCTGGTCTTCTCCAACGGGATTCTGGCGCTGGCGCTGGCGGCCTCTACGCTCCTGATTGTCTTTCACGGGGAGACGACACGCTTGATCCCACTCTACGCGGTGGGGGTATTCCTTTCGTTCACTCTCTCCCAGTCCGGAATGGTCGCGCGCCGGTGGCGACATCGGGGCTCCTACTGGTGGCTGAAGGCGCTCATCAGCGGGTTCGGCGCCACTGTGACGGCGGCGGTCCTCATCATCTTCATCGTCACCAAGTTTATGTACGGGGCCTGGATCGTCGTCGCATGGATTCCCATTTTCATCGGGTTCTTTCTGGCGGTCCACCGGCACTACCGGGACGTGGCGGCCCAACTGTCGCTGGAGGCCTTTGGGAGCCCGCCGCCGGTCCGGCGGCATCGGGTCATTGTCCCCATCGCGGGTGTCCACCGGGCCGTCATCGCCGCCCTCAACTATGCCCGCTCCCTCTCGGACGACGTGACGGCGGTCTACGTGGAGGTGGACCCCAACGAGACGCCGAAAATCCGGCGCAAGTGGGAGGAGTGGGGGGACGGCATCCCGCTGGTGGTGCTCCCTTCCCCTTACCGGTCCATCATCGGGCCGCTGGTGGAGTACGTGGACCGGATAGACGACCGGCGGCGGCGGGATCAGGTGGTGACGATTGTGCTGCCGCAGTTTGTCCCGGCGAAGTGGTGGCACCATCTCCTACACAACCAGACGGCATGGCTGATTCACCTGGCCTTCCTCTTCCGGCGGGAGGTCATGGTCACCCATGTCCCGTTCCATTTGCATGGGAACCACCACCTTTTGGAGAGCATTAAAAATTCGCACTGAAGGTACTACCTACGCCAGGGGCGAAAAGCCCCTGGCTCAGATGCGAAGCCCCTAAAGGGAGCTTCCGGACAGCCCGTCAGGGCTTTGTCATCTGAGCCCGCCGCTTCAGCGGCGGGCGGAAGTGGGCATCCCAGCCATCGGGGGTAGGGAGTTACCACTGAAGGAAAAAAATCACCGCTGATACTGGCAGGAAGCCGATTTTGCCCTCACCCCCCTTTATCCCCCTCCCCCATCGCTGCGCGTGGGGGAGGGGCCGGGGGTGGGGCTGGTTTTGCGGCGGCCGAAGGCCGCCGCAAAACCCCTCCTCCCTCCCCCCTCTCCCGAACTCCG
>DAOTWL010000163.1:0-16768 GCA_034435875.1 Anaerolineae bacterium
GTGAGGGCAATGGTAACACCTGCCAAAAGGGTCATCCGTTTCTCGGGAAGCCCAATCCGGCCTTAAGTTGATGCCTATGGGGCAGGTGCAAGCCCTGCCCCTACATCAGCCAGCGGAGGGCGGCCTCGTGGGCCAGGGCGCGATGGCGGCCCCAATCTGGCCACCCTCTCGGCAGGGCCCGCAACCGGCCTGCCACCTCCGCCAGCGCCTCCGGCGGCACCCAGCGGAAGCCGCTGATCCGTTCCCCGGCATCTTCCGGCCGGGGGTCTCCCTCCACGTCGGCCAGGACCAGCCAGGAGTGGAAGAAGCGGCGATGCCAGCCCTGCCGGAACGTCACGCTGAGCAGACCCAGCGGGCGCACGTTCTGCAGGTTCAGCCCTGTCTCCTCTCGGATTTCCCGCCGGGCCGCATCCGCCACCGACTCGCCGGGGAGAATCCCCCCGCTGGGCAGGCGGAAGACGTCCTCCGGGTAGAAGGATTTGGTGTGCAGGAGGAGATGGCCGTCCGGCCGGCGCAGGAGCAGGACGACCTCCCCCCGGCGGGCCCGGCGGCGGAGGGAGCGGACGAAGTCGTCAAAGAACGGCGCCGAGACGGTCAGGGAGTGGTGCTGGTAGGGGAGGATGGCCTTCCGCTCTACCTCCGCGCGCTGGCGACGGGCCACTCCGGCCAGGCTGGCCGGGTGACGGGTGAGGGCCCAGAGAGGGATCAGGCTGAGCAGCAGCACCCCGGTGGAGAGGAGTCCCCCCTCCGGCCCGAAGTCGCCGCCCGTGAGCCAGGAGGGGCCGCCCACCGGCAGGGCCAGCAGGCCGTTCCAGACCATTCCGCTCACCGGAAGCCCCAGGACCGGCCCCTGGGTGAGGTTCCAGGCGTAATGGTAAGCGATGGGGAGCCAGAGGGTGCCGGTCCGCTCTGCCGCCACGGCGAAGACGGCCCCGGCCAGCGCGATGTTGACCAGCGCCAGGGGCGAAACGTTGGGATTCAGGGCGTGGAACAGGGCAAACGGGACGGAAGGGGCCAGGACCCCGACGGCCGGGCCGCGCCAGGTGGTGAGGGCGCGCTGGAGGTAGCCCCGGAAGGCCACCTCCTCGGCGGCCGCCGCCGGGAAGAGGGCCACGGCGTCCAACAGAAATCCCCACCAGACCGCCCTGCCGGGCCAGGGAGACTGCGGGTTCAGGACCAGCAGGACGCCTCCGATCAGCGCCATTGTCCCCACGCCCAGCGCCAGCCCGACCGCCGCATCCTTTCCCACGCGGGTGGGTTCCAGCCCCAACGTCTCCATCGGCTCCCGGTCCAGGAAACGGCCCAGCAGCAGGGCCAGCCCCAGGGCGATGGCCAGCCGGGAGATGCCGACCATCAGCAGCAGCGGGCCAGGAAGCGCACCGGCGGCTATGGTATCCAGTATCTCCATCACGTTGCGCCCCATCACGGCCAGCACTACACCGTAGAGAATCCCGATCAGCAGGTCTGCCACGAATTCGGCGACCAGGAAGGCGAGCAGGTAAATGACGACCCGCCAGAGGGGATGGAGGGCCATTCCCCGGAAAAAGAACCGGCGGCAGCCGGGGTTGGTAGATTGGGAAGTTGGGAGATTGGTCATAGCGCCTCCGTGCTTTTGTAGCGCAAGATTCAATCTTGCGCTCCGTGGGTTACGGCCCGGGGGTGGGCGCGGGCGGCCTGCCGGCCCAGGCGGCCGTGTAGAAGGCCAGGTATGCCGTCATCATCCGCGACCAGTAATCGTCGGTGTGGCTTCCCTCGCCGACGGCGTACTCGTGGGGAATCCCCCGCTCCATCAGTGCCTGGTGCATCCGGTTGGCGCCGACCCAGGCCCAGTCGGTGTTGCCGGCGTCTAGCCAGATGCGCAGGGAGGCCACTGCCGACTGGGCCACCAGGTTGAACGGGTCGTAGGCCGGGAGCGGATAGTTGACGGTGAGGGCCGGGCTGTGCGCGCCCACGATAGCGAAGACGTCCGGACGACGGAAAGCAATCTCCAGCGACCAGACGCCGCCCCGGGAGATGCCGCCGATGGCCCGTCCCTCCCGGGTCCCCCACGTGCGGTAGGTCCGGTCAATGTACGGGACCAGTTCGTTGACGATTAACCCCTCCACCGAGTAGTCCCCGCCGCTGGTGCGGACGAAAATCCCCTCGGGGGCCGGGTCGCAGTTGGGCATAACGATGATGAAGGGCGGGTAGGCCCCCGAGCAGATGCCCGCTTCGGCGGCCTCATCCACCCCCAGCTGGTCCCAGTGGGTCTCGTCGTACGGGTAGCCGTGGAGGAGGTAGAGCACCGGGTAGGACGCGGTGGACGAGTCGTAGCCCGGGGGGAGATAAATCCGGTACGTTGCCGTCCGGCCCAGGACCCGGCTGGGGTACGAGCCAACCTCCACCCGACCGGCAACATCGGCGCAGATGGGTGTGGGGGTGGGCGTGGGCGTCGCCGTCGGCCGGGGGGTGGGGGTGGGTGTCGGGGTGGGGGTAGCCGTCGGCGTCGGCGTGGGAGTGGGGGTCGGCGTGGGCGACGGGGTGGGCGTCGCCGTTGGCGACGGGGTCGCCGTCGCCAGCGGCGCCAGGGTGGGCGGGACATAGGCCGTCTGGTCGGTCGCCGAGGCGGAGTCGGACGGCGCGCAGGCGGAGAGGAGGAGCAGGAAGCAGGATGCAAGAAGCAAGAGGCAGGATGCAAGAAGCAAGGGGCAGGATGCAGGAGGCAGGACGCAGGAGGCAGGACGCAGGGCGCAGGACGCAGGACGCAGGAGGCAGGACGCAGGACGCAGGAGGCAGGACGCAGGAGGCAGGAGGCAGGGCGCAGGAGGCAGGACGCAGGGCGCAGGATGCAGGACGCAGGGCGCAGGGAGCAGGGAGCAGGGCGCATGGGCTACTCCGCAGGGTTCGGGATGATGGAAGCCCCCGGGCCGGGGCGGCAGGGGATGACGTCCTGGACGCCGGGCAGGGCCCGCAGGTCGGCCTGGAGCCGGTCGGCATACGGCGGGAGGGTCAGGACATGGACGTTGGGCCCGGCGTCTATGGTGAAGTAGGCCTCTATCCCCTCCCGTCGCCATGCCTGAACCCGGTGCATCACGGCGAGGGTCTCAGGGAGCCAGTAGATGAGGGACGGGCGGGAGGTCATCATCACCGCGTGCATCAGCAGCGCGTCCTCTTCGGCGACCTGGCCCAGGGCGGCAAAGTCCCGGCGGGCCAGCGCGTCCAGCAACTGCCGGTTCAGTTCGGCCACGCGCGCCACCCGCGCCCGGTGGAGGGCACTGGTCGGCGCCAGGTGGTGCCCCTCGCTGGAGAGGACCGCCTTCTCGGCCCGGGAGACGACCGCGACCAGGTCGCGGACATCCCACCAGTCGGGGCCGTAGAGGGGTTCGGCGAAGGCGTCCTCGTCCCGGGCGCCGGTGTGCAGGAGGACGAATCCGCCGAAGACGGAACGGGCGGCGGAGCCGGAGCCCCGTCGGGCCAGACGGCTCAGGTCGCGGGGGGAGAGGTCCAGGGCCAGAGCGGCGGCCGCCGCCAGCGTCAGTGCGGCGAAGCCGGAGGCGGAGGCGGCGATCCCCGCGCCCGCCGGAAAGTTATTGTAGGAGACGACCCGCGCGCGCCAGGAGATGCCCGCCCGTCCCCGCAGAAGGTCCAGATGGCGGGATACCCGCTCCCGGGCCGGGCCGGTCAGTGCCTTGCCGTTTACCGTCACCTCATCCTCCGGCAGGTCGGGCCGGAAGGCGACGGTGGTGACCGTGCGGGCGCGGTCCAGGGTGATGGAGACCGAATCGTTGGCCGGAATCCGCAGGTCGGCCTCGGCGTTGCCCCAGTACTTGGTCAGCGCGATGTTGGCGCCGGCCTCGGCGGTGGCCTGGAGTTCGGACGCGGATGAACGCGGATGGACGCGGATTTCTCCCATTACTCCTGTGCCAGCAGTTCCACCTCGGTGACCAGTGCGTCAAAAGAGTGGCCCGAGGCGTAGATGGTGACGGACTTGATGAGCGCCGGGGGCGGGTCGCTCTGCATCAGATTCTCGGAATCGTAGGAGGCCCAGGTCTGGAGGGGGATCTCCTCGCTCCACCAGTACAGATAGTCTTTGGTAGGGAGAGAGTAGAAACCGTGATACCAGACCCGGTCTCCGCCGTAGACGTCCTGGTAGTCTATGCGGACGATGATGGGGCATTCGGAGCCCGCCGAGCCGCAGCCGGGCAGGCTCTGACCCTGTACCATGACGTTCAGGTGAAGGGCCAGGGAGGTGAAGTCCCGGACGTCGTAATTCAGCACCTGCCGGATGCCTACTTCGGTGTGGCCGATGCCGTCCCGGAAGAAGCGGGCGGCCGGGCGGCCGGCGACGGTGGTGGTCTGGACGGTGCCGGCCTCTACGGTGTAGGTCTCCCAGCCCACTTCCAGCGGCTGGCGGAAGTCGCCGTTGACCAGCAGGTTGCGCGCGGCGGGGAGGGCCTCCAGCGGCGCAGGACTCGCCTGGGCAATGGTGCGCCGGTTATCGTTCAGGGAGACGGAGCGCCCTTCGGCGGCGGTCACCGCCGCATACCCCTCGCGGACGATGAATTCGGTGAGGGCACCGTAGACGCGCGCCTCGTAACTGCCCACCGTCAACAATGCCGTGAGGTGGGGGGTACGGAGTTGGGCCGTTGTCTCCCGCCCGCCGGCCGGAGAGACGGTGATCCGCACCCGCCCGGCCTCTACCTGCAGGACGACGCGGTGGGGAAGGGGGCTGAGGCCGAAACGCGGGGAGCGGGCGGAGGCGACCCGAAGGCGGGTGTCGCCGTAGACCTGGACCGTCGCCGCGGTTTCGGACTCGGAGGCGGGCGCGTAGAAGGTGAGGAGGGCCTGTGCCGCGCTGTCGGTGACCAGCAGACTGCCCGCCGGAACGTCCCATGTGGGGTCCCGCAGGGCGATGAGGTCGCCGCGCCCGCCGCGCTGGAGGCCCAGCGTCCCTCGCTGGGGTTGCAGCAGGGTGGGCTGGGCCCGGGTGGCCGTCAGCAGGAACTGCCGAATCCCCAGCGGAACGCCCACTGCCAGGCTCAGGCAGATGGTAAAAGAGACCAGCAGGATGATCCAGGCCAGCCGTTCCCGGTTCTGGGTCATAGGTAGATGATCCGGAAGTCGGCGAATTCGCCGGTCGGTTCTTCCCATCGGACGGCGACGTGGGTGACGTGGGCGGCGGGCGGCCCTTCGTGAAGCCAGCCCAGGAATTCCTGGAGGACCGCGCGGGGCCCTTCGGCAACGGTCTCCACGGTCCCGTCCCAGCGGTTGGCGACCCAGCCGGTCAGGCCCAGGGCGCGCGCCCGCCGGACGGTGTAGTAGCGGAAGTTCACTCCCTGGACGATGCCCTCCACGATTGCGTGGAGGCGGGCGATGTCTGTCGGTTTCGGTTCGTCCATAGCTTGCTCCGGAGGGTCCTCACCCCTCCCCCGGCGGCTCACCTCACCCCCGGCCCCTCTCCTGACCGAAGGTCAGGAGAGGGGAGGGGGTTAGGGGGTGGGGTGAGGCTAAAAGAACAGCAGGCGGGGGGTACGGCGGTCAAAGCGGTGGAGGCCCGCCGCGCGGGCGGCTTCCATTGCCTCTTCGTACTCCCGGCGGGTGATGGGCCGGTCCAGCGGCGGGTACTCGTGGGCCCGGTAGCAGGGCCGGTACTGGTCCATAATGTTGATGTAGGTATCCCGCGAGACCTCCTCGGCCAGAAAGCGGGCGATTTCGGCTGTCCCGGCCAGGCCGCCGGGGAGGACGAGATGGCGGACCAGAAGCCCGCGCAGGGCAATGCCCCGCTCGTCCAGCACCAGGTCGCCCACCTGCCGGTGCATCTCCTTGACCGCCGCCTGGTTGACTGCCGGGTAGTCCCGCACGCGGGAGTAGCGGTAGGCCATCTCGGCATCGGCGTATTTCATATCCGGCATGTAGATGTCCACGACGCCTTCCAGCAGGGCCAGCGCCTCGGGCGAGTCGTAGCCGCCGGTGTTCCAGACCAGGGGGATGCGCAGGCCGGCCTCGGCGGCGATCAGGACCGCCTCCAGAATGGGCGCCAGGACGTGGGTCGGCGAGACGAAATTGATGTTGTGGCATCCCTGGGCCTGGAGGGCCAGCATCATCGCGGCGATGTCTTCCGGTTCCACCTCCCGCCCGTGCCCCAGTTGGCTGATGTCGTAGTTCTGGCAGTACTGACAGTTCAGGTTGCACCAGGCGAAGAAGATGGTGCCGGAACCCCGGTAGCCCCGCAGGGGGTCCTCTTCCCCGAAGTGAGGTCCGTAACTGGAGACCAGGGCCCGGACTCCGGTGCGGCACGCGCCGACCGTCTCGTACCGGTCCACCCCGCACTTCCGACCGCAGAAGTCGCAGGCATGGAGACGGTTGTAGGCCTGCTGCACCCGTCGGCGCAGTTCGCCGGTGGAGAGGAGGGCCTGGTAGGCGGATTCAAAGGAAGAATACTCAGTGTTCACAGACGGCACTCTTGTAACTATCTACCCTCCTGCAGGTTCGGGCGTGGTATCCTACCCCGAACAGCCTGGGTAACTCATATTCGCCCGTCGCCGGCCATTTCTGAACCTGCGGGAGGGTGCAGGGGTAGGCAGTTACGGCATTTTGCTTTGCTGGGAGCCTCACTATAAGCGTTCATAGTCAGCTGCGCTACCACGCCACCGGCACCTTGCGGAGACTGTAGCGGCGGTCCAGGACCTGGACGTAGCGGTTGCGGCGGCCGAAGTCGTAGAGTTTCCAGGTCACTTCTACATCCCGCTTGCAGTATTCGGTCACCAGGTCCAGGCGGCCCTGCCGGAACCAGCGGACGGCGTCCAGGCCGTTGCCGCTTTTACGCTCTCCCAGCGTGGCCGCAACCACATCGTCCAGTTTGGGCCGCCAGCCCAGGGCGCGCTCCAGGTGGACCAGCATGTCCACCGTCGGCGGGAAGGTCAGCCGCTGCCGCGCGTAGGCCTGGAGAACCTCGTAGTCAAACCCGTAGAGGTTGTAACCCACCACCTGGTCGGCGGCCTGCAGTGCGGCGATGAGTTCCCCCGCCTGCTCTTCGGTGTAGGCCTGATAGAGGTTTCGGTCCGGGTCGTAGGTGACGCCCACGGACATCCGCAGGCGGCGGATGTGGGCCCGCCCGCCCACTTCGTCAAAGGTCTGTTGGGTTTCCAGGTCAAATACCAGCATCGGGATGCCTCGCAGAGATAGATTATACCACAAAACGGGAAATTGACCCCTTCCGTTTTGCCCAGGCGCTATTCCGATGGTATAATGGAACCACACCCTTCAGGCCGGGGGCCACGATGAAGAAACAGAGGGAACGAAAAGAGGCCTACGAACTGATGGAGCGGGGGATTGCGGCGGCCCGCGCGGAGCGGAAGGAGGAGGCGGAGGAACTGCTTCGTCAGGCTCTGGCGCTGAACCCCGATAATGAACGGGCCTGGCTCTGGCTCAGTGCCGTTGTGGAGGGCATTGAGGCCCAGAGGGAATGTCTGCAGAATGTCATCCGGATCAACCCTTCCAACCCCTTTGCCCGTTCGGGGCTCTCCTTTCTTGCCCATTTGCGGGAAGGGTATGAGTACCTGGCCGCCCGCGCTCCCTGGATGGCCGGTTTGGAGGACGACCGGGTGCCCATGGACCGGTTGCCCGCTCAGCAGTGCCCGCGCTGTCGGCATAAGAACCCCGGCTGGGCCTATATCTGCAATCGCTGCGGGGCGCCCCTGCAGCCGACGGACGTCCGGAAGGCCGTGCAGCGGGAACTCCGGAGCGCTTCCTCTTCGTCTCTGGCACGCCCGTGGGTGGGCGCGGCTATTCTGGACCCGGACCTGGCCTTCGCCCCCGAAGTCGCCCTGGCCTCCCCCCTCCGATCGGTGCTCAGCGTCGCCATGGGGGCTGTGGCTCTGACCCTGGCGCGCTGGATGGGCACTCTGCTGTTGGCCCTCTTCTCACCCGCCGGTCTGACTTTCCATATCGTCAGCCGGCTTTCGGTGCAGTTTCTGAGCGACCTGGTCCGTCTGCTGGCGGGCGCCCTGGTGGCCTGGGTCGGGTTGGGGATCATCACCGAAGGGATTGCCCGTTCGCGGGGAGGCGTCGCTCCGGCGCGGGTCCACTACTACCTCGTCGCCGTGGCCGTTTCCGGTTGGATGCCCATCGCAGGCGTCCTCAGCGTCATCGGATGGGTTGTCCCCCTTCTGATCCCCCAGATTCCCTGGACCTGGGCGCTGACGGGGGTCGGCGGCGTCCTTTTCCTGTACGCGGTCGCCCTCCTGATCCAGGCCGTCCGGACGGCGCATCGCCTCTCCCCCGGGCGCGAGGGAATCCTCATCGGCCTGATTCTGCTGGCGTTCGTGGCTCTCTACGCATTTCTGACCGCGATGTTTCCCCCCACCTGGCGCGAGGTGTTGTGGGGGTTAGTGCGGCTCGTCATGCTCCCGATGGAAGGGGGAGGTTGAAGGGGGTCTTCTGCGATGTTGACACCCGGCCGCGCATCCGTCGGCGGGTGGTGCAGATGGTGAGGGAGAAATGAAACCGTATTCTTCGCAGACGGTCCTCATTCAGGGGGGCACACTGGTCACCCCGGAGGGGGTGCTGGAGGCGGACCTGCTGATCCAGGGGGAGCGCATCAAGGCGGTCGGCCAGGGCCTGCCGACGGCGCCCGATACGGTCGTCATAGAAGCGCAGGGGATGCGGGTCCTGCCCGGCGTCATAGATAGCCACACGCACATCGCGCTGGATACGGGCATCTACCGCACCCCCGATGACTGGTTCATCGGCACCCGGGCTGCCGCCTGCGGCGGAGTGACCACCGTCGTGGACTTCGCCACCCAGTTCCCCGGACAGACGCTCCGGCAGGCGGTGGAGGCGCGGATAGAGGAGGCGCAGGACGCGGCCGTAGACTACGCGCTCCACGTGATGGTCACCGAACTGCCGCCGGGCCGGGAGGGGGAACTGGCCGACCTGGTGGAACTGGGCACCCCCAGTATCAAACTCTACACGACGTACCGGCCCCATTATTACGCCGACGACGCCACCATTCTGCGCTTGATGGAGACGGCGGCCCGCCTGGGGATTCGCCCGCTGGTCCACTGCGAGAACGACGCACTGGTGACGGCCCGGACTCAGGCGCTGGTGGCGGAAGGGAAGACCTCGTGGCGGTATCACGGGCAGGCCCGTCCCGCGCTGGCGGAGGTGGAGGCTGTGCGGCGGGTCCTCTTTCTGGCCGCAATGGCCCGCTCGCCGGTCCACATCGTCCACTGCTCTGTGGCCGACTCGGTGGCGGCGGTGGCGCGGGCGCGCGGGGAGGGGCAGGAGGCGACATGTGAGACCTGTCCCCAGTACCTGCTGCTGGATGCCGGCCGGTACGAGGGGCCGGAGCCGTGGCGCTACATCCTCCAGCCCCCGCTGCGGGCGCCGGAGGAACCGGAACGGCTGTGGGATGGGGTGGTGAAGGGGACGGTGGATTTCATCGCCACCGACCATTGCGACTACACTCAGTCCCAGAAAACCGAAAGGGATGATTTTACCCGCACCCCGGGCGGGCTACCTGGCCTGGAGACGCTCCTGCCGTTGATGTACACCTGCGGCGTGGCGGCGGGGCGGCTGACGCTCCCCCAACTGGCCGCGCTTCTTTCGGCCAACCCGGCCCGGGTCTGGGGGCTGTGGCCGCGCAAGGGGGCGCTGCTCCCCGGCTCCGATGCCGACGTCGTGCTCTACGACCCGCGCCCGGAGGGGACGGTCCGCGCCGCCGACCTGCACCACCTGGCCGGATACACCCCCTACGAGGGGATGCGGGTTCAGGGGCGGGTCGCTATGGTCTTCTCGCGGGGGCAGATGGTCTACCGGGAGGGGGAGTTTGTGGGTCGGCGGGGGAGGGGGAAGTTCATCCCCCGGGGCCCGCAGGCGTAGCAGAGGGCTTACTCACACGCGATTTTGCGCCGGATGGCGTCGCCGGCATCCTCCACCATGCCCGCGTGGGCGCAGAAGAGCGTTCGCGGGGCCAGTCTCAGGACCTCCTGGAGGGACCGGAGGGTCGCTTCCATATCCTCGTCTGCCCGCAGATAGCGCACCCGCTCGTGGATGAAGAGGTCCCCGCTGAAAAGCCAGCCCTGGCGCGGTTCAAAGAAGCAGACGTGGTCAGGGCAGTGGCCCGGGGTCGGGATGACCTCAAAGCGGTAGTGGTCGGTCTCCACAGTGTTCCCCAGTGGCTTCACGGTGACATTTCCCGGCTGTCCCCAGACCAGGCGACGGTAGAACTGGAGGCGGGGAAAGGGGGCCAGGATGGGGACGGCGCCGGGCGGGGCGGCGATGGGGAGGCCGAGGGCCTGTTGCAGCAGCCCGTTGCCTCCGGCGTGGTCTTCGTGGTGGTGGGTGTTCACGACCTGCCGGACGGGTCGGGTACGGCACCAGGCCAGGACCTCCCGTGCGGTGCCGGGGCAACCGGTGTCTATGAGCAGGCCGTCCACCCAGTACGCGCTCACGGCGTAGAGCGCGCGGCCGAAGGCCGTCCGGGCCATATGCAGGCGGGTGACCGGTCCGGATTCGGCGACCTGGAGCGTCGGCGCTTTGGGGAGCGGATGAGGGGCGGGGTTTTGCGGCTTCGCCGCAAACCCCCGCCGGGGCCCACGCAGTGCGCAGGATGAAATCCTGCGCCACCGGTCAGCCGGTGAAAAACGGCTTCTGGAAGGGGTCCCACCAGGTTTTGTTCTGGCTCAGGTATTCGTGGGTGTCGTGCAGGAGCCGGTAGTGGGCCTCTTCCTGGCGGGTGAGGAACCGGTAGGCCTCGGCCGCGCGGGGGTCGTCGGCGGCCTCGGCGGCCCGGGCGTAGAGTTCCCGTGAAATCTGCTCGGTCTCCAGACCGAATTCCAGCGCGGCAATGTCCCCCTCCAGCGAGATGGGACGGTCCGGGGTGAAGACCGGCAGCGGGTCGGGTGGCTCTTCGCCGGGAAGGTCCGGGTTGGCCGGGTCCAGCGGAAAGTCGGCCTTCATCGCCACTTCGTAAGGAAGCCAGCCCTGACCGGCTTCCAGGGCGCGGTATTCCGTCAGCAGAAGCCGCAGGTGGTTCTCTTCCTGATGGGCCAGGTCGCGGAACATCCGGCTCCCCCGTTCATCGGAAGCCCGTTCCGCCGCCAGCATGTAGAAGCGGTACCCGTCCCGCTCCAGGCTCATGCCGCGTCGCAAGATACCCAGAGGGGTGTTCCAGTCCATGTTGCCTCCTTATCTGGGTTGGAGGGAGCGGCGGCCTCGGGTCGCCGCTCCAGGCCGGCCGGACGGGCTGAAAGCCCGTCCTCCAGGGTTACTGTTTGCACGTCCCGGTAGTGGAGATGCCCAGGAGTTTGTAGAGCAGGCAGAAGCCGGTGGCGGCGGTGAAGGCGAGAATCACGCCGACCACGGCCACGATGATCCCCAGGACGGCCCCCTGCAGGGCCCTCAGCGGGCCCAGCCCCACCGCCAAGAAGATGACGGCCAGTACAGCCCGGATGATGCGGTCTGCGGTTCCTTCGTTGCGTTCCACAGGACACCTCCAGATATTGTTGTTGTGCTTCTATTTTATTCCCAACGGGGGCATTTGTCAAGAGCAGCGCGGGAACCCTTATCCCCCCGTCGGCAGGAAAAAGAAGGCCAGCGCCAGGATGAGGTAGACCACCATCAGTTGTACCCCCTCCATCCAGTTGGATTCCCCGTCCTGAGAGACCAGCGCAGCGATGATGCTGGCCGCACCCAGCGCGGCCAGTTCAAACGGGTTGAAAACCAGGGTCAGCGGATTCCCCATAGCCAGGCTGAGGAACACCAGAACGGGGGCGACGAAGAGGGCCACCTGAAGTCCGGAGCCCACCGAGATACCCATACTCAGGTCCATTTCGTCTTTGGCGGCCACCTGCACGGCCACCAGGTGCTCCGCCGCGTTGCCCACCAGGGGGATGATGACGATCCCGATGAAGAACTCGGTCCATCCCAGATACTCCAGTACCGGCTCCACAGCGGCCACCAGGACTTCGCTCAGCCAGGCGATGAGCGCGGTGGAGAGGGCCAGTCCGCCTATGGTCTTCCAGAGGGGCCAGGCCGCCTTGCCGGACGGCGCCCGACGGTGAGCGATTCCGGGCTGTGAACTCCCGTTGCGGAGCAGATAGAACTGGCTCAGGACATAGACCAACAGCATGGCTCCGGCCACGCCCAGACTCAGGTACTCCACCGCCATGTGGCCGGTCCCCACCTCTATCGCGTGGCTGAAAAGGGAGGGGATGCCCAGAGCGATGACGGCCAGCATCAGCATCGTTGCGTTCAGGCCGGCCTGGGTGCGGTCAAACTTCTGGACGCCATGCCGCAGCCCTCCGACCAGGAGGCTGAGCCCCATCACCAGCAGCAAGTTGCCCAGGATGGAGCCGGTGATGGAGGCCTTGACCAGTTCCAGCAGCCCCGCGCGGATGGCGAAGAAGGTGATGATGAGTTCGGCCGCGTTCCCCAGGGTGCCGTTGATCAGGCCGCTGACCTGAGGCCCGGCCCGTTCCGCCAGGGCCTCCGTCGCCCGGCCCAGCAGCGCGGCCAGAGGGACGATGCCCAGCGCGGCCGCGCCGAAGGTCAGGATCGCCGGTCCACCCAGATAGCGGGAGAGCAACGCCACGGGAACCAGAAGGAGCAGGCTGTAGAGGGCCTTCATTCCTCCTCCGGGCTGAATGGGGTGCCGTGTGGCGCAAGATCAACGCAAGATAAATCTTGCGCTACGGGGGTTCTTCCGGGCTGAATAGCGTAAAGGGGGCGTGGGCGGGCACCATCACCCGCAACGACCGGGGGACCACCTGGATGCCGACCGGCGTGGTCCCCAGGGGTTCCCCGTCGGCCTGGACCGCCATTGGCGTCTCCGTCCAGAGGGTGACCTGACGGGCCGTCCGCTGGACGATCTGAGGGTTCTGGAGATGGCGGCCGACGAAGAGTTGGCCGGCCATTCGCAGCATGTAGAGAAATCCCCCCAGTCCCTTGAAGAGGAAGACGTCCAGGAGGCCGTCGTCCATCCGGGCCTGAGGGGTGAGATGGAAGATGGAGTACATCTGGACGTTGCTGACCACCACCAGCAGCGCGCGGCCCCGCAGGGCCCGTCCGTCCAGCACCAGATGGGTGCGCACGCCGGAGAACTCCCGGGCCAATGTGAATCCCGCGACGACATAGGGCAATGCGCCCAGCCGCTTGACCTTTCTCGGACGGGGCTCCATATCGGAAGTGATCTGGGCGTCAAACCCGATGCCGGCCCACAGGAGAAAGTAGCGGTTGTTCAGGCGGCCGGTGTCCACCGTCCGGATGCGCCCTTCGGCCTGGGCGATGGCCGCTTCCCGCAGACGGAATGGGTGGGTCAGGGTGTACACGGGCAGATGGAGTTGCCGCGCCCAGACGTTGCCGGTGCCCACCGGCAGGACGCCCAGAGCGGTCTCCGTGCCGACCAGGCCGTTGACCGCTTCGTTGACCGTCCCATCCCCTCCGGCGACCCAGACTGCTGCCATACCGGCCTGGGCGGCCTCCCGGGCCAGGACGGTCGCCTCCCCGGCCCGGCGGGTGGTCTCTATCTCCACCGACCAGCCCCGGGCGGAGAGTTCCCGGCGCACCTGCTTCAGTTCTTTCCAGACGTCGCGGGGGCCGGCGACGGGGTTGTAGATGATGAGACTCTTCACGCTGGGGATTATAGCACCGGCCCGCCGTTGCGCAACCGGGCGCGCTCATTGTCTCTTTTGGCCGCTTGTGTTACAATTGAATCCAGACCATCCGCGTCTATCCGCGTTCATCCGCGTCCGTTGAGGAAATCTATGGAACGTCCGCTGACCTTTCAGGAAGTCGTCCTTCGCCTGCAACAGTTCTGGGCGGAGCGGGGGTGTCTCCTCTGGCAGCCGTATAGCGAAAAAGTCGGCGCCGGGACGATGAACCCCGCCACCGTCCTGCGCGTCCTGGGGCCGGAGCCCTGGAACGTCGCCTACGTGGAGCCCTCCTACCGCCCCGACGACGGCCGCTACGGCGAAAACCCCAACCGGATGCAGATGCACATCCAGTTCCAGGTCATCCTCAAGCCCGACCCGGGCAACCCCCAGGAAATCTACCTCCAGAGCCTGGAGGCCCTGGGCATCCGCCGGGAGGAGCACGACATCCGCTTCGTGGAGGACAACTGGGAAAGCCCCGCCCTGGGCGCCTGGGGCCTGGGCTGGGAGGTTTGGCTGGACGGCCTGGAGATCACCCAGTTCACCTACTTCCAGCAGGCCGGCGGCATCACGCTGGAGCCGCCCGCCGTGGAGATCACCTACGGCCTGGAGCGCATCACCATGTTCCTCCAGCGGGTCCGCTCCGTCTGGGAGATAGATTGGGACGGCGTCCACACCTACGGCGACATCCTCCTGGCCCCGGAGATAGAGCACTGCCGCTACGACTTTGAGGTGGCGGATATAGAGGGTCTGCGCCGGATGTACGACCTCTTTGAGGACGAGGCCCGCCGTTGCCTGGAGGCCGGGCTGGTGGTCCCGGCCCACGACTACATCCTCCGCTGTTCCCATACGTTTAACCTGCTGGATTCCCGGGGCGCCGTCGGCGTGACGGAGCGGGCCGTCTTCTTCCGCCGGATGCGGGACCTGGCCCGTCAGGTCGCCCAGGCCTACGTGGCCCAGCGGGAACGGGCCGGATTCCCCTGGCTGGCCCGCGCGCCCCGACGGGAGGCCCGGCCGGAGGGGACCCCGCCGCCCCCCGCGCCCCCGGGCCCGGCGACGCTCCTGCTGGAAATCGGCACCGAGGAACTCCCGGCGGGCGACCTCTCCCTGGCCCTGAGCCAACTGCGGGAGCAGGCCCCGGCCCTCCTGGCGGAGGCCCGCCTGGACTACGAGAGCCTGCGCGTCCTGGGCACCCCCCGACGGCTGGCCGTTCTGGTGGACGGCCTGGCCCCCCGCCAGCGCCCGCTGGAGGAACGGGTCAAAGGGCCGCCGGTTCGGGCCGCCTTTGACCCCGAGGGCCGCCCCACCCCGGCCGCCGAGGGCTTCGCCCGTCGCCAGGGCGTGGCCGTCGCCGACCTGCAGGTCCGGGAACTGGACGGCGGGCAGTACATCGTCGCCGTCCGGCGGGTGGAGGGCCGCCCGGCGCCGGAGGTGCTGATGGACCTGCTGCCGCAACTGGTCTCCGGCCTGCGCTTCCCGATGAGCATGCGCTGGAACGAGACCGGCGTCGCCTTCTCCCGCCCGGTCCGCTGGCTGGTGGCCCTCCTGGGCGATGCCAGCATCCCCTTTGAGTACGCCGGCCTTTATAGCGGCCGCACCACCCGGGGCGCCCGACCGGAGGGCTCGCCGGAGATCCCCCTGGCGCGCGCGGAGGAGTACCTGGAGCGGATGCGGGCGCACGGGATTCTGGCCGACCCCGAGGAGCGCCGCGCCGTCGTGGCCGCGCAGGTGGCCGCCCGGGCCGCCGAAGTGGGCGGACGGGTGCCGGACGACCCGGCCCTCCTGGAGGAGGTGACCCACCTGGTGGAGCAACCCACTGCCTTCCTGGGCCGGTTTGAGGAGGAGTACCTGCGCCTCCCCACCGAGGTCCTGGTCGCCGTGATGAAGAAACACCAGCGCTACTTCCCGGTCCTGGACGGCGACGGGCGGCTCCTGCCCTGCTTCGTCGCCGTCCGCAACGGCGGGGAGGAGCATCTGGACGTGGTCCGGCGGGGCAACGAGGAGGTCCTGTGGGCCCGCTTCGCCGACGCCGCCTATTTCTACCGGGAGGACACCGCCCGGCCGCTGGAATCGTTCCTGCCCCGCCTGGGGACCCTCACCTTCCAGGAGCAACTGGGCTCCATGCTGGAGAAGACCCGCCGTCTGGAGCGGCTGGTGCCCGAAATCGCCCGTATGCTGGGGCTGAGTGATGAGGAGACAGCAATTGCTCTGCGCGCCGCCCATCTCTGCAAAGCCGATTTGGCGACCCAGATGGTGGTGGAGTTCACCAGCCTGCAGGGGGTGATGGGGCGGGAGTATGCCTGGAAATCCGGGGAGCCGCCGGAGGTGGCTCAGGCCATTTTTGAGCACTACCTGCCCCGTTTCGCCGGGGACGCACTCCCCCAGAGCCTGCCCGGGCTGGCCCTGGGCCTGGCGGACCGGCTGGATAGCCTGGCGGGCCTCTTCGCCGTGGGGCTGGTGCCCACCGGCTCCGCCGACCCCTACGGCCTGCGCCGGGACGCGCTGGGGATGGTGCAGGCCCTCATTGGGGCCCAGCGGCCGTTTTCTATCCGGACCGGCCTGGAGGCGGCGGCCCGTCTCCTGCCGGTGCCGGCCGACCCGGCCGCGCTGGAGGCCGCGCGGGACTTCGTCCTCGGGCGGCTGCGGGGATATCTCCGGGAGCAGGGATTCCGCCACGACGTGGTGGAGGCCGTCCTGGCCGCCCGGGGCGACGACCCGTACCGGGCCCTGCTGGCGGCCGAGGCGCTGAGCCACTGGGCCGCGCGTGACGATTGGCCGCGCATCCTGGATAATTATGCCCGCTGCGTCCGCATCACCCGCGACTTTCCCGAACGATTCACCCTGGACCCCAACCGCTTCGTCCATCCGATAGAGCGGGAACTCTACGCCGCCTGGCAGAGGGCTCGGGAAGGGGTCCGGCCCGAGAGTTCGGTGGATGACTTTTTCAATGCCTTCCTGCCGCTGGTGGAGGTGATTGACCGCTTCTTCGCGCGGGAGACGGGAGTGCTGGTGATGGCGGAGGACCCGGCCCTGCGGGAGAACCGTCTGGCCCTCCTGCAACACATCGCCGCCCTGGCCGATGGCATTGTGGACCTGAGCCGGATGGAGGGGTTTTGAGCAGGGGAGCGGGGGAGCGG
>DAOTWL010000164.1:0-1917 GCA_034435875.1 Anaerolineae bacterium
GCCACGCCAACTGCCACGCCGACGGCCACACCGACCGCCACGCCCCCGCCGCAGCCAGCGCCTACACCGCCATATACGCCGACGCCGATCCCGCAGGGGGCCAATCCGTGTGTGCTGGCCTTGCGGGCCTATGGGGTGGAGGTTCGCGAGGAGGAGTGGAGGGAGGAGGAGCTTTGGATTTTGCTCCGAGCTGTGGCGCGAATGGGAGGGGCCATGGGTGGGCCTGAGCAGATGCGGCGGGCAATCAGGTGAGTGTCTATTGCAAAGAGGGAAGGTGGAGGTGGCGAAACCTATCTCTTTTGGCCCTGGCCGCCCTGGAAGCGGATCGTCTTAGGTGAAAGGACCCTGCACCAGGAGCCGGCCTGGTTGGGGGAGGTGGCGGTGGTGCACGAGCTGGCTCACGCTTGGGATGCGCAAACGGCTGGCTTGTTACAACGCATAGTTGGTGGTGAGGGGCAATTGGCGCGTGGAATGAGAGAATTTGTTGGCGAGGAACCGGGGCCAACCTGGTACGGAAGCGGAGACCCCAGCGTTACCTCGGCTTCCTGCCCTGTTTGCGAGGAGTGGGCCGAGAGCGTGGCGGCTTACCTCTACCCCGAATATATCGAATCGTTGACAGATCAGACTATTCGCGATGAGAGATTTATACAGCGAGAGACAGGCTGGGCACCTGCTCCTTACCAGCGCCCTGGGTTGGACGTATTGCATAGAAGGTATATTGAGTTGCAATTCCAACGTGTTCGCGAGAGCCAGCGATGAGGTGAGAGATGTCTCCAAAGATGCGCAAGCAGCTCATCCGGGCATTCTATTGGATAACAGTTATGAGCATTGTCATATTGTCAACGGAAGGGTGTCGCGTGGCGAAAACGCTCCCAGTTGTTGTGACCATTCCCGGAGTCACCGAACCGGGAGCGGTCCCCTGTCTTGGAGGGATTTGGGAAGGGCTGGAAATGGGGCGCACGACCCAGGCCGAACTCCGCCGATGGATAGAGACGTCGCCCATTGTCCATCGTGATAGCCTCACAGATTACTCAAGGGTTTCAGCCTATGGAATTCAGGAACATCTCTACCGCTGGGACTTAACCGCCGGCTATAAACGGTGGCTTACGATCAGCGTGATTTCGGGAACGGTTTCCAGCGTTCATTTCCCCATTCTCTATCCCCTGACTTTGGCTCAGGTCATCGAGCCAATCGGGGAACCTAAATATGTCCAAGCCGCCGATGCCTACTATGGAGCTCATTGTATCTATACAGTGGAGTTCGATTACCCGCATATAGGACTGATCGTGATAGCGGATTTGCTTCCCTGTGATGGGATTCAGCGAGATCGGGTAACAGGTGAGAAGACCGGCCCGCTGGAACCGGACTTTCGGGTGAGCTTCATTATGTGTAGCCAACCTGGGACATTGGAGGAGGTTATCCAGTCCATCTATGCAACCTCTCCTGAGGCGGCAGCTCTGGGGGCGAGTCGGCGTCACCGGTGGTCCGGGTTCGGGCGCGTTCGGTTGTTCAGACCGTCCCTTAATCCAGTGCCTACTCCCCCTGTGCAACCGTGATGATTTGAAAGGGCTGAGAATCCACTGCTGGCCACCGGTATAGCTGGACGATCAGCGAGGGTTGGGCTATTCCGCGCGATGGCTTTGAGGTCACCTACGCCTACGATACGGCGGACCGGCTTCTGGAGGCGGTGCGGGCCGGCGGCCCGCCGCAGGGGACCCAGCGCTTCGTCTACGCCTACGATGCCAACGGCAACCGGATTAACCTCAACTGGCCGGGCCCGCCTGGGCCGAACACCCAGGGGATAGACTACGCCTACGACCGGGAGGACCGGCTCATCACCGCCCAGGCCTACCAGACCAACCATCGGGGCCACCGCATTGACCGGGAGGTCACCCGCCTCTACTACGACGGCCTGGG
>DAOTWL010000165.1:0-11806 GCA_034435875.1 Anaerolineae bacterium
CGGCGGCCAGCGCTCTGGCGCTGGCCGCCGCCGCAATTCTGCTCAACCCGCGCGGGCCCGGAGCCTTCTCGTATCTGGCCGGGATGTCCGTCCACCCCGTCATCCAGGGCATGGTCCCCGAATGGGCCCCGCCGACGTTCTCCACCCTCACCGGCGTACTCTTCCTGAGCGGCCTGCTCCTGACCGCCGCGCTGCTGGCCCTTTCCCCCCGCCGGCCCGCACCGCTGGAACTGTTCCTCTTCCTGGCCTTCGCCACGCTGGGCCTGCGGACGACGCGGGGAGCCATCTGGTTCGGCCTGGTCATGGCGCCGGTCTGGGCCGGGCATTTGTCTGCCATCTTTGGCCGTCAGCGGGGCCGCATCGGCGCCGACCGTCCCACTTTACCCGCCACTCTCCTGGCCGTCCTGCTGGTGCTCGGCGCGCTGGTCACTCTGCCCTGGTTCAAGGAACGGTTGCCCTTCCCGCCTGCAAAGGCCGGCCTCATCTCCGCCGAGACTCCTGTGGCGGCGACGGCGTTTCTCTTGCGGGAAAACCCGTCCGGCCCCCTCTTCCACGCCATGCCCTTCGGCAGTTACCTCATCTGGGCCGCGCAGCCAGAGTATCCCGTCTTTGTGGACTCCCGGATAGAACTCTACCCTGTGCAGGTCTGGCTGGACTATCTGCATATCTCCGCCGCCGGGTGCGAATGGGAGGATCGGCTGGCCCGCTACGGCGTCCGCACGCTGATGTTGAGCCCGCAGGAGCAACCGGCGCTGGTGGCGGCCGCGCAGGCCTCCCCGCACTGGGAGCGGATATACGAAGATTCCGCTGCCGTTATCTTCATCCGAAAGTAAAAGGGGGTTTGTGGGCGGCGGCCTTTGGCCGCCGCCCACAAGCCCCCTCTGCCATCCCTCAGCGGCTTTGCCGCTATCCCTTCCCCATCCTTTCGCGAATCCTCTGTGCCAGCGTCCGCGCGCGCCGGGGCGCATCCCCCACGTAGCCGGAGACATCCAGCAGAGAACGGATGCGCTCTGCGGGGAGGCGGGCCGTCAGGCGGGGGTCAGCGGACAGGAGGTCCGCCAGCGGATTGGCTTCCCCCCGACGGATGGCCTCCCATGCGGTCATACTGTGGGCCCGCAGTACCTCGTGCATCTCCTGCCGGTCGGCGCCGGCCCGCACTAGTTCCATCAGCAGCCGTTCCGTCGCCGCGAACGTTCCGTAGGTGACCAGGTTGCGCGCCATCGCCGCCGGGTCCAGCACCAGTCCCCGCACCAGACGGAGTGCGCGGCGGAGCATCTCGTCGGTCGCCAGGAAGCCCTCCGCCAGGAACACCCGCCGGTTGGCGGAGTCGTCCAGCGTCCGCTCCAGGAGCGATCCGGCAGCATTCTCCCATGCGACGGCGGGCAGCGCCGCGACGTAGCGGGCCAGAGAGCAGATGTTTTCGGCCTGGATGGGGTTGCGCTTGAAGGGCATGGCGGAGGAACCGACCTGGGCGCGGCCGAACGGTTCGCTCCACTCTCCCGCCAGCGGCGACTGCAACAGCCGCAGGTCCATAGCGAACCGGTGCAGGCTCTGGGCAATGCCCGCCAGGGCGACCATCACCTCCCAGTCCTGGCGGCGCGGGCAGACCTGGGTGGTGACCGGATAGGCTTCCAGTTCCAGGAACGCCATCGCCCGCCGCTCCATCTCGGCGGGGTCCAGGAGTTGGGCATACGAGGCCGCCGTGCCGACCGCGCCCTTAAATCCCTTGCCGCGCAGACCGGCCAGCAGGCGGTCTACGGCATCCAGGTCGTCCAGCAGGTCCTGGGCGTACTGGGCCAGCCGGTAGCCGACGGTGGTCGGCTCGGCCGGTTGCAGGTGGGTGTAGCCCATACAGGCCAGTTCGGCGGTCTCTTCTATCCGGTCGGCGAGGGCAGAAAGGAGGTCGGTCAGGCGGCGGCGGACCAGGGTCAGCGCCTCCCGCAGCCGGAGCGCATCGGCGTTATCCAGGATGTCCTGGCTGGTCGCACCCAGGTGGAGAATCGGCCCGCCGACGGGACACTGTTCGGCGAAGACCCGCAGTTCCGCCATCAGGTCGTGGTGAATTTCGGCCTCTATCTCCTCCGCGCGGGCAATGTCCACGTCGTCCTGATGGGCCTCCAGGTCGGCCACCTGCTCAGGGGTGACCAGCCCCATTTCGGCCTGGGCGCGGGCCAGCGCCACCCAGACCCGGCGCAGGAGTCGGCGGCGGTGGGCCTCGCTCCAGATGCGGCGCATCTCCTCCGACCCGTAGCGCCAGGTGAAGGGAGAGAGGTAGGTTTCGTGGTCAAGTGGAACCATTTTGGAATGACGGAATGACGGAATGACAGAATGACGGAATGACAGAATGACGGAATGGCAGGGGATATTATACCACTTGCCTGTGGAGAGACAATTGCTGTCGTCTTTGGTCTATCGTCTGTGGTCTATCCCCTTGCATTCCCCCCCGAATTCCGGTACAATAGGGCCGCAATGGAAGTGATTCTCACCCACGAAAACGCTGATTTTGATGCCATCGCCTCGCTCCTGGGGGCGCAGAAACTGTTCCCGGAAGCGGTGCCAGTCCTGCCGCGCCGGGTCAACCGCAACGGTCAGGCGTTTCTTTCCCTCTACGGCGCGGCGCTGCCCTTCGTCCATCCCGACGACCTCCCCCGTCGTACCGTCCGTCGGGTCATCCTGGTGGACACCCAGGCGCTGACCACCATCCGGGGTATGCGGCCCGATGTGCCGGTGGACATCATAGACCATCACGCCCTGGCCCGGGAACTGCCTCCGCACTGGACGTTCCGGGGGGAGCCGCTGGGGGCGACGACGACGCTCCTGGTGGAGGAGATGGCTCAGCGGGAAGTCCCTGTCACGCCCATAGAAGCCACCCTGCTCCTGATGGGGATATACGAGGACACCGGCAACCTCTCCTACATGACCACCACGGCGCGGGATGCCCGGGCGGCGGCCTGGCTTCTGGAACGGGGGGCCAGCCTGACCATTGTCGGGGAGTTCCTTCAGTATCCACTGACGCCCAGCCAGCAGGAGTTGTACGAGCGACTGCTGGAATCGGCGACCACCCACCGCATCGGCGGACATACCATTGTGGTGGCGTCCGGGCGGGCGGGGAAGTACGAGGAAGAAATCTCCACCCTGGCCCACCGTCTGCGGGACATCCTGGAGCCCTCGGCGCTGTTTGTCCTGGTCGCGCTGGACCACCACGTCCAACTGGTGGCCCGCTCCGCGACCGGCGATATAGATGTCTCGGCCGTTGCTGCTCACTTCGGCGGAGGCGGGCATCCCCGCGCCGCCGCCGCCCTGGTGCGGGACCGGACCCTGGAGTCCGTCCGTGCCGAACTCCTGGATTTGCTCCCCCGCGCCGTCCGACCGGCGGTGACCGTCCGGCAGATTATGTCCCGGGGCGTGCAGTTCCTCTCCCCGGATACGTCCATCGCCGAGGCCGACGAGCGGATGCGCCGGACCGGCCATGAGGGCTTCCCGGTGGTGGAGAACGGCCGCGTCATTGGCCTACTCACCCGCCGGGCGGTGGACCGGGCCATCCAGTTCAGCATGGCCGCCGAGAGCATCCGGCAGATTATGGAGCCGGGCAACGTCGTCGTCTCTCCGGATGATTCGGTGGAGAGCCTGCAACGGCTGATGATGGAGACCGGCTGGGGACAGGTGCCGGTGGTAGAGAACGGCGATATTATCGGTGTCGTCACCCGCACCGACCTCATCACTCTGTGGGGGAAGGCCGGGGCCGTCCCCTCCCGCCAGGAGCAGATCGCGGCCTTGCTGGAAGCCGCCGTGCCGCCTCCGATCCTGGCCCTGGCCCGGCGGGCCGCCGAGGCGGCCCAGCAGATGGGCTTCAGCCTCTACCTGGTCGGCGGGCCGGTGCGGGACCTGCTCCTGGGACAGCCGGTGGTGGACCTGGACCTGGTGGTGGAAGGGGACGCCATCCGCCTGGCCCGACACCTGGCCCGTCAGTTCGGTGGTCGGGTGGTGGCCCACCGTCGCTTCGGCACGGCCAAATGGCTGCTGGACGACCGCGTCTGGGGGGAGATGGGCGGTCCGCCGCCCCCGGACCGGACCGTCTCGGCGGTGGACTTCGCCACGGCCCGGACGGAGTTCTACACCCATCCCACCGCGATGCCCGAGGTGGAGCGCAGTTCCATCAAGCAGGACCTCCACCGGCGGGATTTCACCATCAACACGCTGGCGGTCCGGCTGGACCCGCCCCATTGGGGGGAACTGCTGGATTTCTACGGCGGGGAGGCCGACCTGCGGGAAGGGGTCATCCGCGTCCTCCACAGCCTCAGTTTCATAGACGACCCGACCCGCATCCTGCGCGCGGCCCGTCTGGAGGCCCGCCTCGGCTTCCGCCTGGACCCCCGCAGTGAAAGTCTCATCGCCAATGCCCTCCCGATGCTGAACCGAGTCAGCGGCGACCGTATCCGGCACGAACTGGACCTGATTCTGACGGAAGAGGAGCCGGAGCGGGCCCTCTGTCGGCTGGAGCGGGTGGGGGTCCTGGCCCAGATTCACCCGGCCCTCCACTGCGACCGCTGGCTGGTCACCCGCTTCCGGGCGGTGCGGAAGGAACTAGACCTCGCCGCCTGGGGGTTGGAGGCGGAAGACCGACCGTTTGTGTACTGGGGGCTTCTGCTGTATCGGTTGGAGCCGGATGCCCTGCGCGCGGTGGTCGGGCGGCTGAAGGTACCCCGCTCCGAGGCCCGGGACCTGGAACGTCTCCCGGACCTGCGCCGGGACCTGGACTTGCTGCCGACGCTGCGGCGGCCGAGCCGGATCTACCGCCTGCTGGAACCGTATCCGGCGCGGCTTCTGGCGGTGGCCTGGGTGGCCGACCGCCGGGCGGGAGTCCGGGCCCGCCTGACCGCCTTCCAGACCCGCTACCGGCATGTGACCCCTGTGTTGACCGGAGAAGACCTGAAGGCGATGGGACTGAGGCCGGGGCCGCTCTTTGGGCAATTGCTGGGTGCCCTGCGGGATGCCCGCCTGGACGGCAATGTTACGACGCGGGAGGAAGAAGAGGCCCTGGTCCGCCAGATGACCGGGCACGGAATACGGAGCACGGAATACGAAATACGGAGTACGGAGTAGGGGGTATGGAGACACCGCATGCCGTTGTCCACTACGCTGAGGTCGGTCTGAAGGGGGGAAACCGCGCGTTCTTTGAGCGGACCCTGGCCCAGAACATCCTCCGACGGGTGGAACGTCTGGGGGGAAAGGGGCGGGTGGAGCGCCTCTCCGGGCGGTTCCTGGTCCACCTGGATACCCCCTGGGTGCCCTCGGCCTGGGAGGAGGCGCTGAGCCCGGTCTTCGGCATCGCCCACTTCGCCCCTGTCTATCTGGTGCCCCCGGACATGGAGGCCATCCGGGCCGTCATTCTGGAGAATCTGCCAGAGGGGCCGTCCCGCACGTTTCGCATCACTGCCAGTCGGGACGACAAATCCTTCCCGTTGACCTCACCGGAGATTCAGCGGGAACTGGGCGCGGCGGTACAGGCGCGGACGGGTTGGCCCGTCCGGCTCAAAGGGGCGGAACTGGACATCGGCGTGGAGATTCTGCGGAACCGGGCGGTGGTTTATCTGGGGCGGATGCCGGGGCCTGGGGGACTGCCGGTGGGCGTCAGTGGCAAAGCGGTCCTGCTCCTTTCCGGCGGGATAGATTCGCCCGTGGCCGGCTATTTTGCCCTCAAACGGGGATGCCGGGTCACCCCCATCCATTTTCACAGCCGGCCCTTCGGCAACTGGATGGGGTCGGAGAGCCGGGCGCGGGAGATCGTGCGGACGCTGGGGCAATACGGGATGGAGTCGTACCTCTACGTGGTCCCCATCGGGAAGCAACAGCGGGAGATCACGGTGCAGGCGCCGGTGGCCTATCGGGTCATCCTCTACCGCCGCCTGATGATGCGGGTGGCGACGGCCCTGGCCTGCCGGGAGGGCGCGAAGGCCATCTTTACCGGCGAGTCGCTGGGGCAGGTCGCCTCCCAGACCCTGGAGAGTTTGACGGTGGTGGAGGAAGCGGCAGGGCTGCCGGTCCTCCGTCCTCTCATTGGCCTGGATAAGACGGAGATTACTGCGCTGGCGGAGCGCATCGGCACCTATGCTCTTTCCCGGATGCCCGGAGACGATTGCTGCCAGTTCCTGATGCCCCGCCGGGTGGTCACCCATCCCCGGATGGAGGAGACCCTGCGGGCAGAGGAGAAAGTGGAGATGGACCGCCTGGTCCAGGAGGCGCTGGACGGTGCGACACGGGTGGAGGTGTAGGGGCAACCCTTGCGGTTGCCCCGCAACGGGGCGGGGGCAAGCCCTGCCCCTACAACGGGCAATGTAGGGGCAACCCTTGCGGTTGCCCACAGGGGATTCCAATGATTCTGCAGACCTTATCCGTCGGCCTGATTCCGCTCGTAGTAAGGCACGAAGCGCAGCGGAGTGCCGGGAATTGCCGCTCGTAGTAAGGCACGAAGCGCAGCGGAGTGCCAGGAATTGCCCGTAACAGGGGATTCCAATGATTCTAAAAACGCTCTCCGTCGGCCTGATTCAGACCAACTGCTACATCATCGGCTGCGAACAGACAAGGGAAGGGGCCATCATTGACCCCGGCGGCCATCCGGAGCGCATCCTGCGCGCGGTCCGGGAGGCCGGCCTGACGGTCCGCTACGTCCTGAACACCCACTGCCACTTTGACCACATGGCCGCCAACGCCGACGTGGTCGCTGCGACAGGCGCGCCGCTGGCGGTCCATCCGGCAGAGCGGCCCGTCCTGGAATCGCGCGGCGGCGCGGCGTGGTTCGGCGTCCCCATCTCCCCCAGCCCCCCGCCCGACCTGGAACTGGCGGACGGGCAGGTGCTGGAGGTGGGGATGCTCCGGCTGCAGGTCCTGCACACCCCGGGCCACTCGCCGGGCAGCGTCACCTTCTACCTGCCCGACCAGGGGGTGGCCTTTGACGGCGACGTCCTTTTCGCCATGGGGGTGGGACGGACGGACCTCCCCGGCGGCGACTGGGATACCCTGATGCGCTCCATCGGGGAGGTCCTCTTCGCGTTGCCCGACGAGACCGTCCTCTACCCGGGCCACGGCCCGAAGACGACGGTGGGGCAGGAGAAACGGTTCAACCCCTGGCTGCTGTAGGGTGGGCCAAAAAGAGATGTGCCAGGCACTTTCAGATGATGTGCCTGGCACATCCTTTTTTTACGGCGAAATCGTCCAGGTCATCTCTCCGGCGATTTCCTGCTCGTACACTTCCTCGCTTACCGGGTTGCCATCGCAATCGCGGGCGCTCAGGTCATATGTGCCCGCCGGGAGGCGGAACGTGTACGAACCGCCGGGTGGGATCGTATCGTTCTCCAGCCAGTCGTTGCCCCATTCAGTGCTGCCGGAGGGGGAGATGAGGACGTAGCAGATGGGGATGTCCAGTTGGTTGATCAGGGTCAATGAGGCCTCTTCTACATCTTCCAGGGTCCAGGTGATGCCGTCGGCGCCCACGTTGATGCCCGATTGGGTGTTCAGGGTGTTGTGGTCACAGTCGTCGGCGCGCAGGTCGTACGTCCCCAGGGGGACCTGGAAGGTCCGGGTGCTTCTGGCCGGGATGGTGGTGTCTTTGCCCATCCAGTCGGGACCCCAGGTGTCGCTATCGGAGGGGGAGATGTAGAGGTAGCAAATCTCGTGGCTGGAGTTGTTGGCGACCAGCACGGGGGCCCGCTGGAGGGGGTCCAGGGTCCAGGTCATCTGGCCAGCCAGGTTTACCTCAAACTGGTAGGCGACCAGATTGTTCTCGCAATCGTCGGCCCGCACGTCATAGGAGCCCTCCGGCACCTGGAAACTCCGGCTGCTGCCGGACCGGATGGCCTCATTCTCGGCCAGCCAGTTATCCCCCCATGAGTTGCTCTCGGTGGAAGAGATGTAGACATAGCAGACGGTGATGCCGGAGTCGTTCTTCAGCGTCAGTTCCATTGTTCCCGAGGCGGGCTGGGATGGCGGAGCCTTTGTTGGTGGGACAGCCGTCGGGGGGACGGCGGTCGGTGGAACGGCAGTCGGTGGCGCGGGCGTTGGCCCGCCGCAGGCCAGCGCGGCCAGAATCAGCGCGCCAGCGGCGATGAGCAGGGATACTTTCTTCATGGTGCTCCTAATGTTGGAATGGAATACCTTGAGCCTGGGGCTTTCAGAGGGAGAGGTGGGAGACAGAGGAGGGTGGCTCCGCTGATAGCCAAAGCAAGACTCTTGGTAAAATAATTATAACACGTTTCAAAAATTGTGCAAGTAATGAGGGAGCGGCGGCGGCCCGCAGGGCCGCCGCCGCTATGGTCGTTAATGCAACCGCTGAACGGAATCCACTTGGGCGGCGTCCCCTCCGCCGGCGGGACAACTCAGCCGAACGTACCGATACGAATACCCCGCCGGAGCCCATACGCCAATATCTATGGTGATGCCCGTGCCTGGGAACGGATAGAGATCATCTGCTGGGATTTGTTCGTTGTCCTGCTCGCCGTCCGCGTCGGTGGCATAGCCATCTATGTTGGTTCCCACCACACCGCCGGGTATGCCATCCCACGCAAACACGGTGTACCACTGGGAACCGTCGGGGGATATTTCAATGACGATGAAGTCCAGATGGATACCCGGCGGGTGGGGCCATTCGTAGAACACCAGGTCAGGGCCGGGGCCGTCTATGATGCCGGTTCCCTCGCCGAAGTCCAGAACGACATACGCTCCTTCTCCCAGGTTCAGCGCCTGCCCATCGGGAGGCCCACCGGCCAGGCCGCAGTTTGGGTTGGTGGGCGTACAGGTCACGTCTGTGGTTGTGGTGTAGGGCGTAATGTCATACGGCTGAACCTGGGCCAGATTGCTGTATCCGAACTCGGCGCCCTCCGCATCCAACGCCGCGACGTAGTAGGTATACACCGTACCGTTCACCACCGAGTTGTCCAGATAAGCCGTTCCGGGCGTTTCGGTGACGATGATGTACGGGCCGCCGTCCGCGCGATAGACCCGGTAGGTGGACGGTGGGGGGTTGACGGCATCCCACCCCAGGCTGACCTCGTTGTTACCTGCCGCCGCGCGCAGTTCAAAGGGAACCGGTGTCGGTGGGGGGGTGGCCGTCGGCGTGGGCGTGCGGGTGGGGGTCGACGTCGGCGTGGGCGTGCGGGTGGGGGTCGGCTGACCCAGCGTTTCTTCCAGCGCGTTGGTCCGCTCCAGAAGGCGACTCGCCATCTCGTCAAAGGTGGTCGCCAGAAGGCCGATTTCATCCGTGCCGCGAATCCCTGTCCGATAGGACAGGTCTCCCTCGGCGATCGCCTGAGAGGCACTGACCAGATGTTCCAGAGGACGGGTGATTCGTTGGGCGATCAGGTACCCAATGACGATGACGGCCGCCGTCATCAGGGCGAAGAGCAGGGCATAGACGTTGCAGCTTGTCGTCCCGGCCCGAACGATGAACTGGGCGGGCAGGGCAACGCCAAAGGCGCCCAGAGTGTCGTTCCTGACCCGGAGGGGGCCCGGGCCAGCCGGTACCAGCGCCCCCGAATCTGGACGTTTTCGCCGATGGTGGTCCCGGTGCTGTAGAGACAGCGTTCGTAGAGGTCAGCGGGAATGGAGAGTTCATCCAGCAAACGGGAGGCTTCCTGGGGCAGTTCAGGGATGGCAAAGGTGGTCCCGATGGCCTGGCCCCCTTCTGTGTAGACGGTCACATCGGCCATAGAGGTGGATTTAAAGTAGGCCAGCAGGGTATCCGCGGGAACCGTTGACGGCGGGGGCTGGGCAGTGGCCGATTCCCCGTCATAGCGCTGACTCCTGAAGGCGATGTTTACATGCAGGAGTTACGCACTTGCCCTGTAGGCCGTCCTTTCCAGGCCGTCTGGACGGGCTAAAAGCCCAATGGCACTAACTTTTTCGGCGCGCTTGCCTCACCCCTCCCCCGGCCCCTCCCCTCTCCCAAACTTCGTTTGGGAGAGGGGAGGGGAGAAAGGAGGGGTTTTGCGGCGGCCGAAGGCCGCCGCACCCCACCCCCGGCCCCTCCACCCAAGCGCAGCGATGGGGGAGGGGGGATAAGGGGGGTGGGGGCAAATGTTAGCAGCATTGGGCTAAAAGCCCGTTCTACAGGCTAAAAGCCCGTCCTACAGGCTTAAAAGCCCGTCCTACGGGTGAACTGCGTAAGTCCCGTTAGGCCCTCGTCTTTTCCAGTATACTCTTTCCTGGCCGGAAGCGGGTTTCAGAAATGTTGCAGTTTGGGGACAACCGCCGAAATTTTCTTTACCGCACCAATACAAAGGCCAGATCGCTGACGTTGGTGCCGGTGGGGCCAGTGATAATCAGGTCGCCCAGGGCCGCGAAGAAGGGGTAGGCATCGTTGCGGGCCAGATACTCAGCGGGGTCCAGCCCCAGGGCATGGGCGCGGGCAACCGTACTCCCGTCCGCGAAAGCGCCGGCCGCGTCGGTGGGACCGTCGGTGCCGTCGGTGGCCAGCGTGGCGACCAGAACATCCTCCCATCCCTCCAGCGCCAGCGCTGCCCCCAGCGCCACCTCCTGGTTGCGGCCGCCCCGGCCCGGCCCGCGCACCGTCACCGTCGTCTCGCCGCCCAGGACCAGACAGGCCGGGCGGGGCAAGGGGGACCCGGTGCGGGCCTCTTCCTTTGCCAGCGCGGCCAGCACCCGGCCGATCTCCCGTGCCTCCCCTTCCAGATATGTGGTCAGGAGAGCGGCATGGAAACCCAGCGCACGGGCCCGTTCCACCGCCGCCTCCGCCGCCGTGCGGTTCTCGGCGATGATGACGGTGTGAATCCCGACAAAAATCGGGTCTCCCGGCTTCGGCGTCTCCGTTTCCCGGCCGCTCCGGCCCTGTTCCAGATGGCGGAGCACACTCGGAGGAACCTGGTCTGGCAGGTTGTACCGTTCCAGGACCGCCCATGCATCGGCAAAGGTGGTGGGGTCCGGCACACACGGGCCGGAGCCGATAGCGTCCAGGGGGCTACCGACCACATCGGAAAGGATAAGGACGGCGGCCTGCGCGCCCTGGCGGGCGATGCGCTCCGCCAGCCGTCCACCCTTAACCTGGGAGAGGTGTTTGCGGACAGTGTTGATTTCCCCAATCGTCGCGCCGCTGCGCAGGAGGCCCTCGGTGAGGGCCTGGAGGTCGGCCAGAGAGACGCCAGGGACGGGCGCCTCCATCAGCGCCGACGCGCCGCCGGAGACCAGCACCAGGGCCAGGTCGCGCGGGGTGAGGGAGTCCACCAGCGCCAGCATCCGGCCCGTCCCTTCCAGCCCGGCCTGGTCGGGGATGGGGTGTCCGGCGGGATGGATGGGGATGCGAGCCGGCGGCTGTGCGGGCTCATAGCCGTAGCGGACGTTGACCCATCCGGCGGTCACCCGCTCGCCCAGAAACGCTTCCACTGCTGCCGCCATCCCGGCCCCGGCCTTCCCCGCCCCGATGACGACCACCCGGTCTATCCGGCCCAGGTCGTAGGGGCGGTCGCCGACGAAGAGGGTCTGGCCCTCCCGGCGGAGGTGGCGAGCGACGGCGCGCGCCGGGTTCACCGCCCCCAGCGCCGCCCAGACCAGTTCCATCGCGACTTCGCGGAGCATTGGTTGGTAACTACCTGCCGTGTCGCTGCGAGCGAAGCGCCTGCCCCGAGCGCAGCGTGAGGGAAGCAGTCTCCTGGCTGCAAGGGGGAGATTGCTTCGCCCCTTCGGGGCCCGCAATGACAGAGGGAAACCGTGGCTGCGTGGGTAGTTACATATTATCCGTGAAATCCGTGTAATCCGTGGTGTGGGACTCAGAGGGCAGGCGCTCCGCATCACACCAGCG
>DAOTWL010000166.1:0-3372 GCA_034435875.1 Anaerolineae bacterium
AGCCGCCGCCATAAAAACCCTGCTGTGGAGCCCTTTACGGCAGGACAACGCGGGCGCCGGGTGGCGGCGTATGCTCCCGAATCCACTCTTCAAACCACCCCCGGTCCAGCACCTGGATCAGGAGCGCGGCCCGGTCGCTCCGCTGGTTGAGGATGTGGCGCAGTTCGGTGATCTTCTGGTAACACTCCTCAAACGCCTGCTCTATTTCCACCGAGGTGAGTTCGAAAAGAAAGCCAGTTTTTTACGCTGGCGTAGAAATTGCCTCAAACGCCTGCTCTATTTCCACCGAGGTGAGTTCCCCGGCCTTCCACTTCTCCACCCGCCGGCACATCGGCTCCATCAACTGGCGCCAGCGGTATTCCCGGTAATCTGCCACCAGCCGCTCCTCCCACCACTGAGAGGATGGGGTTTCTCGCGGGTCCATCTGACACCTCCCTGAATCCGAAGTGCCAGGCACTTCAAAAAGTGCCTGGCACTTTCACTAAAGCACCAGCGCGTCGGCGATCAGGTCCACCGCGCCCTTGATCTCCACGCCCAGGCCGTAGCGCTCATTCAGATCGGCCAGTTGCGTCTTGCAGTTCTCGCAGGCAGTGACCACCCAGCGGGCGCCGGTGCGCTGAATCTGCTCCACTTTGGGCCGCCCGGCCTTCATCCGGACCTCAAACATTTCCGGTTCGGCGATGAGTCCCCCACCCCCGCCGCAGCACCAGTTCAGTTCCTGGTTGGGGCTGAGTTCCCGGAAGTCGGTGGCGACAGCGCGGAGGAGCAGGCGTGGCTCCTCAAAGATACCCGCGTTGCGGCCCAGGTTGCAGGGGTCGTGGTAGGTCATCGGCACATCAAAGGCGCCTTCCCGGACCCGGATGCGCCCCTCTTGCAGGTACGAGGCGACCAGTTGCACCACGCTGACCCGCTGGATGCCCGCGATTTCCTCCCCGAACCAGTGGTCCCAGAAGTTCAGGAGGGTCCGGGTGGCGTGGCCGCACTCCGCGTAGGCGATGACCTGCGCGCCCAGCCGCCGGGCCTCCTGGACGATCCAGTGGGCCGCCTGTTTTGCCTTCTCTATATCGCCGACGAAGAAGGAGTGGTTGGTGGCGGTGAACATGCTCAGCGTCCAGGATTCTCGGGCGGCGTGGAAGATTTTGGCCAGCGGGATAATCGCGTGCTCGCCCACCACCGGCACGTAGAGGACGCGCGCCGGTTCGTCCACCGGAATGCGCAGGTCGGGGACGCCCCACTCCTGGCGGATTCGCCCCTCCAGTTCCCGGACCTGGTCCACGTAGAACTCCTTGAGGGCGTCTATGATCTCCCCTTTGCTGACCTCGGCGTGGCCGATTTCGGCCACCATCTCCATCCCCATCCCTTCCTGGAGGAGGGCATAACGAGCCGCGCTGACCAGGAGTCCGGTATCCAGATGGAAGGGGCAAATCAGGGTACACCGCCGGCAACCGGTACAGTCCCAGAGGGCCCGCCGGAGTTCTTCCCCCATCCGGTCATCCGGCGGACGGTTCTCCCGATACCAGTCCAGCAGGGGATTGCCCTTCCGCTGGAGCAGTTTCTTCACTAGGAGCGCCCGGTAAGAGGGGATATGGACGGGGTCGTGGGAGACGGCGTAGAAATGGCATGCATCCGCGCAGAGCCCGCAACGGATGCAGATGTCCAGATAATACTGGAGCGGGCGGCTGATGCGCTGACGCATCGTTTCGGTGAACGTCTCCAACATGGCACCCTCCTAACTGTAGGCCACCATCTTGGCCAGGGGATAGCCCAGCATGTGGGTGAATTTGCTGAAGGGGAAGTAGACCATCAGCAGTTGGACCAGGGCGAAGTGCCAGATGAACGAAGGGCCGACGCTCTGGGGAATCGGCTGCCAGCGGAAGGTAGCCAGTCCGAGGAAGAAACGGGCCAGTTCGGTGCGGTCCAACGGATACAGAAGGTGGACATGGAGGCCGGTCACCGCGATGGCGATGAGCAGAAAGAGCGCCAAGTAATCCTGGGGCACCGAGAGATATTTGCGGCGGCCTTCTATCCGGTGCGCCAGCGCGTAGATGAGGAGGGCAAGGAAGGCCACCCCCATCAGCGTCCCAAACACGGCCCAGACCGCCGTTTCACCCACGATGGGCAGGTTGACAAAAACGGGCAGGTGGTGCAACAGGACCAGGAAGAGAGCCGCGTGCAGCGTCAGGCCCGCAATGATGGGCAGGCCAGAGCCGCTGATTTTGATCGCGTTGACCACCATCTTCAGGGTGATGGTTTCCAGCAGCATTTCCAGAAAGGGGCCCAGGCGACGGTGGGGTCGGGGATAGAGGGAAAGATGACCTGCCACGGGTTTCCTCTGCCCCCACCGGTAGACCCGGTACGCCAGCCCGCCGAAAAAGACGGCGACGGCGATATAGGGAAAGATGTAGGTGAACAGAAAGGCCAGGGTTGCCATAGATGCCTCCTGCTTCGCAAAACAAATTTCCATCTGTGCGGTTGGGATGGTTTGAACCGCCAAGAGCGCAAAGGACGCAAAGATGGTCTGGATTTCTTTGCGCTCTTGGCGACCTTTGCGGTTTTTCAAAAGGCGCTTCCAATCCGAGTGCCACCGGGTAACCGCATAGGTAGACAAATTTTGCGCTACTTGAGCCGGCGGATCCAGAACTTGAAGACGCCTTCGCCCTTCTCCATCCCCAGCAGTTCATTGCCCGTGCTCTTGCACCAGGCCTGGATGTCGGCCACGGAGCCGGGGTCGGTCGCCAGGACCTCCAGGACGCCGCCCACGGAGACGTTCTTGATCTCCTGGCTGGTCTTGACCACCGGCATGGGGCACTTCAGCCCACGAGCGTCCAGCGTCTTTTCGGGAGTGTACTCGGCCATTTCTGCCTCCTTGTCTCCTTGCCTCCTTGCCTCCTTGCCTACTTGCCTACTTGCCTACTTGCCTCCTTGCCTACTTGCCTACTTGCCTACTTGCCTACTTGCCTACTTCTAAATAAACAGCGTGATGTGAGATTGGTTCGCTTCGGCGATGTAGGTGGCCGCGCCGACGACGTCAGTGACCTCGTCAATCAGGTCCTCCCGCCGGATGCCCATGACGTCCATGCTCATCTGGCAGGCCAGGAGTTTGACCCCCAGGTCAACCGCCATCTGGCGCAGTTCGGGCAGGGTCGCCACCTCGTGCTGCTTCATCATCTTCTTGAACATCCAGCGGCCCATCCCGCCCATGTTCAGTTTACTGGGGCCGATGCTGTCAATGTCCCGCAGGAACATGCTCAGCATGCGCTCAAAGAGGGTGCGGCCGGTGGGGACTTTCTTCTTCAGCGCCTGGAGGCCCCAGAAGGTGAAGAACATGGTGGTCTCAATGCCGCTGGCGGCGGCGGTGGTGGCGATGATGAA
>DAOTWL010000167.1:0-9891 GCA_034435875.1 Anaerolineae bacterium
CGCCCCTTCTTCCCCCTGCGGTACCCGCGCTCACCACTCCGGCTGTCCGTCTCCAGCCAGGAAACGGTTGATGTCGGCGGCGGCCCGCTTGCCCGCGCCCATCGCACTCACCACCGTCGCCGCACCGGTCACCACGTCCCCGCCGGCCCAGACCCGGGGAAGCGTCGTCCGGCCCGTCTCCTCGTCCTTCACCACCACCGTCCCGTGCTTCGTCCGCTGCAATCCCTCCGCGTCCACAAACACCAGCGGGTTCGGGCTGGTGCCCAGGGCGAAGATGACCATGTCCACGTCCACCTCAAACTCCGAGCCGGGGACCGGCACCGGGGAGCGCCGACCGGAGGCATCCGGCTCCCCCAGTTCCATCCGAATGCAGCGCATCCCCACCACGCTCCCCTTCTCGTCCCCCAGAATCTCCACCGGGTTGGTCAGGAAGTCAAAGATGACCCCTTCCTCCTCGGCGTGGTGGACCTCTTCGGCGCGCGCCGGAACCTCATCGCGGGACCGGCGGTACACAATGTGCACCTCTCCGCCCTTCCCCTGCAGGGTCTGGAGACGGAGCGCGCAGCGGGCGGCGTCCATCGCCACGTTCCCCGCGCCGATGACGGCCACCTTCCGTCCCACCTTCACCGGCGTGTCGTACTCCGGGAAGAGGTACCCTTTCATCAGGTTGACGCGCGTGAGGAACTCGTTGGCACTCATCACGCCGTTGTAGTTGATGCCGGGGATGCGCATGAACGAGGGGAGTCCCGCGCCCGTCCCCAGGAAGACGGCGTCGTATTCCGCCAGGAGTTCGTTTAACGTCAGCGTGCGGCCGATGACGTGGTCGGTGCGAATCTGGATGCCCAAGCATTCCACCGCGTAGTCAATCTCCGCCTGCACCACACTCTTGGGCAGACGGAACTCCGGGATGCCGTAGACCAGGACGCCGCCGGGGGCGTGCAGGGACTCAAACATCACCACCTCGTGCCCCTCCCGCGCGACGTCCACCGCGCAGGTGAGCCCGGCCGGGCCGGTGCCGACGACGGCCACCTTTTTGCCCGTGGGTGGCTTGCGCTCCAGCGGGCAGGTCCGCATCGCCAGTTCGTAGTCGCCCACGTACCGCTCCAGCCGCCCGATGGCGACGGGTTGCCCCTTCCGGCCCAGGACACAGCGGACCTCGCACTGGGTCTCCTGGGGACAGACCCGGCCGCAGATGGCGGGGAGGCTGTTTTTGACCTTCATCGCCGCCACCGCGCCGATCATATCCCCTTCCCGCAATGCGCGGATGAATTGGGGGATGAGGACGCCCACGGGGCACCCCTCCACGCAGTGGGGCCGTTCGCACTGGAGACAGCGGTTCGCCTCCGCCATCATCAGTTCCTCGGTGAACCCCAGCGCGACCTCGTTGAAGTTGCCCCGCCGGACGACGGGGTCCTGTTCGGGCATCTTCTGGCGGGGGATTTTGGTCCGTTCTCGTTGGGTGAGGGAGGTCATCGGATGGCCTCCTGTTCCTTCAAGACGCCTTCCAGTCGGCATTCGTGCTCCCAGCGCTCCACAGCCAGCCGCTCCTCCTCCCGGTAGAAGGAGAGGCGGGCCAGCAGGTTATCCCAGTCCACCTTGTGGCCGTCAAACTCCGGGCCGTCCACGCAGACGAACTGGGCGCCCTCTTCCAGCAGGACCCGGCAGCCGCCGCACATCCCCGTCCCGTCAATCATGATGGTGTTCAGGCTGACGACCGTCGGGATGCCGAAGGGCCTGGTCGTCAGCGAGACGAATTTCATCATGATGGCGGGTCCGATGGCCCAGACGCGGGCGATCTCTTTGCCCCGGGCCTCCAGCAGTTCCTTGAGCGGCTCGGTGACCAGCGCCTTGCGCCCGTAGGAGCCGTCGTCGGTGCAGACGATCAGTTCGTCCGAGACGGCGCGCATGCGGTCTTCCCAGAAGAGGAGGCTCTGGGTGCGGGCGCCGATGATGGAGATGACGTGATTGCCGGCCTCTTTCAGGGATCGGGCGATGGGAAAGATGGGGGCGATCCCCACGCCGCCGCCGACGCAGACCACCGTTCCGTAGTGGGCGATCTCGGTGGGGTGGCCCAGGGGGCCGGCCAGCGTGGCCAGCGCATCGCCCACGTTCAGCGTGCCCAGGTGCATGGTGGACTTGCCGACCTCCTGGAAGATGAGGGTGATGGTGCCGGCCTCCCGGTCGTAGTCGGCGATGGTCAGGGGGATGCGCTCGCCCCGTTCGTCTATACGGACGATGACGAACTGCCCGGCCCGCGTTTTCCGCGCCACGTGGGGGGCCTCCACCACCATGAGTTTGGTGACATCGCTGAGGACCTGTTTCTCCAGAATCCGGTACACCGTGAACCTCCTTGAGAATTTCGGGGCTCAAAAGGATGCCACAAAGGGACAAAGATAAATTTTGCGTCCTCGTGGTTTTCCGGCCTGCCAGGATGCAAGGATACTCCAAAATGGCCGTTTGGTCAAGTGATACCTTTCCTGATCCGCTCTTTTCTTCTACGAGGATTGTGCTATACTTCAAAACAATCCGGGTCGGGGAGGTGGCCTATGCTGAAGGGTGGAGGGATCGGTGCTGCTGTCGGCTTTGTTGTTGCGTTGATTCTGACCCTCATCACTCCCCTCTGTAACCCCTGCGCGGCCCTGTTCATCGGGCTGGGCGTGGGGATACTGGCGGCGTTCTGGGAGCGCCCCGCTGGAGGTGGAGACGGCGCGCTGAAAGGCGCCGAGGCCGGGGCCATCGCGATGGTCGGCAGTCTGCTGGGGCAGATGGTTGGGGCGGTCCTGAACGGCATCATTGTGGGCCCGGAACGGGCCGCTCAACTGGTACAACAACTGGGTATTCCTTTTGAGTATCAATCGCCTGCCCAATACTGGGTATACCTGCTGGGCGGCAATTGCTGCTGCGCGCTGTTCGGCGTCCTGCTGGGGGCCGGATTGGGCGCAGTGGGCGGCCTCATCGGCTATCAAATCTGGGGAAAATCCGCCGGTGCGGCTCCGGAGATGCCCGGGTAGCCGCAAACCCGGACCCGGGCGGTGGGGGGACATGGACTTGCCCAAAAGGGGACCTCCTTCGTGGAGAGCGGCCCTCACCCACGCGGCGATGGTCTCATCCCTCGTCCTGGCCCTCTTTTACTACTGGTTTGGCGTCGCGGATCGGTACGCCATTTTTCTCTATAATCACTTCGGCGCTGGGCCGTTTGACCCCCGCACCATCAGCCGCTACTGGATGTCCGGACTGGTGGCCTCGGGGGCGGTGCTGGTCGTCTACACCTACGGGAACTGGCTCTGGGGACGCGTCCAGGGGATACGGGGTCGCCGCTATGGGCCGCCGGGCGGCTGGAGGGTCTGGCTGCTTTCGCTCCCGCTGGTCGTGCCGGGCGTCCTCTGGATCACGATGCACCTGAACTGGCCTGTGCTTCCCCTCCCGCTGGCGGCGGCATGTGCGGCGGCGACGATGGCCAGCCTGTTCCTGGCTCTGCTGCCGGCCCGAATGGCGACCGGGCATCCTGGGTGGTTCCTCTGGCTGACCGGCGCCGGAGCCGGCCTGGTACCAGCCCTTCTCCTGCTGCGGGTGGTGGAGCGGCTTCCCCGGGGCGGGGAGGCCGTGCTCCACGCCCGCGTGGCCGTTGCGGCGACGCTGGTCGGGGCCATCTGGACCTTGGCCCTGGCCGGTGTCTATGCCCGATTGTGCAGAATGGTCTGGCGGGCGTCCCACCTGATAGTGAGCGGGCTCTGCCCGAGTTATCTCCTTCTCCCGCTGGTTCACTATCTTCTATTAACTCCGCCTGGGTTTCACTACATCAGCGTGGCCGACAACTTCTTCGCCTCCACTCTCCCCGGCCAAGCGCTGGGCTTCGCGGCGGCCATTGGGCTGGCCTGGGGCGCGGTGGCCCTCCAGTATCGCGTCAGCAGGAGATGAGAAATCCGGCTATCAAAGGTAGTCTGAAAGGTCCACCACAAAGGGCACAAGCGTTATGACCAGAAGGTATTTCATCAGCAAAATAGCGCTGTCCGTTCTGGTTGGGGCAGGCTTTCTGGTCTGCACCCTGCTGCTTGTGACAGGAAAACTTCCCATTCGTGCCGACTTGCCGATTTTAGTAACCACCGTTGAACTGACCGGCCTCTGGAAAGACCCCGGACTTGCCTCCCGGTACGTTATCACCAACCAAGGAGTAACAGCTGCCACAACACTGCATACATTTTACGACGCCGAAGGGAACCCTGTCACCACCACCTCCGACCTTATTCCCTCGGGGACCGCCCATATTTATGACCTGACCGATATTACCGGCCTTCCTGTCGGCTACCGCGGCTCGGTGACGGTCACTGCCGACCAGCCGATCACTGGAATGCTGATTCCTTTCCCTGTCTACCTCCCACTGGTCATGCGCGCCTACCGCCCTCCGCCGCCCCCGCCGGTTTATCCCAACGACACTTACTACAGTTCTCAGTGGGGTCTGAGCAAAGTCCGGGCGCCCGAAGCCTGGGCCCTCTCCAAAGGCGGGGGCGTCCTCATCGCCGTCCTGGATAGCGGCACCGACTACAACCACCCCGACCTGGCGGGCAAAGTCCGCACCGATATAGATTACGACTACATCAATAAGGACTCGGATGCGATGGACGACCATGGTCACGGCACCCATGTCTCCGGCATCGCGGCGGCGGCAACGAACAACGGGCTGGGAGTGGCCGGCCTGGGCTGGGACGCGACGATCCTGCCGCTGAAGGTGATGAATAATAAAGGCGAAGGGAGCACTGCTGAACTGATCCCGGCCATTTACTACGCCGCCGATACGGGCGCGAAGGTCATCAATATGAGCCTGGGCGGCTACTATTCCTGTCTTTCCACCCTTCAGGATGCAGTGAACTACGCCTACAGCCGGGGCGTCCTGCTGGTGGCGGCGGCAGGGAATAATGGTCAAAACCAGACCATCTTCCCGGCCAACTGCACCCATGTGCTGGGGGTAGCCGCAACGACCTCCTTGGATACCCGTGCCTACTTCTCTAACTACGGCTCCCACGTCAGCGTGGCCGCGCCGGGGACGAGTATCTACAGCACCATTCGGGGCGGCGGATACGACTATATGCAGGGTACGTCCATGTCCACCCCCTTCGTCGCCGGGCTGGCCGCGCTGGTCTATGCCCGCTTCCCCACCTACACCCCCGACCAGGTTGCCTCGGCGATTCTGGATACCGCGCAGGACCTGGGGAGCGCTGGCTGGGATGCAGAATACGGCTGCGGGCGGATAGACGCCCTCAAGGCCCTCTGGGACGGCGCGAAGGGGAACTATCCGGTCTGCCTGGGAGCGCGGGTGTGGAGCGCAGGGGAGCGGGGGAGCGGAGGGGCGGAGGAGCGGGGGAGCGGAGGGGCGGAGGAGGTTGTGCCCGGAGAGGTGGTGGTGACGCTGCGGGCCGGGGCGCGGGCCGAGAACCTCTTGCGGGCGCAGGGGCCGGCCTCTGAGAGGGCCCTGCTCTACCAGGCCCGCTCCGGCGTGCAGGTCTGGCGGCTGCGGGTGCCGGTGGGCCAGGAGGAGGCCGTCCTGGCCCGCCTGCGGGCCGCCCCCGATGTCATCGCCGCCGACCGGAATTACGTCATCCACGCTCAGCAGTAGAGGGCCTGCGCGGGCCGGAGAGATCGCCCGACCGTAAACGGTCGGGCTCAGGATACAAAGCCCCGAAGGGGCTTCGTGGTTGAGCCCGACGCTTTAGCCGGGCGATTTTGCAAAGCCAGCGAGCCCGGCGGTTTGCCTCTGGGCTTATTTGACAACTCCCACAAGTAATGTTAAACTGGCTCGTAGTCAGGCACGAATTAGCGGAGTGCCGTTTCGCCGTGGGGATCTTGAAAAGCAGACCGCACGTCCGATGAAAGCGTTGTACTGGATTCTGCCCGGCCTCCTTGCCGGTCGGCCTGGCCCCCAGATGGTCCCCTGGAACCTGACTGAACTCTGGGAGATGGGGTTCCGGACCATCGTCTCGCTGGTGCCGGTGGACGGTGGGCCAATCCAGGCCGTGGGATTCCGCCACCTCCGGGTGCCGCTGAACGGCGGGCTGGCCTTCCTTCCACCACTGCGGTGCCGGCTGGCGCGACGAATGCGCCCCATTGTGGACTTCGTCGCAGGGGAAGTCGCTGCCGGCCGTCCCACGCTGGTCCACTGCCGTAAAGGCAACGACCGGACGGGGGCCGTGCTGGCCGCCTATCTGGCCTGTTATCAGGGACTGACTCCGGAGGAGGCCATCCGGCGGGTGCTGGAGGCCAACCCTCAGGCGATGCGCTCGCTTGGTTTCAAGCGACTGGTGAGGACAATCTGTCTGGAGGAAATCTGACGCTGTGGTCCGTTCATCCCGTTCTGAGAGTAAGACACCCACTCTGACCGAAATTCTGGAATCGTTGAAATCCGGTCAAACCAACCGTCGCACCCTGTATGGCCTCTCCAATCTGGAACGGGGCGAGGCCGAGCAGGTCTGGGCCGTCTGGGGCGAACTGCCGGTTGCGACCCGCCGGAAGATGGCCCAAATGATGGTGGAAATCGCCGAGAGCGACTTTGAGGTCAATTTTGACGAAGTGTTCCAACTGGTGCTGAAAGACCCGGACGCGGCGGTCCGGCTGGCCGCTGTGGAGGGCCTCTGGGAGGACGAGGACATCCGCCTGGTGCCGGTGCTGGCCAATGTGTTGCTGAACGACCCGGCCGCCGAGGTCCGGGCGGCCGCCGCCTCTTCCCTGGGTCGCTTTATGCTCTCCGGCGAACTGGGCAAAATCCGCCCCCGTTCCCACCAGCAGGCCTTCCAGGCCCTTCTGGCCGCCTGTACCAATGAGAAAGAAGACCTGGAGGTCCGGCGACGGGCGCTGGAATCCCTGGCCTACTCCGGCGAGAGTGTCGTCGCCGACCTGATCCGCGCGGCCTACCGCCACCCCGATGAGCGGATGCGCGTCAGCGCCGTCTTCGCCATGGGCCGCAGCGCCGATGACCGCTGGGCCGCCGAGGTGATGCGGGAACTCCACAATCCCAGCCCGCAGATGCGCTACGAGGCCGCCCGGGCCTGCGGGGAACTGGAACTGAGCGACGCGGTCCCCGCACTGCTGGAACTGATAGAGGACGTGGACGCCGAAGTCCAGGAGGCCGCCATCTGGGCCCTGGGGCAGATTGGCGGCGACGAGGCCCGTCAGGCGCTGGATACCTGTCGCCATTCCGATAACGAAGCCCTGCGCGGCGCCGCGCGGGAGGCCCTGCGCGAACTGGAATTCCTCCACGGCGACCTGGGCGCGTTCCTCCTGTTTGACTTCTTTGAGGACGCGGAGGAAGACGAAGAGGATGGGGATGAGGATGGGGATGAGGATTGGGAGTAGGGATTAGGGGGGTAGGGAGTATGGAGTGTGGAGCAGGAGGTGGGGAGGCTTCGCCGAACCCGGTCGCTTTGGCTCTTGCGATCTTGTCCCTGGCTGTGGGGCTCCTTTTCTTCACTTCTCCGGCAGTTGCGGACCGGGCGCCGCTTCAAGAAGCGCCCATCACGGTCAAAGAGGCCTCGGTCACCTATACCTTCGGCCAGCAGGCCGTTTTCTCCATCCAGGCCACCGCGTCGGCCGACATCACTGCCCTCTACCTTTACCTCCAGTCGGAGGGTAACGAGCGGGTGGAGGTCACCCCGGTCCCGATACCCCCCGGCCCCTCGGTTCAGGCGATGTTCACCCGCGACCTCCGTCTGTTCCCCTTTCCCCCGTTCGGCACCGTCCGGTGGTGGTGGGAAGTGCGGGACGCGGCGGGCCATCAACTGACGACGCCCGCTTCCACGTTCCGCTATGAGGACAACCGGTGGGACTGGTTCAGCCGGACGGTTGGTCCCATCACCGTCCACAGCACCGTGGATAACCCCCCGTATACGCAGGGCGCGCTGGATATTGCGGCCGTCAGCGTGGAACGGATTGCCCGCTCCCTGAGCGTGTCGCCGCCGGAGAGGGTGGACATTTATCTCTATCCCTCGCGGGCCGACCTCCAGGCCGCGCTGCGGATGGCCGGTCGGGAGTGGATGGGCGGACAGGCCCGCCCGGAACTCGGCGCCATCCTGATTGCCGTCCCCTACCATGACGGGTATCTGGCTCAAATGGAGCAGGAGATTCCCCACGAACTCACCCACCTCTTCGTCTACCGCCTGACGGGCCCGGAGGGATACCGCTACGTCCCGGCGTGGCTGAACGAGGGGCTGGCCACGGCCAACGAGACCCGTCCCGACCCCCATCTGGATTCTCTGCTGGAGCGGGCCCGGGCCGAGGGGCGCCTCATCCCCCTCCGCAACCTCTGCCCTCCCTTCTCCACCGATCCGGCGGAGGCGCTGCTGGCCTACGCCGAGAGCGGGAGCCTGGTCCGCTACATCCGGCAGCAGTACGGCGATAGCACCATCCGCGCCCTCCTCCTGGCCTACGCCGACGGCGCCGACTGCGAGGCGGGGGTCCAGCGGGCCCTCAATATCACCCTGGACCAACTGGAGCGGGCCTGGCGGGCCGACCTGAGCGGGGTGGGGAAGTGGGTGGTGTGGGTTGCCGATAACGCCCCCGGGCTTGCCCTCTGGGGCCTGAGCCTCCTCCTGGCCTTTCCCATTGCTCTGGCGGGGTTACGGAGCACGAAACACGGAGTACAAGGCAGTAGATGAGCAGTTTCTGGCTTTCCATTTTGACCAGATTGCTGGGTGTTCTCTTCTTTGTCCTGTTGAACGCATTTTTCGTCGCGGCTGAATTCGGATTGGTGAGCGTCCGGCGGACGCGGGTGGAGGAACTGGTCGCTCAGGGCCATCCCACTGCCCTGGTCGTCCGGCGGGCCCTGGATGACCCGGACCGCTTCATCGCCGCCACCCAACTGGGCATCACCATCGCCAGCCTGGCCCTGGGGTGGATTGGGGAACCGGCTCTGGCTCATCTCTTCGTTCCGCTCCTGCAATTTCTCCCCCCATCCTGGATCGGAGCGGCGGCTCATTCCATCGCTTCTGCCGTCGCGTTCGCCTGCATCACTTTCCTCCACGTGGTCGCGGGCGAACTGGCCCCCAAATCCATCGCCCTCCAGAATCCGGAGCGGACGGCGTTCTTCGTCGCCCGGCCGATGCTGGTCATTTTCCAGATTTTCCGGCCCGCCATCTGGGCTCTGAACGGCGCCGGGAACGGCCTGCTCCGGCTGTTGGGCATCCGTCCGGCGGGCGGCCACGAGCGGGTCCACTCCGTCCAGGAACTGAAGATGCTCATTGAGGCCAGCCAGGAGGAGGGGGTCCTGGAGGCCGAAGAGGAGCAGATGCTGCGCGCCGTCTTTGACCTCCGCTCCCGCCGAACCGCCGAAGTGATGGTCCCCCGCACCGAAATGGTCTGCGCCCCCGCCGACGCGACGGTAGAGGAACTGGCCGACCTGGCCGAACGGACCGCGCTGACCAAATTCCCGGTCTTTGAGGACGACCCGGACCACATCATCGGCGTCGTCTACCTGAAGGACCTCCTGCGGCCCATCCGGGCCTGCCGGTCTGACCTGACCGCCCGCGCGCTGATGCGGGATGCGCTCTTCCTGCCGGAGACGGTCTCCGTGGCCGACCTGCTGGCTCACTTCCGGCGCACCCGCCAGCATATCGCGATTCTGGTGGACGAGTACGGCGGCACGGCCGGCCTGGTGACGCTGGAGGACCTGCTGGAGGAGATTGTCGGCGACATCGGTGACCTGTTTGAGGTCTCTTCTCCCCAGGTCCAGCACCTCCCGGACGGGAGTGTCCTGCTGGACGGGTTGATGACTATAGACGAGGCCAACGAAGCGCTGAATCTGGCCCTGAGCGACCCCTTCTACACCACCGTTGGCGGGCTGGTGATGGGGCGCCTGGACCGGATTCCGGCGGTGGGGGATGAGGTTGTCCTGGAGGATGGGCATCG
>DAOTWL010000168.1:0-7402 GCA_034435875.1 Anaerolineae bacterium
GCAATTCCGGAATTGCCCGGCCCGTTCTGGAGGTCAGCGGGTCACCGGGCCCATCAGCCGCTCCAGCGCATCCGCGAAAACCCGGTAGGCGGACGGACCATACAGGCAGAAAACGACCCGTTCCAGCCCCGTCTCCCCCTGCAGGTAATCGGCGGCCGCCCGCAGCATGACCTCTGCGGCCTCCTCCATCGGGTACCCGAAGATGCCGGTGCTGATCGCGGGCAGGGCGACAGATTGGAGGTGATGCTCGTCCGCCATCCGCAATGCGGCACGGACCGCCGACGCCAGAAGTTGAGCCGACCGCTCCGGGGCCGTCCGGTCGTATACTGGCCCGACAGCATGGATGACGTAGCGGGCCTTCAGGCGCCCCCCGGACGTGATGGCAGCGGAGCCGGTGGGCACCGGGCCGTGACGGCGGATCCAATCGTCGCTCTCCCGCTGGATTGTCGGGCCACCTTTGCGCGCGATCGCCCCCGCCACTCCACCCCCATGGGCCAGATATTCGTTGGCGGCGTTGACGATGGCGTCGGTTGCCATCTCCGTAATATCCCCTTCTACCAATTCCAGCGCAGTGCGATGGATTTGAACGTTCATTTCGGCCTCCCCGTCTTTGGGCTAAACCGGCAGCAAAGCCCCTGTCATCCCCTTCCAGGCGCGCACCATTCTACCACAACCTGTCAATCTTTACAGTAGACAAACGGCCTGCCAGGTGATAGAATGGAAACGGATTCGGGACCCAACCGGAGTCCGGTTTCTGCTACCATCCCGTAGAGCGAAAAGGAGGTTCCAAAATGACAACGCTCAATTCTCTACCGGCAGGTCCAAAGGCACGGGCCCGAAACACACTGGAGACCCTCTACAAGGCATCGGTGGTTCTCCTGGCCACCCTTGCCCTCTTGACGGTGATCCTGGTCCTGGCCCGGGCATCTATCTATAAGGTTCACCCGTATGAACGAGGCATCCATCTGCGCGGTGGGCAATTCATGAGCGTGGACCAGCCCGGCTGGCACTTCAAAATCCCCCTCTGGGATACCGTGATCTTGGTCCGGGTCAACGAGCGCCTGGGATACGTGGACCAGATTTCGGCCATGACCGCCGATGATGTGACCATGATCGTCTCCCTGCAGTATACATACGTGGTGACGGACCCGCGTCGTTTTGCTCTGGACGTGGATGACCCCGAACGCATCCTGTTTGAGTTCGTGCAGGGCAAACTGCGGGACGTCGTCAACACCAAAAATATGACCGAAGTGATGCACGACCGGGCCCAGATGAACCAGGAAATTATGGAAGCCCTGAAGACCAAAGAGGATCAGTACGGCGTGCGCTTCGTCACCGTCCAGATTCAGAGCGCGTCGCCGCCGGAGGAGGTCGTCCAGGCCATCAAAGACCGGATGGTCGCCGTCCAGCGGCAGGAGCAAGCCCAGGCGGAGGCGGAACAGGTCCGCATCCGGGCCGACGCCGATTACTACGCCGCCCAGAAGCGGGCCGAGGCCGAGGCCTACCAGATTACCCTGGTCGCGGAGGCCCAGCGCACGTCCATCCAGATGCTGATCGCCGAACTGGCCCAGTATCCGGACATCGCCACCGAGTACCTCCGCTATCTGACCGCTCAGGAACTGAAGGCCAACAGCAAATGGATTATCACCGGGGAATCCACCCCTATCGTGGACCTGCGGGGCGAGGGAAAATAACGTGGAGGACGGCCTTTCCAGGCCGTCCGGACCGGCTCAAAAGCCCGTCCCACAACTGAACCCGCAAGTCCTGAACAAGAAAGGCCAGATTCGCGTAGATTGATTCACCGGGGGTGAGTATGGTGAAACGACAGGTCCTCATCCGCCTGTTGGTGTTGATCGGTCTATCTATCGTGGCGCTGGTCATCTTCGCGGGCGCCGTCCTGCGCGCCAATGGGGTCCCCGTTCAGAAGGCCGACCTGACGGAGCAACGGGTCTATGCCTACCGGGGCTGGCAGAGTATGGGGATTTTCCTGCACCCTGGGGAGGTGGTGACGGTTGTCGCCCGGGGGCGCTGGCTCTACTCGCCGGAAGTCGGATACATCGGGCCGGAGGGAGCGTCGCCCTCCCGATACCCGGCTCCCTCGTACTACCCATTGCCCAATGGAATCGGCGGCTGCCTGATCGGGCGCATCGGCGAATCCGGTCATCCGTTCTACGTTGGACGGGGGGTGACGTTCCAGTCCGATGCGTTCGGCCTGCTGTACCTCCGGATCAACGACGACATCATCACGGACAATGATGGGTATGTGACGGTGGAAATTGCCGTGGAGTCCCCACCTGCCGAGTAACTGGCGCACCCCCACCTGACAGTTGGAACGGGAGTCTGGCGATTCTTGAAAACGTGCAGATGTAGGACAGCCTTTCCAGGGTGTCCCCAAATATGGCGGGCTGAAAGCCCGCCCTACGTCTTTCCACGATTCAATGCAGTGCTACGGAGCGCGGAAAACGCGAGAAAAATCCGCGTCCCTCCGCGTTTTTCCGCGTCCTCTCCCAAAAGGTTTGAGGCGGGCGGCCTGTGCCCCCTCAAACGCCCGCTCTTTCCCTGCCCGGTATTCCCCTTTCTTCGCCCCTTGACAAAACAGACCCTCAGTGGTAAACTTCGTGCCGTGAAATATTTTGACTGTAAAGCAATACCGCTCGGGGGGCGAGGTCATCGCCCCCAGACTTTTTAGGGGGAGCCCATGGAGGACGGCCTGGAAGACCTGGGCAGGCGCCTCTCCCAACTGATGGGAGCGCTGCGGGCGCGCTTTGCGCGCGACCTGGCCCGCTACGGGCTGACGTTCCCTCAGTTTATGGCCCTCTGTTCCCTGGAGCACGCGGAGGGGCAATCTATGCGGATGGGCGACCTGGCCGCTGCGACCCACCAGAGCGCGGCCTCTATGACGGGCATCGTGGACCGGCTCCTGGAGGGGGGGCTGGTGGAGCGTCGGCCCGACCCCACTGACCGCCGCTCCGTCATCGTTGCCCTCACACCGGAGGGCATCCAGGCCCTGGAGCAGGTCCGGGCCGGGCGCCGCCATACGGTTGAGGGACTCCTCCGCTGTCTCTCCGCTGACGAACAGGCCCAACTCCACGCTATCCTGGGGAAGCTCCTGGAAGGATTAGATGGAGGGCAAAATTGATGCGCAAGATTAATCTTGCGCTACAAGGAGAATCGTATGCGCCGACTCCTGAAGTATCTGAAACCTTACCGACTCTTTGTGCTTTCCATCGTTGTTCTGCTTTTCGTCCAGGCCAACGCCGACCTGGCCCTGCCCGACCTGATGTCCCGCATCGTCAACGTGGGCATCCAGCAGGGCGGGGTGGAGGAGGCGGTACCTCAGGCGATGCGCCAGAGCACCCTGGAGCGCCTCTCCCTGTTTCTGACCGAGGAGGAAGCGGCCGACCTGCGGGCTCAGTACGTCCGGGTGGACGCCTCTTCGCCGGACTACGACGCGCTGGTCCGGAAATACCCCGCGCTGGCCCGGGAGCCGGTCTACGTCCTCCGGCCCGCCGACCCGACCGCCGGGGCGCGCCTGCCGACGACCGTCGCCCGCGCGATGGTCCTGGTGATGGGAGTGGAGCAAATACAGGCTCATCCGGAGCAGGCCAGGGCGCTGATGCCGGGGATGGGCGGGTTTGACCTTTCCAAACTTCCGCCCGGCACCGACCTCTTCGCCCTGCTGGCCCGCATGCCCGCCGGGCAGCGAACGGGCATCCTGGAAGCAATAGACCGGCGGTTTGATGCCCTGGGCGGGGAGAGGGCCCTCCTTCAGGCCGCCGCCCGCGCCGTCCGCGCCGAGTACGAGGCCCTGGGGATGGACCTCCTTCGAATCCAGAATGCCTACCTCCTGCGCGTCGGGGGACTGATGCTCCTGTTTACCCTGCTGGCGGCCACGATGACCGTCGCCGTCGGCTTTCTGGCCGCCCGCACCGCCGCCGGACTGGCCCGGGACCTGCGCCACCTCTTCTTTGAGAAAGTGATGGCCTTCTCCGGCGCCGAACTGGACCGCTTTTCTACCGCGTCCCTCATCACCCGCTCCACCAACGATATCACCCAGATTCAGATGGTGATGATGTTCGTCCTGCGCATGGTCTTCTTCGCGCCACTGATAGGGATCGGGGCCATCCTCCGCGCCGCCGCCAAGAGCCCGTCTATGATGTGGATTATCGCCCTGGGCGTCCTGGTCCTGGTTGGGTTGATCGCGACCGTCTTCAGCAGCACCCTCCCGAAGTTCAAACTCATCCAGTCCCTCATAGACCGGCTGAACCAGGTTGCCCGGGAGAATCTCACCGGCATGATGGTCGTCCGGGCCTTCAACCGGCAGGAGTACGAGAAACGGCGCTTTGACCAGGCCAACCGGGACCTGACCGGAACCTTCCTCTTTGTCAACCGGGTCGCCGTAGGGATGATGCCGGTAACAATGCTTCTGATGAACGGGCTGACGGTGCTCATCCTCTGGGTCGGCGCCCACCAGGTGGCCCAGGCCACCATGCGCATCGGCGATATGATGGCCTTCCTGCAGTACGCGATGCAGGTCTTCTTCTCCTTCGCGATGATTTCCATGCTCTTCCTGATGCTCCCCCGGGTGGACGTCGCGGCCAACCGCATCGCCGACGTGCTGGAGACCGACGTGAGCATCCAGGACCCCGAGGCGCCGCTCTCTTTCCCGGAGCCCTTCACCCCGACAATTGAGTTGCGGGGCGTCTCCTTCCGCTATCCGGGGGCCGAGGAGTACGTCTTGCGGGACATCACCTTCACCGTTCATGCCGGGGAGACAGTGGGCATCATCGGCACCACGGGCTCCGGCAAATCCACCCTCATCAACCTCCTCCCGCGCTTCTACGACGTGACGGAGGGGGAAATCCGCATCGGCGGGGTGGACATCCGCCGGGTGCGGCTGAAGGACCTGCGGGACCGCATCGGCTACGTCCCCCAGCAGAGCCATCTCTTCAGCGGCACCATTGCCAGCAACCTGCGCTTCGCCGACGAGGACGCGCCCGAGGAGCGGCTGATGAGGGCGCTGGAGGTCGCCCAGGCCCACGACATCATCCTTTCCCGCACCGGCGACGACGGCCGCTCCCCGCTGGAGGCGGAGGTCGCCCAGCACGGGGCCAACTTCTCCGGCGGACAAAGACAGCGGCTCACCATCGCCCGCGCGCTGGTCAAGCAACCGTCCATCTACATCTTTGACGACTGCTTCTCCTCGCTGGACTACCGGACCGACCGGCAACTGCGGCGGGCCCTGCGGGAGTACGTCGGTGGGAGCACCGTGATGATCGTCTCCCAGCGGGTGGCGACTATCAAGGACGCCGACTGGATTCTGGTCCTGGACGAGGGCCGCATCGTCGGCCAGGGGACGCACGAAGAACTGATGGCGACGTGCGAGATTTATCGGGAGATTGCGCTCTCCCAGTTGAAAGTCGTTGTAGCGCAAGATTAATCTTGCGCTACGGAGGTTTGGCATGACCACATCCAACCGTCCATTTCGCCCTTCCGCTGACCTGCGCGCCGGGCCGGGGGGTGGGCTCCGGCCGGAGCGACTGGTTCGTCCGCCGGGGCCGATGGGCCGCCCCGGGGGCGGGCATGCCCATCTGATCATGGGGCCGGTGGAGAAGCCGCGCGACTTCGCCGGGACGATGCGCAAACTCCTGGCCTACCTGGGCCCGCACCGGCTGACCATCCTGGCCGTCTTCGTCATGGCTGCCGGGTCCACCGTCTTCTCCATCTTCGGGCCCAAAATCCTGGGCACCGCCACGACCAAACTCTTTGAGGGGCTGATCGCCCAACTGACCGGCACGGGGGCCATTGATTTCGCCGCGATCGGCCGCATCCTGCTGACCGTCCTGGGGCTCTACGGCCTCTCCGCCGGGCTGGCCTACGCCCAGGGCTGGCTGATGACGAACGTCGCCGTCCGGATCACCTACCAGATGCGCCGGGACGTGCTGGAGAAAATTCACCGCATGCCGTTCCGGTACTTTGACGGTACCCAGCACGGGGAAATCCTCTCCCGCCTCACCAACGACGTGGACACCGTCAATCAGACCCTCAACCAGAGTCTGATGCAGGCGGTCACCTCGTTCGTCACCGTCGTCGGCATGCTGGCGATGATGCTTTCCATCTCCTGGCAGATGACGCTGGTGGCGCTCCTGGTGATTCCCCTCTCTTCCGGCCTGGTCACCGTCATCATCCGCCACTCCCAGCGGTTCTTCGCCGGGCAACAGGCCTACCTGGGCAAGGTGAACGGACATGGGGAGGAGACCTTCGGCGCGCACATGGTGGTCAAGGCCTTCAACGGCGAGGAGAAGAGCCTGCGCCGGTTTGACGAGTACAACGAGGCCCTCTACACCGTGGCCTGGAAGGCCCAGTTCATCTCCGGCATTCTGATGCCGATGATGCGCTTCGTGAGCAACCTGGGCTACGTGGGCGTGGTCATCACCGGCGGCTACCTGGCCTTCCAGGGGCGCATCGCGCTGGGCGACATCCAGGCCTTCACCCAGTACATCCGGGGCTTCACGGAGCCCATCACCCAACTGGCGAACATCTCCAACATCCTGCAGCAGACGGTGGCGGCGGCGGAGCGGGTCTTTGAGTTCCTGGAGTCCGAGGAGGAATCGCCCAACCCGGAGCAGCCGGTCCGGCTGGAGCAGGTGGACGGAGAGGTAGAATTCCAGAACGTGCACTTCCGCTACGTGCCCGACACGCCGGTCATCCGGGGCTTCTCCGCCCGCATCCGGCCCGGCCAGAAGGTCGCCATCGTCGGGCCCACCGGCGCGGGCAAGACGACGCTGGTCAAACTCCTGATGCGCTTCTACGACGTGGACGACGGGGCCATCCGGATAGACGGCTACGACGTCCGCCAGTTCGCTCGCGCCGACGTGCGGCAGTTCTTCGGCATGGTTCTGCAGGACACCTGGCTCTTCAACGGGACGATTCTGGAGAACATCCGCTACGGTCGGGAGGACGCGACGGACGAGGAGGTGGTGGCGGCGGCCCGCGCGGCCCGCATTGACCGCTATATCCGGACGCTCCCGGAGGGGTACAACACGGTCATCAACGAGGAGATGACCAACATTTCTCAGGGGCAGAAGCAGTTGCTGACCATCGCGCGGGCGTTCCTGGCGGACCCGCCCATGCTGATTTGGGACGAGGCGACCAGTTCGGTGGACACCCACACCGAGTTGCTCATCCAGGAGGCGATGGACGAACTGATGCGGGGCCGGACCAGTTTCGTCATCGCCCACCGCCTCTCCACCATTCGCAACGCCGACCTGATTCTGGTGGTGCGGGACGGCAACATCGTGGAGCAGGGGACGCACGAGGAATTGATGGCGCGCGGGGGCTTCTACGCCCAGTTGTACAACAGCCAGTTTGAGCCGGTATGAGGGTTGGGGTGGCGGCGGCG
>DAOTWL010000169.1:0-4117 GCA_034435875.1 Anaerolineae bacterium
TAATTTCGTAGTCGTCGGTCACCTGGCGGAGGGCGATCAGGGCTGTCAGCACCATGCTGGGGATGGTACCCCCGTCGTTAAATGCAGGGAAAACGGCGGAGATGCTGGGCAATCGGTTCATCTTTCACTCCGATGGCTTGTGTCCGAAGGCGACAACGGTCAGCCCGAAAGGCAGGCCCCGGCGGGCCACCAGCGGGGCCTCTGCCGAGAGGACAGCCCCCAGCAGGCCGTTCAGCGGGCCTACATTCACCGCCAGGTCGGAGGGGCCTTCCTGGCGGGACAGAAGCCGATCGGCCATCCGCTTGATCAGGGCCGCAGGGAAAAGAACCATATTGGCATACGAGAGATGTTCCACCCGGAACCCTGCCTCGCGAAGGCGTTGGGCGATTTCTCCGCGGGTATAGCGGTGCCGGGTATGAACGGCAACGTCGTGCCGCCCGCGCAGCCAGTTATAGGCCGGGAGGCGCAGGAGGACCCGTCCGCCGGGCACGAGGAGCCGGTAGAACTCGCGTAAGGCCGCCAGGTCGTCCCGGACAGCCTGCTCGCAGATGACATCAAAACTGACCACCAGGTCAAAACTTTCATTCGCAAAGGGAATCTCTACGACGGAGGCACGGGCCAACGGGACAACTCCCCGCATGCGGCAGAAATGCAAAGCCTCTCCAGCAAAATCAAACCCTGTGACCTCCCCGTAGTCGCGCAGGTAGGATGCCATTGCCCCGCCCGTACCGCATCCGGCGTCCAGGATGCGCAGGCCGGCGCCGGGCCGATACCAGCGGTTCAGAACGGCCCGGGTAATGCGAGCCATCCCCCGGTACCACCAGTGATGGTCTTCCACCTGATACATAATGGCGTATTCTTCAGGGTTCATCTACTTCCGGAACCTCGCCGTTGTCTGTCCGGAATCCAGCCCGCATGACTTACGGGACCTCCAGATAGGCTATTCCGCTGCCGAGGGTCTCGGCGTAGACCAGGACCAGTCCGGATTCCCTTTTCCCCACCTCAAACACCATATCCCCGGAAACGGTCTCTCCGGCTTGCACCTCCCCGCCCTCCAGCGGGTCGGGCAGACCCGTCACCAGCCACTTCGGCCGGTGCACGCCGATGGGACTGACCAGCAGAAAGTCCATCGCGGGGATGAAGGTGCAGGTATCCTCTTCCTCCGGCCGGCAGGTGATGGAGATGGTGACCAGCATCATCTCGTTGCCCGGTCCCGGCCGGGGGTTGAGGAGGCCGCCTTTCGCCACCATCTCATCCGCCGGGCGGAGGGCGTCTATGACCCGAATTTCCAGGTCGCCAGCCAGGACGACCGTACCCGGTGGGGCCGGGTGGTCCAGAGATGATCCGACCGGGCCGGAGGAGAGGAAGGATGCCGGACGCGTCAGGAGAACCGTACCCGCTGCTCCCAGGCAGAGGCCACAGGCGAAGAGGATGATGCCGACGCCGATGAGCAGGACGATTTTCCCAACGAACGGCAGGGGCTGCTGGGACCGGGTCATGTTTGGCGGAACCTCGCCGTTATCTCCGCGCGCCCTTCCAGCATCAGGCCGAGCCGCAGGACGCCGGGGGCCGGGGAGACCCAGGAGCGCCGTTCGCCGTCCACCCGGACCTCCACCACCTCCCACGGCTCCGGCACGGTCAGCCAGACCTCGCCGAATTGCTGGCCGGCCTTCTCCAGCGCGATGTGCAGAAGACCGTGCGTCTCGTCCCAGCGGCAGTCCGCCACTTCCACCGCCCCCTGGCAGACGTGGAAGGTGGTGGTCAGCAGGTCAGGCCGGTCGGAGAGGGGCTTGAAGAGCAGGACGACAGTCTCATGGGGCTGATGGCGGCGCAGGAGCACTGTGTCGTCCGCCACCCCCAGATAACGGCGGCGCCAGTAGTGGAAGACGTGGTAGCCCCCGGCGGGAAGGCCCAGGTCGGCCAGGCGGACGGTGGTCTCCACCGTGTGGTCTTCCCAGTTGATAGCGCCTGCTACCCACCAGCGGCCCCAGTCCCGCTCCACCGGGAGCAGCAGCAACCGGGGCAGTTCATGCTCAAAGAGGTCCAGCGGTCGGGCGGAGATGCCCGTGGGCGGGAGCGCCTGCCGGAGATACTTGAGCCGCCCCGGACGGATGAGGGCCAGGTTATCCGAGTTGAGGGTGAGGCCCCCCAGCAGGGCGATGACGGCGGTCAGCGTGCGCATCTCGTTGAGGACCAGGTCCAGGTCGGGGCCCCGCTGGCGGACCAGGAGGCAATCCGGGTCGTTGAGCCAGAGGCGGTTGTGGAACGGCGCGCGGGCGATGCTGTTGCGGAGCGCGTTCTCGGTAGAGGCGGCGGAGAGGTCGTAGCGGAAGATGGGATGCCAGTTGGGGTCCACATCGGTGCCGATGCGCATGCCGTCCACCAGGCCGATGCATAGGCCCAGCGGCGCGCCGCAGCCCAGGAGGAAGGCGTCGTCGCCAATACCGGCGCGGACTGCCTCCACGCCTCGCCGCAGGGCCTGCGCGCGGGTGGCGGTGGGGTCGTACCGGCGGCCCGGCCGCGCGGCCGCGAAGAGGAAGTCTATCTTGAAGAACGTCGCGCCCCACTCCCGACGCATCCGCCGGAAAGTCTCCTCCAGCCAGGCCAGTACCTCCGGATGTGTACCGTCCAGGGCATAGCAGGGCACGCCCCAGTGAACCCAGCCGATGACGGGGTCGCCGTTCTCGTCCCGCAGGACCCAATCGGGGTGAGCGGCGAAGAGTTGGGACGTCGCGGCGGCGCCGAAGGGCGCGGTCCAGATGCCCAGCCGGTGCCCGGCCGCGCGCACCGCTTCGGCGACCGGCTCCATTCCCTCCGGGAATTTGTCCGGGTGGATGGAGAACCAATCGCCGATGGCGGTCTGGTAGCCGTCGTCCAGGAGGATGACGTCCAGCGGGAGGCGGTGGTCGGCGATGGCGCGGAGGTTATCCAGGACGTCGTCGGCGGTGTTCTCGCCGTAGAAGTAGTACCAGGTACACCAGCCGGTGAGGGGGCCCTCACCCCACCCCCCAGCCCCCTCCCCTCTCCCGCTCTGCGGGAGAGGGGAGGGGGTGGCGGCGCAGCCGCCGGGGGAGGGGTGAGGAACCCGCGCCGCCATTTCCCGGCCGATGGCCTCTGCCCACGCCTCCAGCAGCCGCAGCGGGTCCGGCCCGGCCTCCACCCAGAGGACCTCCGTCCGCAGGGAGGCGCCGGGGGAGAGAAGGACGCCGTCCAGATGGCAGCGCGCGGTCAGTTCGGAGCCGTCGGCGCGCAGGCGGATTTCCGCCAGTTGGTCCTTCGCGGTCACAAATCCCAGGAGGAGGGCGGTGGCGGGCGGGGCGAAGAGGACGGTGACCCATTCGGAAGAAATCAGGCCATCGTAGTCGGGCTCCCAGTGAGGCTGATGGGCGGCGCGGTACTCCGGAGTGCCGGGGTCGGCGTAGATGGTGCTCTCCAGGTGACGGGCGAAGGTGGGGCTCCACGACTGCCAGCCGTTCTGGTAGGCGCGCCAGGTCGCCAGCGGCGCGCCCCGGTCGGGAGCCGGGGTGCTCAGGACGTCCGCCGTCTCCAGAGAGAGGGGGGCCTCGCCGGAGGCCGTCAGTTCCAGCCAGAACCGGTAGCCGTTGGAGGCGGGCTCCTGCCGCCAGATGGCCTCCAGGCCGGGGGCCGAAAAGGGCCGGCCGGTTTCGGTCAGGCGGAGGGTGTAGGGGGTCTCGCCAATGCGATAGCGGATGGCGGCGGTGACGTCCCAGAGGGTCGGGCCGTGGGGCCAGGAGAGAATCCGAGGGTTTCCACTACGAGGGTCGGTTTTCATCACAGTAACCCCATTGTAGCAATGATGTCCTCTACTTCATCCCAGGACCAGGGCTTTCAGTTGCTGGATTTCCTCTTCCAGTTCGCGGATGCCAGTTACTGCCATTTCCCAATCTAAAGTAGTCTTGCTCCGCTTCCGGTCTGGGTTCCGTTGTCAAAATAATCTGACGAAAACGCTCAAAGTCCAGGCCGTATTTTGTCGTAACTACCTAACGCCAGGGGCTAAAAAGCCCAATGGTGCTAACATTTGCCCCCACCCCCCTTTATCCCCCCTCCCCCATCGCTGCGCTTGGGGGAGGGGCCGGGGGTGGGGTTTGCGGCGGCC
>DAOTWL010000170.1:0-15102 GCA_034435875.1 Anaerolineae bacterium
AGCCGATTGTGCTGGCCCATGTCCCACGAGAGTACTTCCAAAAACAGGAATGAGGGATTTAGAAGCAAAACCAATCCGCGTCCATCCGCGTTTATCCGCGTCCTTCTTCTATCCGCCCTGAGCGCGGCCGGGCTGTGGACCCTCTGGACGCTGACAGGGCGCTACCAGGGGATCATGTATACCGACCCGGCGGCGGTGCCGGAGCGGGCCGTGGCGCTGGTCTTCGGCGCCGGCTACTGGCCCGACGGCACCCCCAGCGACATCCTGCGGGACCGGGTGGCGGCGGCGGTGGAACTCTACCAGGCCGGACGGGTGCGCAAACTTCTCCTCAGCGGCGATAACCGCTTCGTCCACTATAACGAGCCGGAGAAGATGCGGGAGGTCGCCCTGGCGCTGGGGATGCCGGAGGAGGACATCGTTCTGGATTACGCCGGGCGGCGCACCTACGACACCTGCTACCGGGCCAGGGCCATCTTCGGCCTGACGGAGGTGGTGGTCGTCACCCAGCGCTACCACCTGCCGCGCGCCCTCTACACCTGCCGGCGCCTGGGGCTGGACGCCGTCGGCTTCGTGGCCGACCGGCGGCCCTACATCCACATCCGCCGCTACCGAGCCCGCGAAATCCCGGCCCTGTGGCTGGCCTGGTGGGACCTGTGGATTCGCCACCCCCGGCCCGTCCTGGGCGACCCGATTCCAATATTCTGACGCTCACGTTTCACGTCTCACGTTTCACATTTCACGTTTCACTGGAGGCAACCATGCAACCCACCCGCGAGAACGCCTGGAAACTGGTCACCGAATACATTCAGAACCCGAACCTGCTCAAGCATATGCTGGCGGTGGAGGCGGCCATGCGGGCCTACGCCCGCCGCTTCGGGGAGGACGAAGAAAAATGGGCCGTCGTCGGGCTTCTCCACGACTTTGACTATGAGCGCTTCCCCGAAGACCACCCGCTCACCGGCGCCCGCATCCTGCGGGAGGGGGGCTGGCCCGAAGAAATCGTCCATGCCGTCCTCTCCCACGCCGCCGAGCGGACCGGCGTGGAGCGGGAAAGCCGTATGGAGCATACCCTCTATGCCGTGGACGACCTGACTGGCCTCATCGTCGCCGTGGCCCTGGTCCACCCGTCCAGAGACATTCGCCAGATTACGGTTAAGAGCGTCAAGAACAAGTGGAAGGACAAACGGTTTGCGGCCGGCGCCGACCGGAGCGCGGCCGAGGAGGGCGCAGCGCTCCTGGGCGTGGAGCTCTGGGAGCATGTCGGCGTCGTCCTGGAGGCTATGCAATCCATCGCCGCCGAACTGGGACTGGACGGACGCTCCTAATCTGTAACCACAAGTCCATAATCACGAATCCTTATGGAAGAACAATCCCGAACCTGCCCGGCCTGCGGGACGAAGGTCTCGGCGCGGGCTAAAACATGCGTCATCTGCGGCGCTCTGCTGGCGGAAGAGGAAGAGGCAGGCGGTGCTCCCCTCGCGCCCGCGCGTGCCCGCCATATCCACTGGCCCTTCTGGATCGCCACCATAGTGACCGCCGCGGTGGTGCTGGGGACGGCGTGGCTTTTGCTGGGGCCGTTCCTCTTTCCTGGACTCCATCCCACTCCTACCGCAACCGTTACTCCAACCTGGACCTCTACCCCGGTGGCCACATTCACACCGACTCCGACCCCCACCGAGACGCCCACCCCCACACCGCTCCCACCGCGAGCCCACCAGGTCCAGTTTGGAGACACCCTCTCTTCCATTGCTGTCCGGTACGACACCACCGTGGAGGAGATTATTGCCCTGAATCCGGGTATCAATCCGGACGCGCTGCAGATCGGTCAGGTGCTGTTGATCCCTCCAGCCCGGCCCACACCGACGCCCAGTCCACCGCCGGGAACAGTGGAGCCGACCCCTACGCCGGGTGACTACATCATCCACATCGTCGCTCCGGGGGAGACCCTTATCTCCATTGCCCAGAAGTACAGCGTGACGGTCTCCCTGATCCGGGCGGCCAATCCGGAAATCCCTGCCGGGTCGGACGTCATTCGTATCAACCAGCCGCTGATCATCCCACTGGGGACACCGATGCCCACACCGACGCCAACCCCCAACCCCAACGCCACACCGACACCATTCCCACCATATCCACCACCACCGCTTCTGAGCCCAGCCGATGGCGCGATTTTCGTTGGACCGGACGCGATCATCTTGCTCCAGTGGGCATCAGTGGCCATCCTGCGGCCCAATGAGTGGTACGAGCTCCGCATTGTCCAGCCAGGGATGCCGCTCACAGTCATCCGCACCCGTACCACGGCGTACCGGGTGCCACCGGAGATGTATCCGCCTCGCGGGTCCCCGGTACGAGAATTCCGGTGGGAGGTCCAGGTGGTACGGGAGACCTCCAGCGGCGTCTTCACCTTCGCTTCAGAACCGGGGCTTGTGCGCCGGTTTGTCTGGCTGGAATCGCCCCCAACGCCCACGCTAACCCCTACCCCCTGATGTCGGGGTGACCGCCATCTCATGTTTGGAGGCATCATGCCCAACGGCTACTGGGGAAAACTGCTCTTCGTCAACCTCTCCACCGGCGAAATCGCCGTAGAGACACCCCCCGAAGAGGTCTATCGCCGCTACCTGGGCGGGTACGGTCTGGGGGCCTGGGTCCTCTGCGAGCGCATTCCCCCCGGTGCCGACCCGCTGGGGCCGGAGAACGTCATCGGCTTCCTACCGGGGCTTCTGACCGGCAGCGGCGCCCTCTTCGGCGGGCGCTTCATGGTCTGCGCCCGCTCCCCCCTCACCGGCGCCTGGGGGGATTCCAACTGTGGGGGCAACTTCGGCCCGGCCCTGCGGGGCACCGGCTACGACGGCGTCTTCGTCACCGGCCGGGCCCAACGGCCCGTCTACCTTTACCTTGACGGCGAGCGGGCCGAAATCCGGGATGCGGCCGACCTCTGGGGCCTGGATACTCGCGAGACGGAGGCGGCCCTGCGCGCCGCCCACGGCCGGGACGTGCGCGTCGCCGGCATCGGCCCGGCCGGGGAGAAACGGTCGCTCATCGCCGCCATCATCAACGACGACGGACGGGCCGCCGCGCGGTGCGGCCTGGCCGCCGTCATGGGGGCCAAAAACCTCAAGGCCATCGCCGCACGGGGGAAGGCCCGCCCGCCCCTGGCCGACCCCGAGGCCTTCCGGGGGATCACGGATGAGTACCGGCGCCTGTTCCGCCGCAAGCCGTCCCGCTGGGCCTCCGGCATCTCCGGCTTTCTCCTGCGCGTCCTGCCGATCATGCGCAGGTTGCGCATCCGGCCCAGCGGCGGCCCGACCTCCATCATTATAGACACCTACCGCCTCTACGGGACTGCCGCCGGGACGGCCGCGCTGGTGGAGTTGGGGGACACGCCGGTCCGCAACTGGGCCGGCATCGGCTACCGGGATTTTCCCCTCCACCGGGCCGCCCGTCTGAGCGATGAAGCGGTCATCCGGCCCAAGATTCGGGGGTACGGATGCTCCTTCTGCCCGGTGGCCTGCGGCGGCATCGTCCGCCTGCCCGACGGCGACACTGACCACAAGCCGGAGTATGAGACGCTGGCCGCCTTTGGCCCCCTGCTGCTGAACGACGACCTGGACGGGGTGATGCGCTGCAACCGGATCTGCAACCGGGCCGGATTGGATACCATTTCCACCGGCGTTGCCGTCGCGTTTGCCATAGAGTGTCGGGAGCGGGGATGGCTGCCGCCGGAACTGGCGGAGGAGTTACCGCTGGAGTGGGGGAACGGCGAGGCGATCGTGGAACTGACGGCGCGCATCGCCCGCCGGGAGCCGGGCCTGGGGGAGTGGCTGGCCGACGGCGTCCGGCGGGCGGCGGAACGGCTGGGCCCGGAGGCGCAGGAGGCGGCGGTCCACGCCGGGGGGCAGGAACTGGCCATGCACCGGGGCCTCTACGAGCCGGGGGTGGCGCTGGGCTACGCGGTGGACCCGGCCCCGGGCCGGCATACGGCCACCCTTTCGGGGACGGTGGAACTGCCGCCGTTTACGCCGTACTTCGCGCTGGCGGGGGTCAAACCCGGCGCCCGCTACGATTACGAGACAAAGGGGCGGGTGATGGCCGTGGGGATGGCTGTCCTGCGGGCCTACGACAGTTTAGGGCTGTGTCAGTTTGCGCTGTATATGGGTGAGCCGCCGTTCCTGGAGTGGTTGAACGCGGCCACCGGCTGGGGGATGACCGAGCGGGAGTTCCTGGAGGCCGGGCGGAGGATTCAGCACCTGCGCCATGCGTTTAACGAACGCCGTGGGCTCCCACGGGAGTTCCCATTACCGGCGCGGGAGCGAGGCGACCCGCCGCAGGATGCGGGGCCGCTGGCCGGGATCACGCTGGATGTGGAGGCGATGACCCGGGCCTACTACGCCTGGTGGTCGGCGTAGTGTAATGATGTAGGACGGCCTTTCCAGGCCGTCCGGACGGGCTGCAAGGCCGTCCTACAATAAATCTTGCGCCACAAGGGGGTTGGCAGTGGCAAGGCCACCTGGAGGCCCTGCGGTGAAAATTCGTCCCTTTCTGGCCGCTATCATCCTTTCCGGCTGGCTGACCGGATGCCGGTCGGCCTCCCTCCCATCCTCCCCCACGGCCGCCTGGGACGGGAAACTGGTCATCTTCCACGCGGGCAGCCTGGCGGAGCCGGTACGGACCCTCGCAGGGGCCTTCCAGGCCCGCTACCTCGGGGTCACCGTGCAGGCCGAAGCGTCCGGCAGCGTCGAGGCCGCCCGCAAAATCCGCGAACTGGGCCGGGAAGCCGACCTGGTCATCTCGGCAGACTATCGGGTCATTGACCGGTTGCTCATCCCCGAATTCGCCGAATGGAACATCCGCTTCGCTCGCAACGAAATGGTCATCGCCTATACGGACCGCTCCCGGTACGCGGATGAGGTGGGCGCCGATAACTGGTACGAAATCCTCGGTCGGGACGGCGTCATCTGCGGCCGCGCCGACCCCGATACGGACCCCGCCGGCTACCGCGCGCTGATGGTCTGGCAACTGGCAGAGGTGTACTACGGGATACCCGGCCTCTATCGCACGCTGGAGACCCATTGTCCGAAGGCGTATATGCGCCCCAAATCGGTGGAATGGATCGCGCTGTTGCAGTCGGGCGATGTGGACTACGCCTTTATATACCGCTCGGTCGCCCTCCAGCACGGCCTCCGGTTCGTGGAGTTGCCGCCGGAGATAAACCTGGGGAGTGGGGAGCATGCCGACTTCTATCACCAGGCGCGCGTGGAAATCTCCGGCACCGGCCCGGGCCAGACCGTCACCGTCTGGGGTGAGCCCATCGTCTATGGGGTGACCGTCCCCAAAAACGCCCCCAATCCCGACCTGGCCCTGGAGTTTGTCCGGTTTCTCATCGGCCCGGAGGGGCAGGCGGTGATGGAGCGCATGGGCCAGCCGCCCATCGTGCCCCCCGTCACAGAGAACCGGGATGCCCTTCCTCCCCTCCTTCGGCCACTGGTCACGGAGCCGTAGTATGAGCGTTCTCTTCGGTAACTGGCTTACTGTCCTCTTCTCGGCCCTCGGAGCCCTGCTGGTGCTGTTCGTCGCCCTTCCGCTGGCCTGGACAGTCACCGCGTCCAGCCCCGCCCTCCTCTGGCAGACCCTCCTGGACCCGGAGGTGCGCGCGGCCATCTCGCTGACCCTTTATTCGTCCCTGATTGCCACCCTGCTGGCTTTTATCGGCGGCGTCCCCCTGGCCTATCTGCTGGCCCGCGTGGACTTCCCCGGCAAGGGGGTCGTGGAGGGGATCGTGGATTTGCCTGTCGTCGTCCCCCATTCGGCGGCGGGCATCGCGCTCTTGATGGTCTTCGGGCGACAGGCCCCGCTGGGCCAGGCGTTCGGTCTCCTGGGCCTGAAGTTTGTCTCCGCCGTACCCGGCATCGTCATCGCTATGCTCTTTGTGAGCCTCTCCTTTCTGGTCAACGGGGCCCGGGATGGGTTTGAGGCGGTGGACCCGCGTCTGGAACGGGTGGCGCGGACGCTGGGCGCATCCCCCTGGGAGGCCTTCTGGCGGGTCTCCTTCCCCCTGGCCTGGCGCAGTATCCTCTCCGGCGCGATGATGATGTGGGCCCGGGGCCTGAGCGAGTTCGGCGCCGTCGTCATCCTGGCCTACCACCCGATGGTGGCCCCGGTGCTCATCTATCAGCGGTTTGAGTCCTTCGGGCTGGCCTCCGCTCAGCCGGTGGCGGCGCTGATGATTATCATCTGTCTGGTCGCCTTCGCGGCGTTGCGGGGAATCCCCCGGAAGAACCGGAGGGCAAGATGAGTTTGCGGGTGACGGATTTGTGGCTGGACCTGGGAGAATTCCACCTGCGCGGGGTCCATCTGGAGGTCATCCCCGGGGAGTACTTCGTCCTTCTCGGCCCGACCGGTGCGGGCAAGACGGTGCTCCTGGAGACCATCGCAGGGCTGCACTTCCCCCGACGGGGGCAGGTTTTTCTGAACGGTGAGGATGTCACCCGGGTCCCGCCGGAACGCCGTTCGGTCGGGTTTGTCTATCAGGACTACGCGCTCTTTCCACATCTGAGTGTGGCGGAGAACATCGCCTTTGGTCTGCGGCGGAGGGGGATGGGCCGGAAGGCGATCGCGGCGCGGGTGGACGAAATCGCCCGACGGCTCTCCATCCACCCGCTGCTCCAGCGGCGGCCGGAGACGCTGAGCGGGGGGGAGGCCCAGCGGGTGGCCCTGGCCCGCGCGCTGGCGATAGAGCCGGCCCTCCTTTTGCTGGATGAGCCTCTGAGCGCGCTGGACCCCGAAACTCGGGAGGGTCTGCAGCGGGAGTTGGGCCGACTGCACCGGGAACTGGGCGCAACGACGCTGCACGTCACCCACGACTTTGAGGAAGCCGTCGCGCTGGCCGACCGCATCGCGGTGATGCGTCAGGGGCAAATCGTTCAGGTCGGCTCGCCGGAGGAGATTTTCCGCAGGCCCGAATCGGAATTTGTGGCCCGTTTTGTGGGAATGAGGAACATCTTCCGGGGTGAAATCTTTCCCGGAGACGGGGGCTACCGGTGGCTCGTCCTGGAGGGTAGAGGACAACCAGGGATGCAGTTGGCGGTCCTGACCGATTTGTCGGGCTCTGTCCACGCGTCCATCCGGCCGGAGGACATCGTGCTCTCCCGGGAGCCGCTGCGCTCCAGCATGCGCAACTCCTTTCGGGGGCGGATTGTGGGCATTCTGGACCGGGGAGCCCTCATCTACGTGACGGTGCGCGTTCCGCCAGAGGGGGCTCTGCCGGAGGCACTGGATTTCGTCTGCGCGGTCACCCGACCGTCGGTGGAGGAAATGGCGTTAGGGGAGGGGCGAGAGGTCTATATCGCCTTCAAGGCCTCAGCGGTCCACGTCTTCTAAACGACGTTTGCTATGGGGCGGCGGCTGCGCCGCCGCCCAACAGCACAATACCGGTGTAGGACGGGCTTTTTAGCCCGTTTGGACGGCCTGGAGAGGCCATGCTGCTCGGGACGGCCTGGAGAGGCCGTCCTACTGTCAATACGCGTTGGGGGAGCGGAAGATGTTGACCAGGGTGCGCAGGAGAATCTTGATGTCCAACAGGAGCGACCAGTTCTCAATGTACCAGAGGTCGTACTTGGTCCGCTCGGCGATGGAGGTATCTCCCCGCAGGCCGTTCACCTGCGCCCAGCCGGTCATGCCGGCTTTCTCCCGGTGCCGGTCCATGTAGCGGGGGATGGAGCGGCGGAACTGGGCCACATAGACGGGCCGCTCCGGCCGGGGCCCCACCAGGCTCATCTCCCCCAGCAGGACGTTGATTAACTGCGGCAACTCGTCCACGTTCAGACGGCGCAGGATGCTACCCAGGCGGGTCACCCGGGGGTCGCCGGGGCGGGTCCAGCCCGGCCCCCGGGCCTCCGCGTCCTGTCGCATGGATCGGAACTTGAGCATCGGGAACGGGCGGGCGTCCAGCCCCATCCGCTCCTGGACGTAGAAGGCGGGGCCGGGGGAATCCAGTTTGATGAGGATGGCGGTGAGGAGCATGAGCGGGGAGAGGAAAATCAGCCCCACCGTCGCGCCGACGACGTCCATCAGCCGTTTGGCGGCCCGCCGCCAGCCCCGCAGGGCAACCTCGCGCACCGTCAGCAGGGGGAGCCCGCCCAGGTCGCCGATGCCCATCGGCCCGGCGATAATCTGGAACAGGTCGGGGAAGACCTTGATGGTAGCCTTGCCCCGCTCGCATTCGGAGATGAGGGTGAGAATCTCCTGGTGCGTCGCCTCCGGCAGCGCGATGATGACCTCGTCCACCTGGTGCTGCTCCATCAGGTCCCCCAGGTCGCGGGCGTTGCCCAGGATGGGGGCCGGAAGCGTCACCGTCGGGTAGCCTTCCACTTCCACTGCCCCCACGACCTGGTAGCCCAGTTCAGGGTTGCCCAGAATCTTGTGGAGAATCATCCGCGCCACGTCGCCGGTGCCCACCACCAGCACCCGGTCCCGTCCCCAGCCCCGGCCCTGGAGGGCGGCCCGCAGCCGCCCATGGGCCAGCCGCCCCACCGTCACCAGGATGATGGTCAGCATCCAGGCGTATATCATCATCGCCCGGGGGTAATCCACTTCCAGGGAGGTGTTTTTGAACAGGAAGTAGGAGAGGGCGATACCGGTGATGGTGCCCGTCGTCGCGGCCCCGATGGTCTGGTAGAATTCGTCCACCCGGGAGGGGCTACGGGCCAGGACGTAGAGGCGGTTGAAGGCGAGGGCCACCAGGACGGCGGCCACGTGGGCCAGCATGACCGGTGCGTACGCGGCGGGCGCGGCCAGGGTGACCGCTTCCGCAGGAAAGGGGAGCATGGCGCGCAGCCAGTAGGCGCCGTAGAAGGCCGCCCCGGCCATCAGCGCATCGGTCAGGAGCAGGGTGCCGATAAAGAAAATTTGAGCGCGACGTTTTTTCATCATCATCCCTCCACTCCCACCATTTGCCAGCGCAGTCGTTCCAGATGTGTCCGGGCCCGGATGGCGGCCAGGATCAGGACATGGATTGGCCAGGGAGTGTGGGCGGCGTAGTGTTTGCGGTAGAAGTACTCCATCGCCCGCCAGAACTCCACCTGCGCGCGGGGGTTGCGGGTGCTGGCGGCCCGCTTGATGTGCAGAACCGTCACCTCCGGGTGGTAGTACACTTTCCACCCCGCCGCCTTGATGCGGTAGCACCAGTCCAGGTCCTCCCCGTACATAAAGAACCCCTCATCCAGCAAGCCCACCTGCGCGATGGTCTCCCGACGCACCATCATAAAGGCCCCCACCACCGCGTCTACCTCCGCCATCTGGTCCGGGTCCAGGTAGGTGAGGTTGTAGCGCCCGAAGCGACGGCTGCGGGGAAAGAGGCGCGCCAGGCCGGAGAACCGGTAAAAGGAGACCTCCGGCGAGGGGAAAGAGCGGCGACAGGCCAGGTCCAGGGAGCCGTCCTGCCGCACCAGTTTCGGCCCGGCGACGCCGGCCTCCGGGTGCGCGTCCAGAAAGGCCAGCATCTTCGCCAGCGCGTCGGGCGGGAGTTCGGTATCCGGGTTGAGGAGGAGGGCATAGCGGGGCGCGTCAGCGCTCTCCGGGAACCCCAGCAGACGCAGCCCCTGGTTGTTGGCCGCCGGATACCCCCGGTTATCCGGGTTGAGAATGGCGCGAACCTGGGGGAACTCGGCCTTCACCATTTCCCCGCTTCCGTCGGTGGAGCCGTTATCCACCACGCAGACCTCAAAGGTGAAGTCCCCCCGGCTGGCGTAGACGGTGCGCAGACACGCCCGCAGCAGGTCGCGGGTGTTGTAGTTGACGATGACGATGCCCAGGTCACAAGGAGCCGGTCGCAGGTCGCAGGGCGTTGACGCCACTTCGCTTCGCTCCGGGGCTGACTACGAACGGTTTACTGGGGGTAGAAGTCGGCGATGGGCTGAGGGGTGGTGTAGGCGACCGTCGCCGCCCGGCCGCGCGCCGCCTCCGGCGCAAACCCCCGGGGCCCCAGAATATCCCCCGAGACCGCCAGGGCCACCCCGGTACGGTCCGGAGAGACCCAGTAGCGGGGCTCCCCGCCGTCATCAAAATCCCCCCGCGCGGCGTTCCAGAGCAGGAGATACGAATGGAACGCGCCGTCGGTCGGGTCGTAGTAGAGCCCCACCGCCACTTCGTCCCCCAGGCCCTGGTTGACCGGACGGGTCCCCGGGGGACGGCCCGTCCCCGGATTTCCGTCCAGGTCCAGGACGAAGAACCAGTCCGCCCGCACCGATAGCCCCTCCGGGATGGGGGTGTAGAGGGCCATCCAGAGGACGACCTCCCCCGCCTGGGCCCACCCGGCCAGTTCGGCGGGCAGGCCCCCGGCCTGGAGGCGCCCGTCGGCGGCGAAGGCGGCATTGCGGATGTCCAGACCGTCAAAGGGAGCGGAGGCGGCGGCCCCGGTGTTGTAGACGAAGAGGTCGCCGGAGGGGTCCGCCTCCGGGATGGGCGTGGGCGGCGGCGTGGGCGTCGGGGCCGGGGTGGGAATCGGCGTCGGCGTGGGGGGTGGGGTGGGGGTGCAGGCGATGATGTGGATGTAGGCCCGGCCCCGCTCCCCGCCCGGCCCGACGGCCTGAGCCTCGTAGTTGCCGGGGAGGTCGCCGGCGACATAGCGGCCGTCGGCGCCGATGGTGCCGCCGGTGGCGGCCCAGCGCGCGGCCGGGAGCGGCGCGGCGGCGAAGGTCACCGCCTCGCCGGTGCAGAGGGTCACCTCCGGCGGTGCGATGGAGAGCGCCGATGGTTGCCGGGCCGGGCGGGCCAGCGCCCGCAGCGCGCCCGCCAGGCCGCTGACCAGCATCACCGCGACGGCCAGAATGGTCAGCCAGGTCAGGACTGTTCGCATCGCTGGGTTCAGCATCAGGGCCCCTCCAGGGCGGCCAGGATGGCCCGGGCGAAGTCCTCCGCCGCCGGGGGGCCAGAGGCGGTGACGGTCCGCCTGTCTCGCTGGACCGATGCGCCGGTGCAGGTGGCCCCGTGGGCGGTCAGTTCGGCGCAGAGGGACGGGGGGTCAAAGACGGTGGCCTGTTTCCCCTCCAGCACGCCGGCGCGGGCCAGGATGACCGGGGCGATGCAGATGGCGGCGACCACTTTGCCCCCGGCGGCGGCCTCCTGGGCCAGCCGATGGGCCTCGGGGTCATCCCAGTAGGTCTGGGCGCCGCTCCCGCCGACGAAGACCACCGCGTCGTAGTCGGCGGCGTGGGCCTCGGAAAGAAGGAGGTCCGGCTGAACCCGCATCCCCAGCATGCCCCGCGCCGTCTCCCGGGAGCGGGAGGCGACGGTGACGGCGTATCCGGCGGATTCCAGGACCTGGCGCGGGCGGGCGTACTCCTCGTCCCGGAAGTTCTGGGGCGCGATGACCATCAGGATGCGGCCCCGCTGGGGGGCCGGGGTTGCGGTCGGCGCAGCGGGTGTAGGCGTGGGCCGACAGGCGGCCAGGGCCAAAAGCCCCAGCGCGATCCCAACTGGGTAGAGCATTCGCCTGGTCACAGGGTATCACCTCCCAGGGAATTGGACACGGACGAACACGGAGGGACACAGACGGACACGGATGAATGATAATTTTTAAATATCCGTATTTATCCGTACCTCTCCGGGTTCCTCCGTGTTCCATCACCGACAAACCGCAATCGGGCCACCCGGCGGGTCTCGGGGCGGACGGTGGCGGTCTCGGAGACGCGCCAGCCGCAGACCCAGAGAATCTCCCCATCACCGGAGACCAGAAGCGGCAGGGAGTCCCGCACCGCGCGGGGGACTTTGGCGTTGATCATCCAGTCCGTCAGCGGGGGGGCGTGGCCGCCCATGCCCTGGGGCCGGAAGCGGTCGCCCGGGCGGCGGGTGCGCAGGACCGGCGTCCCATGCAGACGCTCCGCGTCCAGGTACGCCGTCCACCGGTCCGGGTTGCCCGTCACCTCCGCCGGGGTCCACGTCTCCAAGAATTCTACCTCCAGGACCCAGTCGCCGCCCGGCAGGGGGGTGCGGCCCGGCAGGGCCACCCATACCTCCGTCCCGGGGGACAGGGTGGGGCCGGGGGGCAGGGGTTCGTATCCGGCATCGGCGACGGTGAGGGTGTCGTAGCCGACGGTGAGGGCCAGACCGCCGGGGAGGGTGGCCTGCGCGCCGGTCGTGCCCGCGCCGGCCACCTCCACCGCCGCCTCCACGTGGACGAAGTCCACATCCCGCAGGGACGGGCGCAGCCGGTAGGCGGCCTCCCGGATGAGCGCCCGCTGGAGCGAGAGCGGCTGGGCCTCCCATTCGGCCCGGTCCAGGACGATGGCCTCTTCCGTTTCCTCCCGCACGACCCGATCCCAGGCCCAATCCCGCATCTGGGTCAGCCACTCGTAGTCGGCGGCGACGACCTCCGCCGTGTGGCAGAGGCGACGGCGGATGTTGGGGTTGTAGGTCTCCAGCAACGGCAGGAGTTCGTGCCGCAGCCGGTTGCGGAAGTACGTCGTATCCAGGTTGGAGCGGTCAAAGCGGGGCGTGAGGCCCTGTTCGGCGCAGTACGCTTCTATTTCGGCACGCGGGGTCCCCAGAAGCGGGCGGATGAGCACGGGCAGGCGGTCCGGGAGGGGAAAGCGGCCCGTCTGGGGCAGGAGACGGTACTCGGAGAGGGGCGTCGCCGGGCGCATGCCCCGCAGTCCGGCCAGCCCCGCGCCGCGCAGGAAGTGCATGAGCACCGTCTCGGCCTGGTCGTCGGCGTTGTGGCCCACGGCGACCTTCGCCGCGCCGACGCGCCCGGCGACATGGGCCAGGAAGGCGTAGCGGACGCGGCGGGCGGCCTCCTCAAAGGCCAGTTTGTGGGCGCGGGCAACCGCCGGGACGTCCTCCCGGGCCAGAGTGGCGGGGAGGCCCCACTCCCGGGCCAGGTCGGCGACGAAGGCGGCATCGGCGTCGGCGTCCTCGCCGCGCGCGCCGTGGTGGAGGTGGGCCACGTGCAGTTGCAACCGGTACTCCTCCCGCAGGCGCCAGAGCAGGTGGAGCAGGCAGAGGGAGTCCGGCCCGCCGGAGACACCCACTACCACCCCGTCGCCGACGCTCAGCAGGTCGTGGCGGCGGATGAATTCCCGAACCTGGCGCAACAGGTCTGATGGCACTTCTGGCTACCGGACGCTTTTCGGATAGGACGCGGAAAAACGCGGATCAACACGGATGAACCCGGCAATGAAAAAGGCATCTCACCCAAAGGCACAAAGATCACAAAGATGGATTTATGTTGTTTTTCTTTGGGTCTTTGTGTCTTGGTGTGAGAACGAAAGGGAGATTTTTTCCGCGTTTTCCGCGCTCGTCCGCGTCCTGCTTTCCAAACTGTCGGGTAGGTAGATGGCACTTTACTGGTCGCAGGGTCGCAGGTCGCAGGGAGCAGAACCCTGAGTCGCGTTAACGGCCCTCGGCTGCGCGGCGTGCCGGACTACAAGCGTTTGTAGTCAGCGACGCAGCGAAGCGGAGTCGCGTTGGACGGCCCTCCGCTGGGCTGCGTGCCGGACTACGAACGGACTTTATAGACCCGGTCGCCGGGGCGGGCGCGGAAGGCGGCGCGGATGCCCACCTGGTCGCCCGGGCCGGCCTCGGCGATGTCCTGGTGCCAGGCCTGCATGGAGGTGACCCGCTGGGTGAAGTCGGTAGTGTGGCCGCGCACGCGGATGGTATCGCCCACGGTCAGCCGCCCGGTGAGCGTCACCCCCATGACGCTGATTTTGCTGTACCAGTGGGAGACCCGTCCGACCAGTTCTTCTACCGGTTGTTCGTCCATGCCCCGTTTCCTCCTTTCCGGAGAGCGAATTTCAGGTACGCTTCCATAAACGCATCCAGTTCTCCGTCCAGCACGGCCTGAGTGTTGCCGGTCTCGTAGCCGGTGCGGTGGTCCTTGACCAATTGGTAGGGATGGAGGACGTAGGAGCGGATCTGGTTGCCCCAGGCCGCCTCAACGTGCTGGCCCTTCAGTTCCGCCAGTTCTCGCTGGCGCTTCTCCTCTTCTATCTCCATAAGGCGGGCCCGGAGGACCCGTAGGGCCGTCTCCCGGTTCTGGGTCTGAGAACGCTCGTTCTGGCAGGTGACGACGATGCCGGTGGGGAGGTGGGTGATGCGGACGGCGGTCTCGTTTTTCTGCATGTGCTGGCCGCCCGCGCTGGAGGAGCGGAAGGTCTCAATTCTCAGGTCGTCCGGGTTGATGTGGACGCTGGCGGCCTCCGGCAGGTCGGGCCAGACCTCCACCAGGGCGAAGGAGGTATGGCGGCGATGGGCGGCGTCAAAAGGAGAGAGGCGGACCAGGCGGTGGACGCCGCGCTCGGCCCGCAGGTAGCCGTAGGCGTAGGGCCCGGAGACGGCGACGGTGGCCCGTTTGATGCCCGCCTCCTCTCCGTAGAGCCGGTCCACCAGGTCGGTTTTGTAGCCCCGGGACTCTGCCCAGCGCAGGTACATCCGCAGGAGCATCTCGGCAAAGTCCTGTGCGTCAGTGCCGCCGGCCCCGGCGTGGATGGCCAGGAAGGCGTCATTCCGGTCGTAGGGGCCGGAGAAGAGGAGGCGAAACTCCAGTTTTTCCAGTCGGTTTTCTATCTCCTCCGCTTCGTTCTGCAGTTCCTCTATCAGGCTTTCATCGCCCAGCGCGGCCAGTTCCAGGGCATCGGCGCCCCGTCCTTCCAGGGCGCCCCAGGGCTCCAACTCGCCCCGCAGATCGGATAGACGCTGCATGACCTGCTGGGCGGCCTCGGGGTCATCCCAGAAATCGGGTGCGGCGGCCTGTTCCTCCAGGCGAGCGATTTCCTGTTCCTTGCTGTCCAGGTCAAAGCCGCCTCCGGATGTCCTGGAGTCGGGCCTGCAAGGAGAGAAGACGATTGTAGAGTTCGTCCATATGCGTTGCTTACCCCAAGATGGATTTCAAGGTCCGGTAAAACACCTGGAAACTGGGCGAAGTATTTCGTTCAGCCTCTAGATACCTAAATTTCGCCCAAAATAATGGTCACTTCCCCTGGGGGCAGGAGGGCGGCCAAGCCAGGGCGTAATTCCCTGGCTACCGGGTCACCCCGGTTGAGCACAATTTCTACAATTGCGGACGAACGAACGACCAGCAACCCGCTGACATGAATCATATCCCGT
>DAOTWL010000171.1:0-8834 GCA_034435875.1 Anaerolineae bacterium
CATGGGACTCCCTCCTTACTTCATCTGGCTGGCGCTATTACTGAAGGATCGTAACTGTTCAGCCTCACCCCTCCCCCGGCGGCTCACCTCACCCCCGGCCCCTCTCCCGCTCACAAGTGTAAGTTTTTGCACCGCCCTTATTCTGGGCGGGGAGAGAGGCCTCTTTTGCCCTCACCCCCCTGAATCCCCCCTCTCCCACTGGCCTTCGGCCGGGGAGAGCGGGGATCAGAAGGGGTTTTGAGGACGGCTTCGCCGCCCTCAAAACCCCTTTTCGCCCCCTTCCCCTCTCCCCCAAGTGGGAGCGGGGAAAGGGGTTCGGGGGTAGGAGGGTTGCCCCTACGCTTCGCGCCGGGCGTCAACCTCACCCCACCTCCAGCGGCTTCGCCGCTACCCCTCCCGGGTGGCCCGAAGGGCCGGGGGAGGGGTGAGGAACCGGCCTGGCGGCCTGCGCTATCCGCTCAGTCTTTGGCCACGTAGTAGGCGCCGGCCGTGTCGGCGATCTGGCCCAGAAGATGGCCCCGGTGGCGGATGGCCGCCTGCGCCGCCGCCAGCCGGGCCACCGGCACCCGGAACGGGCTGCAGGAGACGTAGTTCAGCCCGACCAGGTGGCAGACCTCAATGGACGACGGCTCGCCACCGTGCTCGCCGCAGATGCCCACCTCCAGGTCCGGGCGGGTCTTGCGGCCCAGACGGACGCCCAGCCGGACCAATTCGCCCACACCCCGTCGGTCCAGCACCTGGAAGGGGTTATCCGGCAGGATGCCCCGCTCCACGTACCGCACCAGGAAGTTCCGCTCGGCGTCGTCCCGGCTGTAGCCGAAGGTCATCTGGGTCAGGTCGTTGGTCCCGAAGGAGAAGAACTGGGCCATAGAGGCGATCTCATCGGCAGTGATGGCGGCGCGCGGGACCTCAATCATCGTCCCGAACTTATATTCCACTTCCACGCCCTGCTCCTCCATCACCTGCCGGGCGACCTCTTCCAGTTCCCGCTGGGTGACCTTCAACTCGTTGACGTGGCCGGTCAGCGGGATCATCACCTCGGGCTTGGCGACGATGCCGTTTTTGGCCGCCTGGCAGGCCGCCTCAAAGATGGCCCGCACCTGCATCTTGGTGATGTCCGGGTAGGTGATGCCCAGACGGATGCCCCGCAGGCCCATCATCGGGTTGGCCTCGTGCATCCGCCGGACCGCCGCCAGCATCCGCTCCGCCTCCTCCCGCTCCGGCCCCTCGTCGTTGTTTAACCGCATCTCAGTCACCTTCACCAGCAGTTCCTCCAGGGAGGGGAGGAACTCGTGAAGCGGCGGGTCAATCAGACGGATGATGACCGGCAGGCCGTCCATTGCTTCAAAGAGGCCGTAGAAGTCGGAACGCTGGTAGGGGAGGAGTTTCTCCAGCGCGCCCAGGTACTTCTGGACAGCAGGCGACGCGGCAATTTCCGCCTCCACCGCTTTCAGGTCGGCCTCCAGTTCGGCCCGACGGTCAGGGGTCAGGGGTCGCCCATCCTCGCTCCCCTTGCGAAGCCACTCCTTGATGCGGTCCCGCCGGTCCAGGAGCAACTGCGCCTCCTCGGCGTTCAGGATCATCTCCTGGACGTAGGGGAGCCGCTCCTGTTCAAAGAACATGTGCTCGGTGCGGCAGAGGCCGATACCCTTGGCGCCGTACATCCGGGCCCGGCGGGCGTCTTTAGGGTAGTCAGCGTTGGCCCAGACCTGGAGCCCCCGGGTGGGGAAGCCATCGTAGTCGGCGGGCCACTGGCGGATGCCCTCGGTGGCGGCAATCTCGTCGGCCCACTCCAGCAGGGTGCGCAGTTCCACCTCCCGGTCAAAGTCCGGATAGACGGTGGGGATTTGGCCCGCAAAGACTTCGCCGGTGGTGCCGTCCAGGGAGGCCCAGTCGCCCTCGCGGAGGACTTTGGCGCCGACGCGCACCTCGCGCGCCTCCAGGTCTATCTGGAGGGCCCCCGCGCCGACGACGGCGGGGATGCCGAACTGGCGGGCGACGACGGCCGCGTGGGCCGTGGCGCCGCCCCGGCTGGTCAGGATGCCCTTGGAGGCGATCATCCCGTGGACATCATCCGGCTTGGTTTCCGGACGAATCATGATAACGGGCTTGCCCTCTTTGCCCCAGGCCTCGGCGGTGTCGGCGTCAAAGGCGAGCATCCCCACGGCCGCGCCGGGGGAGGCGTTGACGCCGGTCGCCAGGAGCCGCCCCTCGGCCCGCGCTTTCTCCATCTCTTTGGGGTCAAACTGGGGGTGCAGAAGCGCGTCCACGTCTTTGGGCTGGACGCGCATGACGGCCTCCTCGCGGGTGATGAGGCCCTCGTTCGCCATATCCACGGCGATTTTGACCGCCGCGCGGGCCGTGCGCTTGCCGGAGCGGGTCTGGAGCATCCAGAGGCGGCCGCGCTCAATGGTGAACTCAATGTCCTGCATGTCGCGGTAATACCGCTCCAGTTTCTGGGCAATCTCCGTCAGTTGGGCGTAGACCTCCGGCAGTTCATCCTTCATCTGGTCCACGGGTCGGGGGGTACGGATGCCCGCCACCACGTCCTCGCCCTGGGCGTTCAGCAGGTACTCGCCGAAGAACCGCTTCTCGCCGGTGGCGGGGTCGCGGGTGAAGGCCACGCCGGTGCCGCTATCCCAGCCCATGTTACCGAAGACCATCGTCACCACATTGACGGCGGTGCCCAGGTCGTCCGGGATACCCTCGGCGCGGCGGTAGTCCACAGCCCGCTTGCCCATCCAGGAGCGGAAGACGGCCTCAATCGCGATGCGCAGTTGCTCCAGCGGGTCCTGAGGGAAATCCCGCCCCAGTTCCTGGCGGTAGATTTCTTTGTACCGCCGGACCAGTTCCTTCAGGTCCTCGGCGGTGAGGTCGGTATCGGCCTGGACGCCCCGTTCGGCCTTCAGTTCGTCCATCGTCTCACTGAAACGGTGCTCAGGGATGCCCAGTGCGATGCGCCCGAACATGTCCAGGAGCCGCCGGTAGGCATCCCAGGCGAAGCGCTCGTTGCCGGTCAGCCGGATCATCCCCTGGACGGTCTCGTCGTTCAGGCCGACGTTGAGGATGGTATCCATCATGCCGGGCATGGAGAACTTGGCGCCGGAGCGGACGGAGACGAGGAGGGGATTGGCGGGGTCGCCGAACTTCTTCCCCGTCTCCGGCTCTATCTGCTTCAGGGCCGCCAGGACCTGTTCCCAGAGGCCATCCGGGAAGCGGTTAGCGGCATTGATATAAGCGACGCAGGCCTGGGTGGTGATGGTGAAGCCCGGGGGAACGGGAAGCCCTGCTTCCATCATGTCGGCCAGGCCGGCCCCCTTGCCGCCCAGGATCGCCTTCTTCTCGTCCAGAGAGGGCGTATGGCCCAAAATGTCGGCCAGTTCTCGGCCGGCCGTGCTGGAAAGATAGACCCATTTGTTCATATATTCACCTCCGGAAAGAATCTTTGATGTCGGCAGAATGGGGGTGGTTCATCAGTTGACAAATGAACCATCCCGGCAGAACGCTATTCCCCCTCTGTCCGACGCAGCAGAAGGGTGCGCGGGTGACGGCGCTCCATCCAAATAATGGTCAGCCAGGAAAGGATGATGCCGATGACCGAGAGGATGAGGAAAGGCCAGTTTCCGCCCTCCGACGCGCGCAGGTGGGGAGGGATTATCATCAATCGCATAATCACGTTGAGGCCCTGGACGAAGACCAGGGAGACCCGTCCGGCGATGAGGGTCAGGACGCCGGAGTTCATCCCGGCCAGAGCCAGCAACAAAAGGATGAGCAATGTCGGGGGCAGAACGGCGGCCTGAGGAGCCTCCCGAAAGAAATCGGGCGGGTAGAGGATGACCGCGATGACCTGGAGAATGAGCAGCCCGATCATGGAAAGGCGACCTTTCATTGTACACACCTCCTGTTGAGTTAAGGAGCATTATACCTATAAAGGGGCGTAAAGTCAAACGAGGTCCGGTCCACCCGCTTCTTGTCCTCTGGGTCAAAACAGGTATAATAGACGCAGGTCATGCGACAGAGAGGAGCCTATGGAGACCTTCGCCATCGTCCACGAAAAATTGGACCAGGCCATAGACGTCCTGCGGGAAAAGGGGCTGGACCTCTGGATTACGTTTGTCCGGGAGACCAGCCAGGTCCGGGATCCCTCTCTGGACCTCATCCTGGGACTGGACCTGACCTGGCAGTCGGCGCTGATGATCAGCCGGACCGGAGAGCGCATCGCGATTGTGGGCCGGTACGACGCCGACAACGTCCGCGCCATCGGCGGCTACACGACCGTCATCGGGTACGATCAGTCCATCCGCGAACCGCTCCTGGAGCAGGTCATGCGCCTGAATCCCCGCTGGATCGGGCTGAACTTCTCCGAAAGCGACCCGGCGGCGGACGGGCTGACCCATGGGATGTTCCGCGTCATTGCGGGCATCCTGGGCGGGACGGAGTACGCGGCCCGGCTGACTTCGGCGGAGGAGGTCATCGCGGCCCTGCGGGGGCGCAAGACGGCCACCGAGATTGACCACATCCGCGCCGCCATCGGGGCCACCGAGGGCATCCTGCGGGAGGTGGAGGCCCTGGTGCAGCCCGGCATGACGGAGCGGGAAATCGCCGCCTTCATCCACCAGACGACCCGCAAGCGGGGCCTGACGCCGGCCTGGGAGCCCGACTACTGCCCCATCGTCTGCGCCGGGCCGGAGGGGACTTTCGGCCATCGGATGCCCGGGGACTATCGCACTCAGCCTGGCGCGCTGCTCCAGATAGACTTCGGGGTCTGCCGGGAGGGCTTTGTCTCCGACCTGCAGCGGGTGATGTACTTCTGCCGGGCCGGGGAGGAGTCGCCGCCGGAGGAGGTGCTGCGGGCATGGCGGGCCGCCCGGGCGGCGCTGGAGGCCGGCCGGGCGGCCCTCCGCCCCGGCGCCCGGGGCTGGGAGGTGGATGCCGCCGCCCGCCAGACCCTGGTGGAAGCCGGTTATGATGAATACCTCCACGCCTTCGGCCACCACATCGGCCGCACCGTCCACGACGGCGCCACCGTCCTGGGCCCCAAGTGGGAGCGCTATGGCAAGAGCATTGAGGGGGTCATTGAGGCCGGCAACGTCTTCGCCATTGAACTGGGGGTCTGGATCCCCGGCTACGGCTATATCGGCTGCGAGGAGGACGTGCTGGTCACTCTGGAGGGGGCCGAGTACCTGAGCGAACCGCAGGAAGAAATCTGGTGCATCCATAAGTGAGCCAGGATTGGCGGCGGCGGTGGAATCACCACCGCCGCAAATATTCTCATCCGCCGGGAGGTCGGCGTGGGTAAGAGGCCCGTCATCATCGGCGTCGCCGGAGGGACCGGCTCCGGCAAGACGACGGTGGCCATGAAGATTCTGGAACGGGTGGGGACCGAACACGTCGCCTACATCCCCCACGATGCGTATTACCGGGACCTGAGCCACCTGCCCCTGGAGGAGCGGACCCGCATCAATTTTGACCACCCCGATTCGCTGGAGACAGAACTCCTGGTCCAGCATCTGCGGCAACTGAAGGCCGGACAGGCGGTGGAAATCCCCGTCTACGACTTCACCACCCATACCCGGACCGCGCAGACCCGACGGGTCGGCCCGGCGCCGGTCATCCTGGTAGAGGGCATCCTGGTCTTTGCGGAGCCGGCGTTGCGGGAACTGTTTGACGTCAAACTCTACGTGGATACCGACGCCGACATCCGCCTCATCCGCCGCATTCAGCGGGACGTCCGGGAACGGGGCCGGTCGGTGGAGTCGGTCATCCAGCAGTATCTGACCACCGTCCGCCCGATGCATCTGGAGTTCGTGGAGCCCAGCAAGCGCTATGCCGACGTCATCATCCCGGAGGGTGGGCACAACGAGGTGGCGATTGAAATGGTGGCCGCCCGCATCCGGGGGCTGCTGGAACAGCGGGCAGGGGAGGAGGACTGTGGGGAGTCTGCCTGAATCCGGTCCTGTTCTGGTGACCGGCGCTACGGGCTTTGTGGGCCGCACTCTCTGCCCCTACCTGGCCGAAAAGGGGCATCGGGTCCGGGCGCTGGTCCGCCGGACTTCCGATCACGGTTTTCTGGACGCGCTGGGGGCGGAGAAGGCCTGGGGGGACCTGCGCGACCCGGCGTCGGTCGTAGCGGCGGCGGAGGGGTGCCGCGCCGTCATCCACGCCGGGGCCGTCTTCCGCTTCTGGGGACGGCGGGAGGAGTTCTGGGCCGTGAACGTCCAGGGAACCCGAAACGTTCTGGAGGCCGCCCGTCAGGCCGGGGTGGGCCGATTCGTCCATATCTCCACCATCGCCGTCGTCGGGAAGCCTCCGGCGGAAGGGTTCATCACCGAAGAGACCCCCTGCCAGCCTCAGGACGCCTACCAGGAGAGCAAACTGGAGGCGGAGCGGGAGGTTCTGGCCTTCGGGCGGGCATCCGGCCTTCCCGTCATCGTGCTGCGCCCCGGCGCCATCTACGGCCCCTGGAGCCACTACGCCTTCAACCGCCTGTTCGTAGAAGACCCGCTGCGCGGGCTGGCCTTCCGGGTCCACGGCGGGCACCACATCATCTTCCCGGTCTTTGTGCGGGATGTGGCGTGGGCGGCGGAGGCGGCGCTCACGCGCGGCCGTCCCGGCGAGGTCTACAACATCTGCGGGCCGTCCGTGAGCCACCGGGAGGTGGGGGAGGTGCTGGAGCGGCTGGTCGGGCGCCGGATCCGCTGGATTCCGGCCCCGGCCTGGGGGATGGTCGCGCTGGCGCGGATGTGGACCGCTATTTCTTACCGGACCGGGCGGGAGCCGTACTACCCCATCGGTCTCTACCCGTATGTTTTTTACGACTGGCGGGTGAGTGCGGAGAAGGCGCGGCGGGAGTTGGGCTACGAGCCGACGCCGCTGGAGGAGGGGCTCCGGGAGACGCTGGAGTGGTACAGGGGGCGGGGATGATGCGGGCGGCGGCCGGAGGCCGCCGCCCGCATTATTCCAGCAACCCGGCCAGTTGGGCCAGGACGGCATGGGTGCTGGCCTTCTGGCGAGGGTCACAGGGGACGACCCGCTGGGAGGCCACCCCCAGCAGTCGGGCAATCTCCTGGGGGGACATCGGGCGGTGTCCGTCCTGCTTGGTCGCCACCACCAGATAGGGGGTCCGCCGACGGGCCAGTCGCCGCAGGAGTTGGCGGGCCAGCGTCAGGGTGGAGCGGTCCGTGCTATCCACCAACACCAGCAGGGCGTCCACATCCCGGGCCAGGATGTCCCACATGAAGTCAAAGCGCGGCTGGCCAGGGGTGCCGTAGAGGTGGAATAGACGGTCCCCAACCGTCGTCTGCCCGTAATCCATCGCCACCGTGGTGGTCTCTTTGACCTGAGAGAGGTCATCCGTAATCGGCTTTTCCGTGCTGACGACCGCGATGTCGGAGGCTGTCCGGATAAATGCGCTTTTCCCCGTGTTGAAGGCTCCGGTAATCACCACTTTGCAGGACTTCATGGGATTTTTTCCTCCGCATTCCTCCGGAAATCCACGAAGCGATACCCCACGCCGCGCTCGGTGAGGATGTAGCGCGGGTTGGACGGATCCGGCTCAATCTTCTGCCGGAGATACGTGATGTAGAGCCGCACGTAGTGGGTCTCATCCCGGTATTCGGGCCCCCAAACTTTCACCAGCAGCGTCTCCTGGGGGACCACCCATCCGGCATTCTCAATCAACACGCTCAGCAGACGGAACTCGGTGGGGCGGAGTTTGACCCGTTTTCCCCCCACGATGGCCTCTTGCAGGTTGTAATCCACACTGAGGGAGTCGTCAATCTTCAGGATGGCGGATTCCGGGGGGGCCATTGGTCGGGCTCGCCGGAGGACCGCCTGGATGCGGCTGACCAGTTCCCGCACGCTGAAAGGTTTGGTGACGTAGTCGTCGGCCCCCAACCGCAGGCCCCGGACGATGTCATCTTCATCGGAGCGGACGGTCAGCATAATGACCGGTACATCGGAGAATTCGCGCAGAAGCCGGAGGGTTTCAAAGCCGTCTATATCGGGCATCATCACGTCCAGCAGGACCAGGTCCGGATGGGCCGAGCGGACCCGCTGGAGCGCTTCCAGGCCGGAGGTCGCCGTGATGACCCGGAATCCTTCCAGTTCCAGGTTCATCCGCACGAAGCGGAGGATTTTTTCCTCGTCATCCACAGCAAGAATCAGGGGGCCGAAAGACTTCTTGCCACTCATAGGCTATTCTCGCACAAACGTCACCACCTTCTCTTCCTCACCCGTTGGCAGAATTTCCACACAGTGGATCCGGTGCCAGGGCAGAATGAGGGAGCGCACTTCGGGGAGCAGGTAGTTCACCTCCCGGCCATCCCGTCGGCGGGGGTTCTCGCAGACCAGGAACTGGTCGGTGGGCTCCGGAACGCGATCAATCTCGGCCACAATGGGGTCTTCGTTCATCATATGAATCAGGACCGTCATCGGCATCGGAGGCCTCCGTATGAATCATAATCGCAAGATTACCCACCCGACAGTTTGGAAAATAGGACGCGGACGAGTGCGGAAAACGCGGCTTTCGTTCTCCCACCAAGACACAAAGGCGCAAAGAAAATCAACATAAATCAATCTTTGTGATCTTTGTGCCTTTGTGGGAGATGCCTTTTGCCATGCGTTTTGAAAAACCCGCGTCTATCCCCGTTTTCCGCGTCCTGTAGTACACGGAAGAACACGGAAATGCACGGAAAATGTAACTACTACTCCTATGGCTGGGATGCCCTCTTCCGCTTTTTCGGCGCGCTGGCCTCACTCCTCCCCCGGCCCCTCCCCTCTCCCAAACGAAGTTTGGGAGAGGGGAGGGAGAAAGGAGGGGTTTTGCGGCGGCC
>DAOTWL010000172.1:0-23211 GCA_034435875.1 Anaerolineae bacterium
TGATCGTCTCCGTCTGTATGTTCCTGGTGCACCTGTACCTGGCGGTGGCGCACCCGCTGATGTGGGCCGGGCTGGTGAGCATGCGCTTCGGGGTGACCTCGGCGGAGTATGCGGCAGAGCACCACGCCAAGTGGTACTACGGCCCGAAGCGGGCGATGGAAATCTGGGAGGCGAAGAAGCGGGAGGCCGCCGGGCACTGAGAATAAAAAGAAAATATTTTTCACTGCGGCGGCTTTGCCGCCGCAGTGAAAATCTTTCTTTGAGGCGGCCTGCGCTGCCCCGGGTTTCTCTGGGTGTCCTTTGTGGGAAAAGGAGGCGAAGATGGCCAGAATCCTGGTAGTGGATGATGACCCGGACTTCGTCAACCTGACGCGGCGGATTCTGCGCGGCAAGGGGTACGAGGTCCTCACGGCGGCCAGCGGACAGCAGGCGCTGGCGGTGATGCGGAAGGAGAAGCCCGACCTGGTCCTGCTGGACATCATGATGTCCTACATCCTGGATGGTCTGGACGTGAGCCGGGAGATGGTCCAGGATCCGGCGCTGAAGGACGTGCCGGTGATCATGGTGACGTCGCTGACCGGGGCGCGGGCGCAGGGGGTGATGCCCTCCGGGGAGTTCGTCCCGGTGGACGAGTGGATTCACAAGCCGATAGACCCGGACGGCCTGCTGGCGCGGATAGAGGGCGTGCTGCAGGGAAAGGCCGGGTAGGTCGGTTGGCGGTTTGGATAAAGAAAGCCGGGCACCGGAAAGGTGCCCGGTTTTGCCCATGGTGTGGCGCAAGCTTTATCTTGCTTTATCTTGCGCTATGCACCAGCAACCGCATCCCGTTCAGAATCACCAGCAGCGAAACCCCCACATCGGCGAAGACGGCCATCCAGAGCGTCGCCAGGCCGGCCACCGCCAGGGCCAGGAAGGTCGCTTTGGCCGCCAGGGAGAAGGCCACGTTCTGGCGGATGATGGCCACCGTCCGGCGGCCCAGCCGCACGGCGCGCGGCACCCCCCAGAGGTCGTCCCCCATCAGCGCCACGTCGGCCGTCTCCAGCGCGACGTCGGAGCCGGCGGCGCCCATGGCGACCCCCACGCTGGCCCGGGCCAGCGCCGGAGCGTCGTTCACCCCGTCGCCCACCATGGCGACCGTCCCGTAGCGGCCTAACAGTTCCTTCACTGCCTCTACCTTCTGCTCCGGAAGCAACTCGGCCCGGAATTCGTCCACCCCCGCCGCCCGGGCCACCCGTTCGGCCACCGCCCGGTTGTCGCCCGTCAGCATCACCGTCCGGCGGATGCCCATCTCCTTCAGCGCACCGATGACGGCGGCCGCCTCCGGGCGCAGCGCATCCGCCACCACCCCGTAGGCCCGGTTCCCACAGCAGACGTCCTCCACCACCACCGCCGTCCGCCCCCGCGCGGCAATGGCGTCCACCCGCCGACAGAAGGGGTCTTCTTCTTCCCGCTCCCCGTGGACGTAGGCGTGGCTGCCGACTTTGACCGCGTGGCCGGCCACCTGTCCCTGTACCCCGCGCCCCGGCGCGCTCTCCACCGCCTCCGCGAAGCCGTACCGGTCGGCGACGCCCAGTTCCTCCGCCGCGCGTACCACCGCGCGGGCCAGCGGATGCCCGGAGCGGCCCTCCACCGCCGCCGCCTTCGCCAGCAGGTCCAGACAATCCGGGCACTCCTGGGGAGTCCGGTCAGCGATGTGGTTGGCGCACGCTCCCCCCACCAGCCGGGGCTCCCCCCGGGTCAGCGTGCCGGTTTTGTCAAAGGCGACGGCGCGCAGGCGGGCCAGTTCCTCCAGATGGACGCCGCCTTTGATTAGGACGCCCGCGCGGGCCGCCGCCGTCAGTCCGCTGACGACAGCGACGGGCGTGGAGATGACCAGCGCGCACGGGCAGGCGATGACCAGCAGAATCAGCGCGCGGTAGAACCAGTCCGGGAACGGGCCCAGGCCCAGGAGCGGCGGGAGCGTCGCCACCAGGAGCGCGCCCGCCACCACAGCGGGCGTGTAGACGACGGCGAACCGGTCCACCAGCCGCTGACTGGGAGCCCGCTGCTCCTGCGCTTCTTCTACCAGGTGGATGACCCGGGCCAGCGTGCTATCGGATGCCGCGCGGGTCACCTCCACCGTCAGCGCGCCGGAGCCGTTGACCGTTCCGGCGAAGACCTCATCCCCCGGCCCCTTCTCCACCGGCATACTCTCGCCGGTGATGGGGGATTGGTCTACCGATGAGCGGCCCTCCCGAATCCGCCCGTCGGCGGGGATGCGCTCGCCGGGGCGGATGAGGACGAGGTCCCCCACGGCCAGCGCCTCCACCGGCACCCGTTCCTCCCCGTCGGGCGTCCGGCGCGTGGCTTCTGGGGGGCGCAGGACCATCAGCGCGCGGACGGCGTTCCGGGCCCGGTCCATCGTCAGCGATTCCAGGAGTTCCCCCAGCGAGAACAGGAAAACGACCACGCCGGCTTCGGCGTATTCGCCGATGGCCAGCGCGCCGGCCACGGCGATGGTCATCAGGGTGTTCATATCGGGGCGGCGGGTGGCGCGCAGCGCGGCCCAGCCGGCCCGGGCGACGGGGAATCCGCCGACAATGGCGGCGGCGATCAGCAGCCCGTCCCGCAGCAGAGCGGGCCCGGCCAGCAAATGGACCGTCAGAGCCAGTGCCAGCAGGAGGCCGGCCATCATCGTGGGCAGGGCGCGGGGATAGCGGCGAAGCCAGCCCCGCCATCCGGCCCCCTCGGGTGTCGGCGTCGGCGGCAGGACCCGGTAGCCCATTTCCCGGGCAACGGCCTGCACCTCTGGAATCACCCCGTCCCCCTCAGCGATCAGGCGCATCCGCCCGGTGGCGAAGGAGACTTCTGCCCGATGCACCCCGGGCACACCCTGCGCGGCCTTTTCCAGGTGGAGGGCGCAATCCGCGCAGTCCATCCCCTCCACCCGCAACAGAAACGTCTTCGGGTTATTCTCCGGACTCATCCCTGTTCTCCAGAATGTGCTCCAGGACATCGCGAAAGAGGTCGCGGATGTGGTCGTCGTCCAGCGCGTAGAGGACCCGCTTGCCCTGCCGTCGGCGGCGGACCAGCCGCATCTGGAGGAGGTAGCGCAACTGGTGGGAGACGGCCGATACATTTATGCCCAGGCGGGACGCCAGCGCTCCCACGCACTGCTCCTCCTGGGCCAGGACGGCCAGGATGCGCACGCGCGTGGGGTGGGCCAGTGCCCGGAAGGTCCGAGCCACCGTCCGGGCGGTCGGGGGATCCAGCGGGACCTCTGTTCTTTCTTGCGGATGGTTCCCTGTCATCATTTGCATATTTGTTCAATTGAACGGTTGGTCAAATTATATCAGGGATTGGGAGAATGTCAAGAGAGAAGGATTGTTTTTCACTGCGGCGGCTTCGCCGCCGCCCTCAAAACCCCTCCTCTACCCCCTCCTCTACCCCCTTTCCCCCCGTTCTGGGGGGGGAGGGGGCAAAGTCCCCTCAGGCGATTGCCCAAATAATTTGTTAAACTGCAAAAAGCCCCTGGCTCAGATGCGAAGCACTCCTTCGGGGGCTTCCGGATAGCCCGTCAGGGCTTTGTCATCTGAGCCCGCCGCTTCAGCGGCGGGCGGAAGTGGGCATCCCAGTGTTCCAGCGTTACATCCGAATGCTCGGCCGGTGGTGGTGGCTTTTGCTCCTCAGCACGCCGATCCCGATGATGGTCAGTTATGGATGGCTCTCCCGGAAACCCCCGGTGTACCAGGCCCGGGCGACCCTGATGGTGGGGACCAGTTTGCAGACTCTGAACCCTGACCCCTGGCAGATGAACCTGAGCACCACGCTCCGGGGACGGACATCCTGGTCGCCGACGGCGAGGCGGAATTTGCCGCCGCCGTCCTGCGGGTACTGGCGGACCGGGAGACGGCGGCGCGTCTGGCCGCGGCGGGCCGCCGGTATGGAGAGGAACAGTTTGACTGGCGGGTCGTCTGCCGGAAACTGGACCGGGTGTATGCAGGAGCGGATGCAAAATGAGACAATGCTGCGATAAATGATCCACGGGGTGGCGATTCGCCACCCCGTGGATCCTGTCTATCCCACTGCTACCGGGGGATGAGCCCGAGCCCGCCGTCTGAGGATCAGAAAGGCGGTCAGCCCGATCACGGAGGCCACGGAACCACCAACTGCTGCTCCCACCACCAGGATGCGCCGCAGGCGATGGGTGCGCCAGTATTTTCGCCGCGCCACCTCTATCAGTTCCGCTTTGAGACTGCGGGCAAAGGCCGGGGGCGGCTCCACCGGCACCAGCCACCGCTGGAGCCGTTCAATGATCTGAACCAGTGTCGCTTCTCGCTCCTCCATTCTCCGTTCCTTCCAGATTCTTCTTCAATTCCAGCAGGGTGCGATGGTAAAGGGATTTGATGGCTCCCTCACTTCGCCCCATAATGACCCCAATCTGTGCGTTGGACATTCCCTCCACAAATTTGAGAATCAACAATTCCTGCCGGTCCGGGGCCAGAGCCCGAAAGGCCTCTCTCAATCTTTCTTGCTCCTCCTCCTCCTCCAGCATCTCCTGAGGGTTGCCCTCTGCGGTGTGGGTGACCACGCGGTCCAGGGCTACAAGGGGGTGCCGGCGACGGTCGCGCTGCCAGTTGACGACGATGTTGTGGGCGATCCGGTAGAGCCAGGCGCTGAAGGGGAGTCCCCGTTCCTGATAGCGCGGAAGGTGCTCCAGTGCCCGGTAAAACGTGCGGGCGGTCAGGTCCTCGGCGTCCTGAGGGTTCCCGGTACGGTAATACAGGTAGCGGTAAATCTGGGCGACATACCGCTCGTAGAGCAGACCAAAAGCCTCGGGGTCCCGTTTGGCCCGCTCCACCAGTTCCCGCTCATCGCTGGGAGGACGGTCTGACCGAGCGTCGTTTTCTACTAATGGAAACACCGTTCTCCCCTCACGGTTGCGGTTCTTCGGCCCGCCGGAGGACTGCCTGAACCTCGGGTTGGGAGAGGAAACGGGATCGGAGGGTGGGGTCGCTCAAGGGGTCGGCGATTTGATGGATGAAATCGGCCGCGATGCGAAAATGGACGTGCGCGATCTGGGGGTCGTCGGTGGCTCTCCCCAGGGCCGCGTGGAGTTGCCAGAGGAGCCAGCGGCTGGGGATGGCATGGGCATGTCCCAGGGCGGCCTGCAGGACGTTCTGGGCCATAGACCGGTCTCCTCTGGCCAGATACGCTCGCCCCTGAAGTAACTGGGCCCGGGCGGCGTGCAGTTCGCTGCGGACGGCGGCCGCTTCGTCGGCCAGTTCTCCGGCGATGGCCAGGGCCCGGTCCACCTCACCCTGCCGGAGGAACGCGTCGCCCAGGTTGTAGAGGGCCTGCAATGCCAGGTCTTTATCCCGAATCGCCCGTGCCCTGGATAAGGCCTGATTCAGGGCCGTCATCGCTTCGCTGTACCGCCCCAGGAGGAGCATATCCACCCCGATGTTGCGGGTGATGTCTATGGACACGCGGTCGGCCCCAGACTGCACCGCCAGACGAAGGGCTTCTTCGTGATACGGAAGCGCTCGCTCCAGGTCGCGCAGTTCCTGATAGAGTTCCCCTACGTTATTCAGGGTCGCTGCGGTCCGCTGGTCGTCTTGCAGAGAGCGGAAGCATTTCAGGGCGTCCTCGTAGGACTGGATGGCTTCCTCCAACTGTCCGGCAAAGTCGTACGCAATCCCCAGCCCCAGCAGAGCCCGGCCCAATTCGTACAGGTCCGGGGTGCGCTGCAGCGCGCTTCGGGCCCGGTTCAGGGTGCGGATGGCTTCCTCAATCCGGCCCTGCTTCCAGCGGAGGTTCCCCAACCCGATCCAGGCCCGGATGCAGGAGAGTTCGCTTCCGCTGGCCTCCGCTTCCTGAAACGCGGTCTGGTATCCCTCCTCGGCGGCGGTGTATGCCCCTATCCCGTTGTGACAATCCGCGATGCCGACCAGCGCCTCAGCCCGTTGGACCGGATCGGTGGCCTGGTCCCGAACTATTTGGAAGTCGGAGAGAGCGGCGTAATCTCCCATCAGGAACCGGGCACGCCCGCGCTGCAGCAGAAGGTTCCAGCGCAGATATTCCTGCTCTGGAGAAGGGGGAAGGGTATCTAACATGTTCAGGCCATCGGTTGCCAGTTGGACGGCCTGCTGGTAGTGCCCGCTGGTGGTCTCTTCCCGGGCCCTTCGGAGCAGTTGCTGGATGTTTTGGAAGTGAGTCGCAGGAGATGCTGGGGCCATCGTCCCTCCTCTGAGGCCGATTATAGCCTGTTCCGGTTTCTTCGTCAACTCGTTGTCGGCCTTGTCTCTCTCCCGTTTTGTTGTATACTGGAAGTAAAGTCCAGGAAGGCAAAGGAATCCAGCATGTGGGGAGACCTGCTCAAGCGGGGGTCGGGTCAACTGGTGGCTTTGATGCCGGAGCCCGATGCGGAGCTGCTGGCCGAGACCCTCGTAGCCTTCGCCAACGCCGATGGAGGGACGGTGGTCCTGGGGATAGACGAGACCGGCCGGTCCACCGGCGCCATCTATCCGGAAGAGGTGGATGCCCTGCTCCGGGATGCCCTGCGGGAGTGCCGTCCTCCCCTGGAGGTGGAGTGCCAGCAGGAGGAGGTCGCGGGTGGATTTGTGTTCTACGTTCGCGTTCCCCGCAGCACGGAACTCCATAGCCTCTCGGACGGGCGGGTGGTGATCCGGCGGATGGGGGAGAACCGTCCCCTTTCGGGCGAGGAGATTCGTCACCTGGCTGCGACCAAGTCCAGCGGCGATTATGAAATGCAGGTCGTCGCCGGGGCCCGGCGAGAGGACCTGGAGGATGAGGTGATAGAGGAATTCCTCCAGCGATGGCAGGAGAAGCAACGCCGGTCCTGGACGCGCGCTCCGGAGGAGTTGCTGCTCCAGATCGGAGCGCTGGACGAGGACGGACGCCCGACCGTCGCCGGCCTTCTCCTCTTCGGTCGGGAGCCGCAGGTCTTCCTTCCCCAGAGCGGGTTGGTGTTTGTGAAGTTTCTGGGGAGCGAGCCACGGGGGGAGGGGGGAGAGGCAGGCTACGGCCGACGGGAGAACATCGTCGGCCCGCTGGCCCGCATCCTTCAGCGGACCTGGACGGTGGTCATGGAGGAGATGCGGACCGGCGCGGTCGTCAAGGGGTTGGAGCGGGTGGAGCAGACCGAATACCCTCCCGCCGCCGTCCGCGAGGCCCTGGTCAACGCGGTGGCCCACCGGGACTACCGCCTGCGGGGGCGGCGGATTGAAGTGCGCATGTTCTCAGACCGTATGGAGATCATCAGTCCGGGAGGGCTTCCGGGCTACATCACCCTGGATAACATCGTGGAAGAGCACTTCTCCCGCAATCCGCGCATCGTCGGCGCGCTCTACTACTGGGGGTATATTGAAGAACTGGGGCTGGGGGTAGACCTGATGATTGAGGAGATGATGGCGGCTGGGTTGCCGCCGCCGCAATTCCGGGCCGAGCCGTATCTGTTCAGCGTGACGCTGTATAACCGGCGGGAGCGCCCTCCGATTGCCCAGTGGCAGCGGACGATGAACGAGCGCCAGATGAAGGCGCTGGATTACATCCGACGGTACGGGCGGATCACCAATCGGGAGTACCAGGTCATCTGCCCCCACGTCAGCCCGGAGACGCTGCGGCTGGACCTGGCGGACCTGGTGGAGAAGGGGGTGCTGCTGAAGGTGGGGGATAAGAAGGGGACGTATTATATTCTCAAGTAGACGAGGGGTTTTGCGGCGGCCGAGCCGCCGCAAAACCCGCCCCACCCCCGGCTCCCATAAGCGTTAACTGAAGGGGCTGTGTCGGTTGGGTCGCCGCCCCGGGAGCCGACGGAAGTCAGCCGTCTTGGGCCTTCGGCCGGGAGGTCGGCCGTCGCCGACCCTCTGAGAAGGGCGTCAACGAAGGTTGATGCCCGGCGCAAAGCGTAGGGGCAACCCTTGCAGTTGCCCCCCTTGCGGTTGTCCCCCTGCGGTGGCCCCATATGGGGCAGGGGCACGCCATGCCCCTACGATGTCCGTCTATCCGAAGAGAATTTCCACGTCCTCCCGCGTGAGGGCCTTGAAGAAACTCTCCTCCGTAGCAATCAGTTGCTCCACCAGGCCCCGCTTCTTCTCCTGCAATTGGAGCATCTTCTCCTCTACCGTATCCCGGGCGATGAGTTTGTAGATAAAGACCGGCTTGTCCTGGCCGATGCGGTGGGCCCGGTCGGCGGCCTGCATCTCCACTGCCGGGTTCCACCACGGGTCCAGGTGGATGACATAGTCGGCGGCAGTCAGATTCAGCCCCACCCCCCCCGCCTTCAGGCTCAGCAGGAAGCAGGGGACGGCGGGGTCGCACTGAAAGTGGTCCACTTGAGCCTGCCGGTCCCGCGTTTGGCCGTCCAGGTATGCGTAGGAAATTCCCCGCTCCTTCAGGCCGGCGCGCACCCGCTTGAGCACCTCCACGAACTGGGAATAGACCAGCACTTTGTGGCCTTCGGCCCAGAGGGTTTCCAGCGTCTCAAAGAGCAACTCAAATTTGGCCGATTCTCCCCGGTAGGTCGGTTCCACCAGCGCCGGATGGATGCAGACCTGGCGCAGCCGCAGCAGCCCCTCCAGAATCTTCATCCGGGCATCGTTCATCCCCCGGGTCTCAATCATCCCCAGCAACTCGGCCCGGTAGCGGTCGCGCAGGCGGGTGTAGAGTTTCCGCTGGGCCGGCTCCAGTTCCACAAACAGCGTCCGCTCGGTGCGCGGGGGGAGTTCCGGCGCCACCTGCGCCTTCGTCCGGCGCAGGATGAAGGGGTAGACCAGTTTCCTCAGCGTGGACGCGGCTTCTTCGTCCTGACGGCTCTCTATGGGGTTGGCGAAGTTCTCCTTAAAGGATTCCAGGCTCCCCAGGAGCCCCGGGTTGAGGAAGGCGAACTGAGACCAGAGTTCAAAGGTCGTGTTCTCCACCGGGGTTCCGGTCATCGCCAGGCGATGGTCGGCGTTGAGGAGACGGGCCGCCCGAGCCGTCTTGGCCAGGGGATTCTTGACGGCCTGCGACTCGTCCAGGATGACGTAGTGGAAGCAGTAGGCGCGCAGAAACTCCACGTCCCGCAGCATCGTGCCGTAGGTCGTCAGGACGATGTCGTACTGGTCAAAGATGGACGGGTCCCTGGAGCGCCCGGCCCCCGTGAATTCCAGGAGCCGCAGTTGGGGGGTGAAGCGGGCGATTTCCCGTTGCCAGTTGGCCAGGAGGGATTTGGGCACCACCAGCAGGGATGCCCGTTCGGCCTCCCCCCGCTCCTTCAGGGACTGGAGGAAGACCAGCGCCTGGACGGTCTTGCCCAGGCCCATATCGTCGGCCAGGATCCCGCCGAAGCGGTACTCGTGGAGGAAGTGGAGCCAGTCCACTCCGGCCTTCTGGTACGGGCGGAGTTCACCCTGGAATCCCCGGGGGAGCGGATGAGGGGTGATCCGTTCAAACGCCCGCAGATGCTCCCGTCGTTCCTGAAACTCCCGCGCGGCCTGGACCTCGGCCGCGTCTTCCAGAAAACGGTCCAGGAGCGGAACCTGGACATTCCGAACCCGCAGTCCCTTTTCCGTCTCCTCGGCCAGTCCCAGGAGGTACTTGTACCGTTCCAGCCAGTCCTGGGGAATCTGGCCGAAGGTGCCGTCGGCCAGTTTGACGTACCGTTCGCCCTTGCGGACGGCCTTCAGCACGTCCTTGAAGGAGATGGACTGGTCGCCATACTGGACGACGGCCTCTACGTCAAACCAGTCTATGCCGGAGGAGATGGAGACGCGCAGGACCGGTTCGGCTTGCTTCAGGCGGGCGGATTGCAGCCGCTCCTGGCCGTAAATCTCAAACCCGGCCCTGGTCAGGAGGGGGATGGATTGGGTCAGAAAGTCCAGCGGATGGGTTCGGGCGCGCAACTGGAAGGCGGCCGGCCCGTACTGATACCCGGCCCGCTTCAGCCCGTAGCGGGGGTCAGTGAGCAACTGGTAATAGTGCGTCTCCTTCTGCAGGTCCCGGTGAATGCGGATCAGGGACCATAGCTCCGGGCCCGCTTGGGCGATGACGGCGGGGGCCTTCGGGTTGGCTTCCACCTCGTACTCCCCGTACCCGAAGAGCAGATCGGCCCAGAAGGTGCCGCCTTCTTCCCGCAGGTAGAGCCGGGGGACCGGTTCGGCCCGGACTTCTTCCACCTGGACGACTTCGCTGCGCAGGGGGAGTCGTTCTGCCAGCCGGGGGAGAAACGTACTCCGGAACTGGTCCTCGTCCTTTGGCGGGATGGTGAAAGAGAGACTGGAGAGGACGGTCAGGACTTCCGGGCGGGTAACCGGAATCAGCATATCCCCCGCCAGGATCCACGGGGGGTCTTTGGAGACGATGTGCAGGCCGCCATGACGGTGGGAGTAGACGACTCCGTCCAAAACGATCCCGGCATCCAGTTTCAGGCCCTCCGAATCCCGGATGAGGGCGACTTCCAGGTCCGCCGGGCGGTCCCCCCAGCGCAGGCGGCGGGTGAAACGGTCGCCGCTGCGGAGGAAAAGGGGCACCTGATAGCGGGCCAGGATCAACAGATATTTGCCGAATATGTCCGGCTGAAACGAGCCGCTGGGGTAGTAATAGTAATAAGAAGTAGATGCGGCGAGCATCAGGTTGCAGATATAGGCCGCTTCCGGAGGCTGATTGACACAGGCGTATGGGTCCAACGAAGATGGGACCGGAACCGCTACACTCTGCCAGGAGCGGTCGTTATCCAGGTACTGAGCGACGGCTTCGGGGTTGTCGGAGGAAAAAGCACGGACCTCCGACCAGCGGGACTCCGGGATGATGTAGGCCTGGAGGTGAAAGGTGTTCGTCCACTTCTGGAGGCTGAAGAGCAAAACGTAGGGAGAAGTCGTCTTTGAAACTTTCTGAGCGGTCGGTTTGGGCAGTGAGTCCAGCAGGCGGCCGAGGCGGTAATCCCAGCGGTCCTCTATAGAGGCCACGTGCTTGCCCACTTCCAGTGCCGCTGCGATGATATGCTTGCAGACGTACCCCTTGGCCGCGTACGGGCAGGAGCAGGCGACGGCCAGTTTCTTCTCGCTCTCGGCCCGCAGGACAACGGTGTAGGTGCTTCCCGTGCCCCGCACCTTGCAGGTGGCGGATTCGTCGTTCAGGGAGATGAGGGTGACCCGGCCTTCCTGGTAATACCCCTCTCCGCGCCGGATGATTTCCCGGGAATAGGGCGCAATTCGCTCTGGAACCAACAACTCACGGGTCAGATACGGCATCGGATGTCCTCAAATATTCCTATTCGGGTGCAGATAAACGCAGATTTTTATCATATCTGCGTAAATCTGCGTCCGCTTTTTCTTGGAACGCAGATGAATGTGGAGCAACGCGGATTCCGCGCTCTGCTTGCATCTCTCACCGACGGTTCTTCAAGAATATACCACATTCTTAAAGAAATGCCAAGCGGCCCGACCTCTTTGAGGATTGCCGAAGGTATGATATAATTGGACGCAGAGCGCATTCAGGAGTGCAGGAAAGGGAAGCGAGCACCGAAACTGATCTCACACAAAGACACAAAGCACACGGAGATTTTCTTCGCGTCCTTCTTTGTGCCTTTGTGTCCCTGTGGGAGAATCATCACGTCCGTCAGAAATTGGGTCTGGAGGCGAGAGAGTGAGCGTTCGCGTCCGTTTCGCTCCCAGTCCGACCGGGGAGCCGCACATCGGCAATGTGCGCACCGTCGTCTTCAACTGGCTCTTCGCCCGCAAAATGGGCGGCCAGTTCATCCTGCGCATTGAGGATACCGACCGGGTCCGTTACCGCCCAGAGACCATTCCGGTCATTATGGAAGGCCTGCGCTGGCTGGGGTTGGATTGGGATGAAGGCCCCGGCCTGGAAGAACTCCGGCACGCCGGGGTGGAGAAGGCCGAAGCCTACGCCGTCGGCGGCCCCTATGGGCCGTACATCCAGTCGGAGCGGCTGCCGCTCTACAAGCAGGTGGCGGAGGAACTGGTCGCCGCCGGATGGGCCTACCGCTGCAACTGCACCCCGGAGCGGCTGGAGGAGGTCCGCCAGGCCCAGCGGGCGCGCGGCCAGCCCCCGATGTACGACCGCCACTGCCGCTACCTGCCGCCCGACGCCGTTTCCCCGGACGAGCCCCACGTCATCCGGCTCAAGGTCCCCCTCACCGGTCGGACCGTCTTCCAGGACATTATCAAGGGCGAGGTGGTCTTTGAGAACGCCGGGATTGACGACCAAGTACTCCTGAAGTCGGACGGTTTCCCCACCTACCACCTGGCCGTCGTGGTGGACGACCACTATATGAAAGTAACCCACGTCATTCGCGGGGACGACTGGGTGTCCAGCACGCCGAAACACGTCCTGCTCTACCAGGCCCTGGGATGGGAACTGCCCGCCTTCTGCCACGTCCCCCTGGTGACGATGCCCGGCGGTAAGAAACTGGCGAAGCGGGAAGGCGCGACGTCCATTACCGAATTCCGCAAGCAGGGGTACCTGGCGGAGGCGCTGTTGAACTTCCTGGCCCTTCTCGGCTGGGCGCCGGGCGAGGGGGAGAGGCAGGAGATTTTCCGTCGGGAGGAGTTGATAGAACGGTTTGACCTCTATCGGGTCAACCGGGCTCCGGCGGCCTTCTCCTACGACAAACTGGACTGGATGAACGGCATCTACATTCGCAGTCTCTCCCCGGACGAGTTGCTGGAGCGGCTGCTCCCCTTCTGGCAGGAGGCTGGGCTGGTGCCGGTGCCCTGCCCGCCCCCGACGCGCGCCGTCCTGCGCCGCATCGTCCCCCTCATCCAGGAGCGCATCAGGCACCTGACCGACGTGGTGGAGATGACGGACTTCTTTTTTGGGGACATCGCGCCGCCGTCGGCCGACGACCTGCTGGCCCAGGGCCTGGACGCCGAACGGGCGCGGGAGGTCCTGCGCCGGGCGCGGGAGGTGCTGGCGGACGTCCCCGACTTCTCCGAGGAGGCGCTAGAGCCACCGTTGCGGGCGCTGGTGGAGGAACTGGGCCTGACCAACCGGCAGGTCTTCGGCCTCCTCCGCATCGCCACCACCGGCAAGGCCGTCTCCCCACCCCTCTTCGGCACCCTCAGCATTCTGGGCCGGGAGCGGGTGCTGGCCCGCCTGGAGGCGGCAGAACGACAATTCCAACCGTAGGGGCAGGGCTTGCCCCTGCCCCACATAGGGCAACCGCAAAGGTTGCCCCTACGATAGCGTCGGAGGTGCAATATGCCTGGACCCTTCCCTGGAATGGACCCGTATCTGGAGGACCCGGTTCACTGGCCGGATGTGCATCAGCGGCTGATCACCTACATCGCCGATACCATTGGCCCCGGCCTGCGCCCCCGCTACCACGCCCGTATCGGCGAGCGGGTCTACATCCTGGAGCCGCCGCAAACTTTCTATCCGGACGTGACGATTATCCGGCCGCCGCTGGCCGTGCGAGAGCCCGTCCCCACTTGGGGTGCGGCCGTCGCCGAAGCGGAGGTGGAAGTCGTGGCGGACGCGCCGGTCCTGGTGACCGTGCCCCCGGTGGAGCATCGGGAGCCCTACGTGGAGATCGTCCACGCCGCCGGGGGAGAAGTCGTCACCCTCCTTGAGGTGCTCAGTCCGACCAACAAGACGCCAGGCGAGGGCCACCGCCTCTATCGCTCCAAGCAACAGGAACTGCTGGATACTCCGGTCCACCTGGTAGAGATCGACCTGCTCTCCACCGGCCTGCACACGGTGGCGCTACCGGAAGAAGCCCGCGCCGAGCTGCCTCCCCACCGGTATCTCATCTGTGTCCGCCGGGGTCCGGAGCGGCGTCGCTTTGAGGTCTACCCCGTCCCCCTGAGCAAGTGGCTCCCCCGGATACGCATCCCCCTGAAGGAGCCGGACCCGGACGTGGTGCTGGATGTGCAGGCCGTCCTGGACCGCTGCTACGATAACGGTGGCTATGCTGACCTGATAGATTACCGTCGCCCACCGTCCGCGCCCCTCTCCCCGGAGGAGGCCGCCTGGGTGGACGGCCTGCTGCGCGGCAAGGGTCTGCGGTAAGTCGGATGCCAGGCGCCTTTCAGGTGCCTGGCACCTTTGTCAATTCACAGGAGGCCCCCATGCCCGTAGACACCTGCGAAGTGGTCACCCCCACGCGGGTCTGGTCCCCTGCTGAGACGCTCAGCCCCCGCGTCCGCCAACTGCGGGACCAGTACTGGAGTTTCTACACCCGCCAGTACACCAACGAAGTGCGCGCCTACACCACCGGCACCCCCTGGGACCACGTCTATTCCCCCTGGAACTGGACCAACGTCCCGGAGATGATGCTGTTTCTGGCTGGCGCGAAGGCGTATCTCCGGGCCGCCGCGACGAAGGTGGACCTGCCCCCCGGCTTCTGGAAGGAGCCCCTGGTGGTCCGGCGGGCCCTCTTCTTCCGACGGGTGGTGGAGGAGTACCTGCCGGTGCAGATTCTGGAGGGCGAACTCATCGTCGGCTTCCACTTCAACGCCGCGCTCTCCCGTACCCTCACCCGCGCCGAGGCGCGCTGGTTCGCCCGAATGGAGAAGCGCTTCCTGAAGGAGGCGATGCGGCTGGACCGGTTGGGCGTGGGCAACTGCGGCGCGATCCCGGGCCACCTGATCCCCAATTACCCCCGCGTCCTGCGGGAGGGATTCCGGGCGGTCCACGCCGAGGCGCAGGCCGTCGCTCAGGACCCGCAGGCGGCCCCCCGGCGGCGCGCGCTGGCCCGGGCCATCGCGATCTGCGCCGAAGCGGCCCGGACCTTCGCCGCCCGCTACGCCGCCGAGGCCCGCCGTCTCGCCGCTCAGGAGCCCGACCCCGGTCGGCGGGCAGAACTGGAGGAAATCGCCCGTATCTGTGACAAAGTCCCCTGGGAGCCGGCAGAGACCTTCCACGAGGCCCTGCAATCCCTCTGGTTCACCCATATGCTGGTCATGGTCGCCGAGAGTTACCCCGGCCCTGGCCTCTCCCCCGGCCGCATAGACCAGTATCTCTACCCCTACTATCGGGCCGATATAGAGGCCGGACGGCTCAACCGTCAGCAGGCGAAAGAACTTCTCCAGTGCTTCTGGATTCAGCCCAACTACGCCTACGACTACCAGGGCTGGGTGGGCACCAATCAGGGCATCAACTCCTCCTTCGGCCAACTGGTCACCCTGGGCGGTATGGACGAAAAGGGCGAGGACGCCAGCAACGAACTGACCGCGCTGATCCTGGACGTGATTGAGGAGATGAATCTGCTGGAGCCCAAGCCCAACGTCCGCCTGCATGCCCGTACGCCCGATTGGCTCCTGCAGCGGGTCGTGGACATGGTCGCCAGCGCACAGGGCAGTCCGTTCCTGTTGAATTTTGACGAGAACTCCATCGCGGGCCTGCGCTGGCAGGGACTGCCGGAGGAGCAACTGTGGGACTACGCCCCCGTAGGCTGTCTGGAGAACACGCTGCAGGGATGCGACCGCTCCGGGACGGTGGACGTCAACTTGAACATCGCCAAGGCGGTGGAACTGGCCCTGCACGACGGGCGGGATGCCGCTACCGGCGAGCAGGTCGGCCCCCGGACGGGTGACCCCCGTACCTTCGCCACCTTTAACCAGTTCTTTGACGCCTTCCAGCGGCAACTGAAGGCCATACTGGAGCAACTGATTGCCGTCAACAACATCGCCGATACTGGTCGGGCCCGCTTTGAGCCCACCCCGTACCTCAGCGCGCTGGTGGACGGCTGTCTGGAGAGCGGGAAGGACATCACCACCGGTGGCGCTCGCTACAACTTCATCACCGTGGAGGGCATCGCGCTGGCGACGGCGGCGGACAGTCTGGCGGCGGTGAAGAAACTGGTCTATGACGAGAGGGCCGTAAGTATGGACGAACTGGTCCGGGCGCTGGACGCCAACTTTGAGGGCTACGAATCGCTCCGGCAGATGCTGTTGCACAGGGCCCCCAAATACGGCAACGACGACCCGGAGGCCGACGACATCGCCCGGGAGGTCAGCCGGTTCTGGACGACGGAGGCGTTCCGCCACACCACGCCGGAGACGGGCAAGCGGTACCGGGGTGGCTATCTCTCCTGGAACTACTGGGTGGCCTATGCGCCCCGCACGGCGGCGACGCCCGACGGCCGCCGGCGCGGCCAGTTTCTCTCCAACGGCGTCTGTCCGGTCAACGGCGCCGACCGGAATGGGCCGACGGCGGTCATCCGCAGCGTGGGCCGTCTGGGCCTGGAGACGGCGCCCAACGGCGCCTCGCACACGATGAGTTTCTCCCCCAGCCTCCTGCGCAGTCCGGAGAACCGGACCAAACTGGCGGCGCTCCTGCGGGCCTACGGAAAAGTCGGCGGCACCTGTCTGCAACTGAACGTCATCAGCCCGGAGACGCTGCGCGCGGCTCAGCGGGACCCCGATTCCTACCGCAACTTGCTGGTCCGGGTCACCGGCTACAATGCCTACTTCGTGATGCTGGGCAAGGAGATTCAGGACGAAATCATCGCGCGGGAGAGCCACGCACTGTAGCGCAAGATTTATCTTGCGATTTATCTTGCGATTTATCGGGATGGTTCATCATCGGTGACACTTTTTGCCCTCACCCCGCCTCACCCCCGGCCCATCTCCCGCTCGCCTTCGGCGGCAGAGGCCCTCACCCCTCCCCCTCCAGTCCTCCCCCTCCCTGTGCCGTGCATCGGCGGCGGGGAGGGGGCAGGGGGGAGGGGCAATCCCTGAGGCCGGAAGACGAACAGCGCAGATGAATCTTGCGCCACAAGTTTCTGGGTAGATGTCTATCGCGCTCAGGAGGCCCGATGAAGAGTTACCGCAAAGAACTCTGGTTCAACATCCCCCAGCGGCGGGCCTTTATCAACATCACCCCCCAGGTAGAGGAATGCGTGCGGGAAAGCGGCATCCAGGAGGGCCTGTGCCTGGTCAACGCAATGCACATTACCGCCTCCGTCTTCATCAACGATGATGAGCCGGGGCTCCACCGGGATTTTGACGAATGGTTGGAAGGACTGGCGCCCCATGAGCCGGTCGCCCGCTACCGCCACAACCGGACCGGCGAGGACAACGCGGATGCTCACCTGAAGCGGCAGGTCATGGGCCGGGAGGTGGTGGTCGCCGTGACCGGCGGGCGGTTGGACTTCGGCCCCTGGGAGCAGATATTCTACGGCGAGTTTGACGGCCGACGCCCCAAGCGGGTGCTGGTCAAGATTATCGGAGAGTAAGCCGCCATGCGGGTGCCGGGCATTGCCAAAAGCGCCCGGCGCCTGCTGTATCTGGGAGTGAGGCCTCATGCCCCCGAATCTCTGGATAGACCTGGCGGGCTGGGTCGGCGTCGTGGCCCTGCTCGCCGCCTACGCGCTGGTCTCCACGCGCCGGCTGGAGGGCGATTCGCCCCTCTATCAGGCCCTCAACGCCCTGGGAAGCCTCCTGCTTATCGTCAACTCCGGCTACTATCGGGCCTTCCCCTCGGTGGGCATCAACGTCGCCTGGATCGGTATCGCCCTCTACGCCCTGGCGCGGTGGCGGCGGAAAGGGGGACGCGGATCAACACGTATGGACGCGGAGATTTGAAAGTCCGCCTTTCTCCGCGCTCGTCCGCGTCCGCCCAGGACTGAAAAGGAGTCGTTATGCCCGAGATTGCGATTCTGCCCGAACGCTGTACCCGTTGCGGCGCGTGTGTGGCCCTCTGCACCGGCCGCGTCTTCCGGCATGAGCCGGACCGGGTCGTCGTCGCCGACGCGGCGGCCTGCTGGCTCTGCGGCCACTGCGTCGCCGTCTGCCCCGCCGACGCCGTCCTCCACAGCGAGTACCCCCTGGAGGACTGCCCGCCCCTGGACCCGGCCCGATTGCCGTCGGTAGACGCGCTGGAGGTGGCGCTGCGCGCCCGCCGCTCCGCGCGCGTCTTCCGGGACCGACCGGTGCCCCGGGAGGTGGTGCGGGAACTGGTGGAAATGGGCCGGTGGGCCCCCAGCGCCAGCAACGAACAGCCGGTGGACTGGCTGGTCCTGGACGACCCCGCCCGTATCGCCGCGCTCAGCGCCCAGACGGTCGCCGTCCTGGCCCATACGGCGCGCCTGTTGCGCAATCCCCTGGTCCGTTTCCTGCTGCGCCTGACGGCAGGCGCCGAGCAGGTGCGGAAGGGAATGGAGAGCGTCCCCGGTTTTGAGCGGCTGGCCCAGCGCCACGCGCAGGGCGAAGACCCCGTTTTCTTCCGCGCGCCCGTCGTCCTCATCGCCCACGTCCCCCGGGACGACTACTTCGGTCGGGAGGACGCCACGTACGCGGCCTACAACGGGATGTTGGCGGCCTCCCTGCGCGGGCTGGGTACCTGTCACATCGGGTACTTCACCGTGGCGCTGGCCCGCAGCGCGCGCCTGCGGGCCGCCCTGGGCCTGCCGCCAGACCGCCGGGCCGTCATCGCGCTGACGCTGGGCTATCCCCGCTACCGGTTCCACCGCCTCCTCCCCCGCCGGCGGCCCGAACTGGCCTGGAATCCATAGGACACGGAAGAACACGGACAGAATGGGCTTTTCAGCCCGTCTGAAGGGCCTGGAAAGGCCGTCCTGCAGTCAGGAACGATGCAAACCGAAATTGCCGGTATCACCTTCAACGTTCAGCGCTTCAGTACGGAGGACGGGCCGGGCATCCGGACGACCGTCTTCCTGAAAGGATGCCCTCTCCGCTGCGCCTGGTGCCACAACCCGGAGGGCCTCTCCCCCCGCCCCGAACTGGTCTGGTACGACGTCCGCTGCATCGGCGCGCGGGATTGTCTGCGGGCCTGCCCCGTCGGCGCGCTGGAACTGACCCCGGCGGGGATGCGCATAGACCGGGAGCGCTGCACGGTCTGCGGGGAATGCGCCCGGGCCTGCCCGGCGGCCGCGCTGGAGGTCATCGGGCGGGAGTGGACGCCGGAGGCGCTCTTTGCGGAGGTGGAGAAGGACCGGGTGTTCTACGAGACCTCCAGCGGGGGCGTGACCTTCTCCGGCGGCGAGCCGATGCGCCAGGCCGACTTCGTCCGGGAAGTGGCCCGCCTCTGCCGCCAGGCCGGGATTCACGTCGCTCTGGATACCTGCGGCGCGGTGCCCTGGGAGCAGTACGAGGCGGTCCTCCCCTGGGTGGACCTGGTCCTTTACGACCTGAAAATCTGGGACCCGGACCGCCACCGGGCGGCGACGGGCGTGGACAACGCGCGGATTCTGGAGAACGCGCGCCGCATCGCGGCGGCGGGCCGTCCGATGTGGATTCGGACTCCGGTCATCCCCGGCTACACGGCCGACGAGGCCAACATCGCCGCGCTGGCGGCTTTCATCGCCCGGGAACTCCCCGCCGTCCAGCGGTGGGACCTGCTGGCCTACACCAACCTGGGTCAGCCCAAGTACCACCGCCTGGACCGCCCCTACGCGCTGGAAGGTGTCCCGCTGTTGACGCAGGAGGAAATGGAGGCCGTCCACGCGCTGGCGCGGCGGTGGGTGCCCGTTGCCCGCTGGTCCGGCGCCACGCGCTGAGTTCAAACCGCCGAGGGCGCAGAGAGCGCAAAGGAATCGCTGCTCCTATCATTCCCGGCAAGGAGGACCGTGATGTCGGTTCTTTCTCCCTATCCCGCACTCCTTCGGGCTCTGAAGGAGGAAATGGTCCCCAAGTTTCTGGCGACCCGTTCCGCCGACGGCGTTCCCAACGTGGTGCCGTGTACGTCGCTGATGCCGGCCGGAGATGTGGAGGACCGGCTCATCTTCGGCAATTTCCTGCTCCGCAAGTCGGTGGGCAACCTGGATTCCGACCCGCGCGTCGGCATTCTGGTGGTCACCCCGGCGCTGGAGGGCTGGGTCCTCCAGGGGGAGTTTCTGGGCTGGCAGCGGACGGGCCCCTACGTGGACGCGCTGATGAACACCAACCTCCTGCGCTACAATGCCTACACCGGCGTCCGCAACGCGGGCATCATCCAGGTCCGGGCCGTCCGGCGGACGTTCCGCATCCCCCGGCTCCGGGTCCTGGGGGAGTACCTGCTGGCCCGTCTTTCGGGGCCTCTGTTCCCCCGGCCGGACGGTGCCGCCCCGCTGCCGCTTCCGGTGCGGCGCGGTTTTCAGGCCCTCACCGCGCTGCGGGTGCTGGCCGTTCTGGACGGTGAGGGCGTACCCCTGACCGCACCGGTCCTCTCCCTGCAGCCGGTCGGGGCCCGGACGCTGGCCGGCGCCTGCGGCCTCTTCGCCGACTGGCTGGCGGGTCTCCCTGCTGGTACGCCCGTTGCGGCCTCGCTGCTCACGCTGGACATCGTCTCCTTCCAGGCCAAAGGGCGCTGGCTGGGGGTCCGGCGCGTCCTGGGCCGGCCCGTGGGCGGCATGGCGGTTACGGAGGTCTACGCCGGCGGCCCGCCGATACCAGGGGGACGGGTGATGTAGAGTGGGAAAGTTGCAGTGCCCACGATTCGACTGAGGATAAAGGCGGAGGAGGGAGAGCGATGAAGCAGCGCGAAGAGATTGAACGCATCCTGCGGGAGCACAAAGCGGAACTGGTCGTCTGGGGTCCGTCGTCTGTGGTCCGTCGTCTGTGATTGAACGCATCCTGCGGGAGCACAAAGCGGAACTGCGGGAGGGATACGGCGTCCGCGAGATCGGCCTCTCCGGCTCCTACGTGCGCAGCGAGCAGCGCCGCCGCAGTGACGTGGACATCCTGGTGGAGTTTGACACCGTGCCGGGACTGCTCAAGTTCATTGAACTGGAGGACTATCTCTCCCGCCTGTTGGGCGTTCGGGTGGACCTGGTGCGCAGGGCGTCCATCCGCAAGGAACTTCGGGAGCGCATCCTCAGCGAGAATGGGGCGCCACAAAGAGGCTACCCCCAAAGAAGGTGCACCGCGATGAAGAAGTGGGCATCACTGTGCAAACTCTTACTGGCACTGCTTGCCCTCTGGCTGCTGCTGGAGGCAATCGTGCGGATCTACGTTGAGGCGCCTCTGGCCAGCGACTTCTACGGCTCCATCCCCCGCACGGAAGTCGCCGTGTTTCAGGCACGCTACGGCGTGCAGACAGTCAGCGGCCCCGGTTGGGTGCACCTGGGCTGGATCGCCAACCCTGAAGCGGAGACCTACCGCATTGAACGGCGGGCTGCCACAGGCTGGCAGGCGATCGGCCAGGCGCAGTTCGGCTCCTTCCCTTCTTGTGGCGCGGCGAAGGCGGCTCCTTCCGCGTCTGGCGCGTGCCCAAGCGCGGCGACGAAGCCACACTGCTGGATGAGGTTGAAGCCTGGCCTACAGGAGACACCCCTCCGCTCCTCGTACCACGTATCGCCGGAGAATGGCAACTACTCTTCAAGCCCACCCGGTATGGATATTATATCAATGACCACACAATCTTTCAGGACGCAGAGGGCAACTGGCGGCTGGTGGGTATCACCTCCCTTACTGACGGCGATTATAACCAGGAAAAGTACTTTGCCGTCGCTGTGAGCGTGGTACATTACCACGGCCGGCTGGCCCTGGGTCGCCACCCTCACCTCCGGCGAAGTCGCCGTCGCCCCCATCTCGTGGCAACCGCTGCCATAGCTATTTACCGCCGAAAACGCGGAAATTGCGTCCTGTGCGGCGACCGGAGAATATCCGGGCCGCTCGTCGTCCCTCATCTCTCTCCAAGGGAAATCCCCGCCGATGTGCCGGAGAGTGCGCTGCCCACGCCGGAGGAGCGGCGCGTGCTGAGGGAAATTGACCCCGCTGGAATGGTCATTGGGGGTTGACCGAACGTGCCGGGCACTTCTGAAAGTGCCCGGCACGTCCGGCAGTTAGCGGATCACGGGCCGGAACTTGTACCCGTAGGCGATGACCCCTTCGTCGCCGTCCGTCTGCATCTGCCGGGTGACCATTTCCACCGGCATGCCGATGTGGACCTCCTCCGGTGCGACGTCGGTCAACTGGGCCGTGAGCATCGGCCCCTCCTCCAGCCGCACCAGCGCGACGGTGTAGGGCGCGTAGCGCTCAAACCCCGCTGGGGGATGATAGACGGTGCTGTAGGAGTAGACCTCCCCTCGTCCGCTGAAGACGTAGGGGGTCTGGGCCGGCGCCTCGCACTCCGGGCAGACGTCCCGGGGTGGGAAAATCGGCGTCCCGCATTTCTCGCAGATTTCCCCCACCAGCCGATACCGCTGATTCCGCAACCGCCAATTCTTGCTGGGAAGACTCATTCCTGCCTCCTTCACGTTTCACGCTTCATGTTTCACGTTTCACGAATCAAAATGTGCGTGATGACCGTCGCCCCGCTCCCGCCGATGTTCTGGGCCATACCGACCCGCGCGTTCGGGACCTGGTTGGCTCCGGCCTCGCCGCGCAGTTGCTGGACGACCTCCACCACCTGATAGACGCCCGTCGCGCCGACTTGATGCCCCCGCGCCTTCAGGCCGCCCATTGTGGCAACCGGAATCCGGCCCTGGAGGGTGATTTCCCCGTCCAGCGCCAGCCGGACCCCTTCCCCGCGCCGGGCGAACCCCGCCGCCTCCAGGCTCATGGCGGCCATAATACTGAAGGCGTCGTGGAGTTCAAAGAGGTCCACCTCCTCCGGCCCGATGCCGGCCTGCCCGTAGGCCCGCCAGGCCGAGAGGGCCGCTCCCTCCAACACCAGCGGGTCCCGCCGGTCGTGCAGGGCCACCGCGTCCGTCGCCACCGCCGAGGCCGCGATGCGGATCCCGGGCTTCCCGCTCCCCCGCACCCAATCAGCGGGCACCAGCACCACCGCCGCCGCGCCGTCCGCCACCGGTGAGGAATCCAGCAGGTTGATGGGATCAGCAATCATCCGGGCCTTCGCGTAGGCCTCCGGCGTCACTTTCATATGGAACATCGCATACGGGTTGTTCATCCCGTTGGCGTGCGCGTTGACCGTGAAGGGCGCGAAGTCCTCTTTCTTGTAGCCGTACTCGTACATATACCGGCGCATCAGCAGCGCGTTGAGGGCGACGAAGGTGAGGCCGTGGGCGACCTCGTGGTCGGCGTCGGCGGCCATGGCCAGCGCGGCGGTCGCCTCCGGACCGGTGGCGTCCGTCATCTTCTCCACGCCGACGGCCAGGACGACGTCCGCCAGGCCGCCGGCCACGGCGATGTAGCCCAGCCGGAGCGCGGCCGCGCCGGACCCGCAGGCCGCCTCCACCTTGACCGCTTCCACACCCCGCAGGCCAGCGAAGTCCGCCACCAGCGCCCCCAGGTGCTCCTGGCCGGTCAGTTCGCCGCTGAGCATATTGCCCACGTAGAGGGCGTCCACCCGCTCCACTCCGGC
>DAOTWL010000173.1:0-11275 GCA_034435875.1 Anaerolineae bacterium
GTCAGCCACGAAGCGCAGCGGAGGGGCGGTTTGTAGTCAGCCACGAAGCGCAGCGGAGGGGCGTCTCACAGGCGAGGGCGCGGAGTGCGCCGGTCTATCACCGGCGAACCAGGGTGGTACCACGGAATCGTCCCTTCCGTCCCTGGACGGAAGGGACGTTTTGTTCCCTGCAAAAGGAGGCATCTATGGCCTGGTGGGAGACGTTCTTTGACGACCGGTATCTGCGCATCTACGGGCCGCTGGCTTCGCCCGAGGCGACCCAACAGCAGGTGGAAGGCATCATCGCTTACCTGGGCCTCCAGCCGGGCGCCTCGGTGCTGGACCTGGCCTGCGGCTACGGCCGCATCGCCATCCCTCTGGCCCGGCGGGGCCTCCAGGTGACCGGCCTGGACCTCAGCGAAACTCTGCTGGGGCAGGCCCGCGCGGCCGCGCAGGAGGCCGGAATCCAGATTCGCTGGCACCGGGGCGACATGCGGGAAATCCCCTGGACCGAGGAATTTGACGCCGTCATCAGCATCTTCACCTCTTTTGGCTACTTCGCCGACGACCGGGAGAACCTGCGGGTTCTGGAAGGGGCCCGGCGGGCCCTCAAACCCGGCGGTCTCCTGCTGATAGACGTGATGAACCGGGACTGGCGGGTCCGCATGGACGTGGACCGCCACTGGTTTGAGGCGGGCGAACTGATCGTCCTGGCGGAGCCCTGGCTGGACCCGGTGGCCGGCCGCACCGGGGAGACCTGGCGCTGGCTGGAGGGCGGCGAGTGGCAGAGCATGGAGTTCGACGTCCGCATCTACACTGCCACCGAACTGAAGGCAATGATAGAGAGCGTCGGCCTGCGCTGGGTGACGGTCTACGGCGGGTGGAGCGGAGAACCCCTCACCCCCCTCGCCCGCCGCATCGTCGCCATCGCCCGGCGGAATACTTGACGAAATGGGTAACCACCTACCCTGCGGAGAAATGTGGCGCAAGATAAATCTTGCACCAGACCCTTGTGAGGAACCGGCCCAGGCTGTCGGGAGGGCTCCGGAGAGCGATGCCGCTTTTCTCCGTCGGGTGCTCCGGGAACAGGGCTTGCTGGTAGAACCTGGGCCGGCAGGGGAGACCTATCTCCAGGATACCCCACCCCCGACGGCGGCGGAAGTCCGCCGGCTGCTGGCCGGTGTCCCGCCGCTATCAGAAGTCGTGATTGCCGAACGAGAATAAACCTGCGCCATCTGCGTCCGATTCTCTATAGGAGGAGCACCATGACCGAACGCCTGGCCAAAATCTACAACCCTGCCGAAATGGAGGAACGCCTCTACGAGTGGTGGGAGGAGCAGGGCTTCTTCCGCCCGGAGACCCTCGTCCAGAAGGGGCTGGCGGATCCCGCCGGCCCCCGCTTCTGCATCACCATGCCTCCGCCCAACGTCACCGGCGTCCTCCACCTGGGCCACGCCATGACCGCCGCCGTGGAGGACCTCCAGACCCGTTACTACCGCATGCGCGGCTACGACACCCTCTTCCTCCCCGGCACCGACCACGCCGGCATCGCCACCCAGAACGTCGTGGAGCGGGACATGCGCAAGGAGGGCCTGACCCGTCACGACCTGGGCCGGGAGAAGTTCATCCAGCGCTGCTGGGACTGGGCCCAGAAACACCGGGCCATCATCACCCAGCAGCACAAGCGGCTGGGCGTCTCCTGCGACTGGTCCCGGGAGCGCTTCACCCTGGACCCTGACCTCTCCCGCGCCGTCCGCACCGCCTTCGTCCGCCTCTACAAAAAAGGACTCATCTATCGGGGCAGGTATATGGTGAACTGGTGCCCCCGCTGTACCAGCGCCATCTCCGACCTGGAGAACGTCTACTCCGAAGTGCCGGGGCACCTCTGGACGGTCCGGTATCCGATTGTGGACGAAGACTGGGACGGCCCCCGGGCCGAATGGGGGAGCGGGCGCTGGGCTGAAGGGGCCACCCGGTTCATTCAGGTCGCCACCACCCGCCCGGAGACCATCCTGGGGGATAGCGCCGTCGCCGTCCATCCCGACGATGAACGGTACCGGGACCTGGTCGGGAAGACGGCCGTCCTCCCGGCCCTGGGCCGCCGCATCCCCATCATCGCCGACCCCGCCGTGGACCCGGCCTTCGGGACGGGCGCGGTCAAGGTGACCCCGGCCCACGACCCCACCGACTACGAAATCGGCCTGCGCCACAACCTGGAACAGATCAACGTCCTCACCGAGACGGCGCGGGTCAACGAGAACGGCGGCCCCTACGAGGGACTGGACCGCTTTGAGTGCCGGAGGCGCATCGTCGCCGACCTGGAAAAAGAGGGTCTGCTGGTGAAGACGGAGCCCTACGTCCACTCCGTCGGCCACTGCCAGCGCTGCGACACGGTCACCGAGCCGTACCTCTCCATCCAGTGGTTCGTGCGCACCAGGCCCCTGGCCGAAGCCGCCATCCAGGCCGTCCGCGACGGGCGGATGCGCATCGTCCCCCAGCGGTTTGAGAAAATCTACTTCCAGTGGCTGGAAAACATCCGGGATTGGTGCATCAGCCGCCAACTCTGGTGGGGCCACCGGATCCCCGTCTGGTACTGCGACGACTGCGGCGGCCAGACCTGCGAACTGGAAGACCCGACCGTCTGCGCCCACTGCGGCAGTCCCCACATCCACCAGGACGAGGATGTGCTGGATACCTGGTTCTCCTCCGGCCTCTGGCCCTTCTCCACCCTGGGCTGGCCCGAGGAAACCCCCGACTTCCGCCGCTACTACCCCACCGACATGCGGGAGACCGGCTACGACATCCTCTTCTTCTGGGTGGCCCGGGAGGTGATGCTGGGGCTGGAGATGACCGGCCAAGCCCCCTACTCCACCGTCTACCTGCACGGCCTGATCCGGGACCAGCACGGGCAGAAAATCTCCAAGTCCATGCCGGACGCGGACAAGTACGACCCCCTCAACATCATCCGGGACTACGGCGCCGACGGGCTCCGCTACACGTTGCTGACCTCCTCCACGCCGGGCAACGACATGAACCTGGACCCGCGCCGGATTGAGGGGGCGCGGAATTTCGCCAACAAAATCTGGCAGGCGGCCCGCTACGTCCTCTCCGTCTGCGACCAGTGGCCGGGCGACCTCCCGGACCTGCGGGCGTTGAGCCTGGGGCGGCCGGAGCGGTGGATTCTGAGCCGCCTGGCCCGCCTCATCGCCGACGTGAACCGTCTTATGGAAGAGTACCAGTACGGCGAGGCCGGCCGGCAGATCAACGACTTCCTCTGGAGCGAGTTCTGCGACTGGTATCTGGAGATTTCCAAGATTTCTGCCTACACGCCGGACGCCACACCGCAGTCCACCGCCCCCGCGCGCCGGGTGTTGCTGACGGTGCTGGATACGGCGCTGCGGCTTCTCCACCCGTTCATGCCGTTTGTGACGGAGGCGCTGTGGCAGGCGTTACCCGTCCCCAAAGAGACGGAATCCCTCATGCTGGCCCGCTGGCCCGAAGAGGCCCCCTGGCCGGTGGACGAACAGGCGGAAGAGGAAATGGAGTTGCTGATGGGGCTGATTCGGGGCATCCGCAACGTCCGGGCGGAGTACCGTGTGGAGCCGGGGAAGCGGATTCCGGCCCTCTTCGCCGCCGGGGAGTGGGCCGACCTCCTGCGCCAGGAGCAGGCTATCCTCTGCACCCTGGCGAAACTGGACCCGGAGGGGGTGACGGTGGCGGAGAGGATGGACGCGCCGGCCCAGGCGGCGACGGTCGTGGTGGGCGACGTGGCGGCGTACCTGCCGCTGGCGGGGCTGGTGGACCTGGAGGCGGAGCGGGCGCGGCTGGAGAAGGAACTGGCGGAGGTGACCGCGCGCATGACCCGCAGTGAGGCGCTGCTGGCGGGGGAGTTTGCGCAGAAGGCCCCGGCGGCCGTCGTGGAGCGGGAGCGGGAGAAACTGGCGGACCTGCGGGCGGCCCGTCAGCAACTGGAGGAGCGGCTGGCCCGGCTGGGGTCAGGGCTATGAAAAGGTGAAGGTGACGGTCCCCTCTGAAGGTGACCGTCACCGGAAGTCCAGGGCACTTGACTTTTCCGGACTCCCGGCTATAATTATAGCCGAAGCGGGTGTAGTTCAGCGGTAGAACGTCAGCTTCCCAAGCTGAATGCCACGGGTTCGAATCCCGTCACCCGCTCTCCCATAGCCCGGGCCCTCCACCGGGCTATTTTTCTATCCGCCGGAGGTGAGGATCTATGGAAGCGCGGTCTCCTGCCCGGTTCCCCTTCTACGGCTGGCTCGGTGCGCTCATCGTCATCGGGGCCGAAATCGGCCTCATCCTCCGCCAGCCCTTCATCTCCCGCTGGTTTACCCCCATCGTCTGGACGGGCTACATCCTCTTCGCCGACGCCCTCTCGTTCCGCCTGCGGGGACGGTCGCTCATCCGGAGCGAACCCCGGCAGGCGATGATGATGCCCTGGCTCTCCGTCGGGTGCTGGATGCTCTTTGAACTCTACAACCTGCGTCTGGGCAACTGGTACTACGTCGGGGTGCCGGAGAACCCATGGGTGCGGAACCTGGCCTACCTGTGGTCCTTCGCCACCATTTTCCCCGCCATCTTTGAGACGGCGGACGTCCTGGACGGCCTGGGCCTTTTCCGGCGGGTCCGGGTCTCGCCCCGACCGATGACGCCGTTCGGAGCCGCCTTCTCCTTCCTGCTGGGGATCGCCTTCTTGACCCTTCCCCCCATCCTGCCCGCCCCGGCCCGTCCCTTCACCTTCGCGTTCGTCTGGACCGGGTTTATCCTGCTCCTGGAGCCGGTGAACCGGCAACTGGGGGCATCCTCCTGCTACCGGGAATGGGAGGAGGGGAATCCCCGCCCGGCGCTGCTCCTGCTGGCGGCCGGGGGCGTCTGCGGATTGCTCTGGGAGTTCTGGAACTACTGGGCGACGGCCGGCTGGCGCTACACCATCCCCTGGCCCCTGGACTTCGGGGTCTACTACTTCCGGATGCCCATTCTGGGCATGCTGGGCTTCCCGCCGTTCGCGATGGAGTGCTACGCGATGTACCACTTTCTCCGACAGATGCTGGGCGGGAACAAATTCTGGTAATCAAGGAGCGCCGATGTCCTATCTGGAGCAGGAGATTCTGGAACAGCCGGAGATACTGGACCGGCTGCTGGAGCAGGAGCGGGGGACGGTGGAAGCCGTCGCCGAAATGGTCCGGACGCGCGCACCCCATTTCGCGGTCCTGGTCGCCCGGGGCAGTTCCGATAACGCCGCCCGCTACGGCCAGTACCTTCTGGGCGCCGTGAACGGCCTGCCGGTGGCACTGGCAACCCCCTCCCTCTTCACCCTGTACCGTCGTCCGCCCCGCCTGGCCGATGCGCTGGTCATCGCAGTCTCCCAATCCGGCCAGTCCCCCGACATCGGGGCCGTGGTGGAAGAGGGACGGCGGCAGGGGGCCCTGACGCTGGCCGTGACGAACGACCCAACCTCCCCGCTGGCGCGGGCCGCCGAACTCGTCATCCCCCTCCACGCCGGGGCCGAGCGGAGCGTGGCGGCGACCAAAACCTACACCGCCTCCCTGTTCGCCCTGGGGATGCTCAGCGCCGCGCTGGCCGGGGATGCGGAGATGTTCGCCGCCCTGCAGACGGTACCGGAGGCCATCCGCCGGGTAGTCTCTTCGGCGCCGGATGTCCGCCGGGCCAGCGAGCGTTACCGCTATATGGAGGCCTGCGTGGTGGTCAGCCGGGGCTACAACTACGCCACCGCCTACGAAATTGCCCTGAAACTCAAGGAGTTGACCTACGTCCTGGCCGAACCGTACTCCTCGGCCGACTTCCGGCACGGTCCGGTGGCGCTGGTGGAGAAGGGCTTCCCGGTCATCGCCGTTGTGCCGGAGGGCGCGGTGACGGCCGAGATGGAGGACTTTCTGCGCCGCTTGCGGGAGTGGGAGGCGGAACTGGTAGTCATTTCGGCGCGGGAGGAGGCCCTCTCCCTGGCCCAGACCCCGCTCCCGCTGCCCGGGGGGATTCCCGAATGGCTCTCGCCGATGGTCGCCGTCGTGCCCGGACAACTCTTCGCCCTGGGGCTGACCCAGGCCCGGGGACGGGACCCGGATCGCCCGCGCGGCCTGCAAAAGGTCACCCGAACCGAGTAGCGGATGGGGGAGGCAGATATGGAATGGTTGGGAAAATGGATGGTGTTCTTCGGATTGGCCCTGGCCGCTATCGGCGGCCTGATCTGGCTGATGGGCCGGTTTGCCGGGATGGGGGACTTCCCCGGGACGCTCCGCATTGAGCGCCCCGGGTTCACGTGCGTCGTCCCCATCCTGGGGTCCATCATCCTGAGCCTCTTGCTCACCATCATTCTGAACATTGTCGTGCGCCTGCTGAAGTGACGCGTCGGGACAGCGGCGGCGGCCCTTGGGGCCGCCGCCGCCCCTATCCGCGCCGCCGGGACGCCGCGCGGCCAACGCCCCACCCGATCCCCATCCCCACCACCGCCCCCAGGCTGAGCGCCGCACCCAGCGGGAGCGACCGGGGCCGAAACCGGAACTCCACCCGATGCCGCCCGGGCCCCAGGTAGACGGCCCGAAAGAGGAGGTCGGCCGTCGCGATGGGCACTTCCTGCCCGTCCACCCACGCCCGCCAGCCCGGATACTGGGCATCGGTCAGCACCAGATACCCCGGCGCCGCCACCTCCGCCTCTACCTCCACCCGCTCCGGCTTGTAGGCCGTCACCCGCACCGACTCGGGCCCCTCCGCAGACCCATCCAATTCCGGCCCCTCCTCCACGATCACCTCCCCCGTCGGGTCAAAGTCCGGCGGGAATGCCTCTGCCACCCGCGCCCGGTGGACGATGAACGCGCGCGGGAGGACGTCCAGGTTCTCGTAGACCTTCACGTCGCCGGAGTGGACCAGGCGGAAACGGCCCCGGTCGGAGAGGACCAGCGCCTGGAAGGCGCCGGTGCGCTCGTCTATCAGGCTGAGGCCCCGGACGACCAACCGTCCCTGGGGAAGGGTGGCCGTGATGGAGATACCGGTCGGCCGGGCGGCCCGGTCCCAGCGCAGGCGGACGGCGTAGTCGTTCCCCTCGGGCCGGCCCGGCCAGAAGTGGCCGCCGACCGGGGCCGGCGCGTGGGCCACCTCCGGCCCGTATACCCCTTCCGCCGTCTCCACCCCGGCCCGCAGGGGGAAGGTCCGGACAGCGCCGTCGGCGAAGGCGACCGTCACCCGGCCCACCACCGTCCCGTCGGGCAGCGCGGCGGCCCCGTCCAGATAACTGACCAGCCCCAGCGCCGTCGCCTCAAAGGGGGGAACGTCCGCCACCGCCGCCGACTCCCCCGCCCTCAGGTCGGCCCCGAACTGGAGGTCGTAGAAGACGTCGTCCAGCCAGGCGTCAAAGACCTTGTCGGTGATGAAATAGCGGACGTTCAGGAGGCTCAGCCAGCGGCCGTGGGGGACGGCGCGCAGGTTCTCCCGCAGCCGCCCGTCTATGGAGACGGCCTCCTCGGGCAGGAAGGCCCGCTCCAGGGCGACGTAGCGGGCCAGGGGCAGGAGGCCGCCGTCGTACCCGTCCACCGCCGGGACGCGGAAGGCCAGGGGGAGATTCGGGGAAAGGACCTCCCGATGTTTGGCCGCGACGAGGAGGCTGTAGACGGCGTCCCGGCTCAACTGCGGGCCGTAGATGATTTCCAGTTCCGGCTTGTCGCCGGGGTCAAAGGCCAGGGCGGAGAGGCTGAGGAACCGGTCGGGCGGTGTTTTCTCCCTTCCGGCCGCCAGGAGGTGCGCGATGGCGGGACGAAGGGAGGTATACGCCTCTGGCGCCGTGGCGCGGGCGTGGGGGAGGGTGCGGGCGGAGAGGAGAAGTTCCGCCAGGAGGAGCGCGGCCAGGCCCAGCGCGGCGGGGTGGGGGGAGCGGCGGCTCAGGGCCTGGAGCGCCCCGCCCAGCGCGGCCGCCGCCAGCCAGAAAGGTACGCAGGATAAATCCGGCGCCACCATCCGTCCCCCCAGGGCCCCCCAGAGAAAGACCAACAGTAGCGCAAAATTGATTTTGCGACTCATCCTGCACTGCGCCGCCGCGACCCGGTCCAGCCCCATTCCGGCCAGGACGGCGGCCCCGAAGGCCCAGAGGGCCAGCCAGCGGGCCGGGGCGCGGAAGTGGGCGAACCCCGGCACAAAACGGGCCAGGAGGAGGTAGAGGGGATTGTAGAGGCCCAGGGCCAGGAAGAGGCCGGAGAGGGAGAGGAGGAGGGGAGGGAAACGGGAAAAGTGAAACGGGAAACGGGACGCGTGAAGGGCGAGGAGGAGGCCGGTGACGCCGATGAAGGCGACGTACTCCAGGTGCTCCGGCGGGACGGGGCGGCCGTAGCCGGGAAGAAGGGCGCGGGCCAGGTAGAGGGGGGAGAGGGAGAAGGAGACCCGTTCGTTGAAGGGGAGGCCGCCGCGGCGGACGGAGTGCCGGGCCAGTTCGGCGGTGGGGAGCAGTTGAGCCGCCGCCAGCAGGGCCCCCAGGACCGTCGCCCCGGCCAGGACGCCCAGACGGCGGCCCAGGGGCGCATCGGCGCGCGGGACCAGCGCGCCGATTCCCAGCCCCACCAGTCCGATGAAGGCAGACTGGGTGTGCCCGGCCAGCAGCATCAGCCCGATGACGACGGCCAATCCGCCGAACGCGCCCCGCCGGGGGCGACCGTCCCCTCCACCTGTTGCCCGCTCGTAGAGGAGCAAGGCCCAGGGAAACCAGGAAAGCGCCTGGACCTGATTGATGTGTTCCACCTGTGCGCCCAGGTATCCGCCCAGGGCAAGGGCGGCCCCGGCCGTCCATGCCCCCAGTCGTCCCAGGCGCAGCGCGACGCGGGCATAGAAGTAGGCCCCGCTTCCGGCCAGCCAAAGATGGAGAAGCGCACTCCAGTGGAGGGCAGTATGGGGCGGGAGGAGAAGCCAGAGGGGCCAGTTGAGAGGATAGAGGATTCCGGCCTGGCTGTTGGCCAGGAGCGGAACGCCCATGAAGAGGTACGGATTCCAGAGGGGCAACCGTCCGGCCCGCAGCGCCCGCGCCCCCTCGGCCCAGTACGGGTAGAAGTAGGTGAAGAGGTCGCCTCCGGCGATGACCCGGCCCGCCGGGCCGATATGCCAGAACCCCAGCAGGACCAGCAGTCCCAGGGCCAGGACAGCCGCGCCGTCGGCCGGCGGGCCGTTCCAGGGGACGCCGATGAACGCCGGTGGGCGCAGATGGGTCCTGGTGGGGGAACGCCGCGTCTCATTCACTCCAGCCGCTGAAACCGACAGCGAAACAGGGTCTTCAGGACGGTGAAGGCGTCCTTCCAGGAGATTTTCTTCCCCTCGGAGAACTCCCGACCCGTGTAGGAGATGGGAACCTCGTAGATGCGGTAGCCCCGGCGGAGAATCTGCGCCGTAATCTCCGGGTCAAACCCCCAGCCCCGCTCGGTCAGGCGCAACTTCCCGGCCACTTCGCGGGTGAACATTTTGTACCCCGTCTCCATATCGGTGAGGATGGAATCGTAGAGGATGTTGGTGACCAGGGTGAGGAGACGGTTGCCGACCATGTGCCAGAAGAACATGGCTTTTGTGGGGCCGCCCCGGAAGCGGGAGCCGTAGACCACCTGCGAGCGCCCTTCCAGAATGGGCTGGAGCAGGGCCGGATAGTCCCGGGGGTCGTATTCCAAGTCGGCGTCCTGGACGATGAAGACGTCGCCGGTGGCGTGGTCCAGCCCGGTGCGGACCGCCGCGCCCTTCCCCTGATTCCGCTCGTGGTAGATGACCCGGATGTCGGGCTCCCCCTCGTACTCCCGCAGGACTTCGCGCGTTCCATCGGTGGAACCGTCATCTACAATGACGATCTCCCGTTCCAGTTCCACCGTCTGCCCATTCTGAGGCCCGTAGCCGATGGGGACGGTCAGCGGCACGGCGCGCACCCGGCGGAGAATCTCCCGGATGGTGCTGATTTCGTTATAGACGGGCATAATGACGGAAAGTTTCATCCTTTCCCTCCTACTACAGGGCCAAGTATAGCAGAACCTTCCCGATTGGCAACTCCACCGGAGTGTGTTAAAATATAAATCGCGCAATGGAGGGGATATGGAAGTGCAAGTCCGCACCCTGGTAGAGATGATAGAAGCCCTGCCGCCGGAGTTACAATTAGAGGTGTGGGAATTTGTGAATTTGCTGGCAAAACGGACTCCCAGGCCTGCCCGCAGACTCCGTCAGGATTGGGCCGGCGCCCTGCGGGAGTACCGGGATCACTATACGGCTCTGGAACTGCAGCAGAAGGCCACCGAATGGCGCGGGGATTGATCGGCGGATGTTCCTGGTGGATACGAACGTATGGATAGAGCGGTTGCTGGACCAGGAACACTCTACGGAGGTCGGACGGTTCCTGGACGCAGTGCCCTCAGACGTGCTCTACATCACAGACCTTGCCCTCCACTCCATTTGCCTGGTGATGTGTCGGCTGGGCCAGCAGGAGGGTCTGTTGCGTTTTGATCGCACCCCGCGCGGCCGCCGGACCCCCGGCCAGGTACTGGAGGGATAAACGGCGGCAAACGAAACGGCTGGCTTTGTACGTAGAAGGGGAAGCAATGGACGCACAGGTCCGGTCTCTGGTAGAAATGATAGAAGCCCTGCCGCCGGAGTTGCAGCGGGAGGTCCAGGATTGGGTAGAAATCCTGTACTACCGGCACGCCCAAAGGGAAAACGCTCTGAGGTTAGATTGGCGCGGTGCCTTACGGGATCTCAGAGACCGTTACACTTCCGTAGAACTCCAGCATCAGATTCGGGACCGGTGGGCCGGTGTATCTGCTTGATACCAATATCTTGCTGGAACTGCTTCTGGATCAGGAGCGGGCCGATGAGGCGGAACGCTTGATGCGGTCCGTTCCGGGTCGTTATCTCTATATCTCCGAATTCACCCTTTACTCCCTGGGGATGATTCTGACCTATCGCCGGCTTGCGCACATTTTCCTGCGGATTGTGGAGGACTTGGAACGGGGACGGATTGATTGTGTGCGGCTGAACATCATGGATATGCCCGCCGTTGTTCAGGCAATTCAGCAATTCGGCCTGGACTTTGACGACGCGTACCAGTACGCGGTGGCCGAGAAATACGGCCTCACACTGGTCAGTTTTGACGCCGACTTTGACCGTACTCCACCGGGCCGCCGGGCGCCCGGCCAGATTCTGGAGAGCGAAAAATGGCAGAAGTAGCGGTTCAGGAAAAGATCGACGTGATCCCCCGGGTGGAGGTCGTCTATCTCCCCCCTACCCCCGTTGAATACCCCGAATCGGATGGAAAACCGAT
>DAOTWL010000174.1:0-4305 GCA_034435875.1 Anaerolineae bacterium
CATCATCGGCGCGGCTTACATTGAGCCGGCCCAGTGCCACGGCTGCGGCGTCTGCGTGGGCGAGTGCCCGGCGAAGGCCATCCAGTTGCTCCACTACCGGGATGTGCAGGTTGGGGCAAAGATTGAGGCTTTGGAGGAGATGGTTGAGGTTGTGAGGGTGTGAAGCGGACTCGCAAAGCATCTTCCCAAAAAGGAGTGAATAGCGTTGGAAACTTCAGGAGGCCGCAATGAGACTCCTCTCATTATTCAGGCTAATCCGGACCGTTGCTGTTCTCTCCCTGCTACTTCACACCCTACTTGTGCCGGTAACCGTACAGATGTCAGGGCCGGCAGACCATCCGGGCTGGCTCCAGAGGATCCCCCTGGCATTTCAGAGCCCCTTATCTCCCCCTGAAGGGCCCGAATCAGGAGAGGGTGTTCCTCTGGTGTTTCAGAGCCCTTTATCTCCCCCTGAAATGCCGGAGGAGGAGAAGGCCTCCAGAATAACGCCCCCTTCCCTTCCCTTGCCCCCTGAGGAGACCCTCTCCGTTCAGGTGGGAGAGGAGGTCCTGCTGGCCCAGGGCCGGATGGCCGTGGCCGTGCCCCCCGATGTACCCGTCCGGAGACTGGCCCTCCGGGTCACCCATCTGCGGCCCCTCTCAGCCCGCGAGGCCGGGCTGGCTTTCGCCTTTGACCTCCGCGCGTCGGATGAGAAGAGCGCGCCGCTGACCCGTTTTGCGACCCCCCTGACCATCACCCTCCAACTGGGAGACCTGGTCAACTGGGCCTCCCGCCCGGACTGGCTGCGCCCCTGGGTGGGGTATTGGGAAGAGAAGGAGCGGAGGTGGCAGACCATTACTCCCACCTGGGTGGACGAGGGGGCGGGAGTGGTCACCTTCACCACCGACCATCTCTCCACCTTTGGGGTCGGGACCCAGGGGGTGATGGTCAGTGGCTGGGTGCTGAACTTCAACGACACCCGGACGGATCGCTTCTCCGGGGCGCTGGTCTGGGAATACCCCTTGGACCTTCCGCCGGGGCCGGGGGGCGTCCGGCCGGCTCTCCGTCTCTCCTACAACAGCCGTCGGATAGACGGTGTGCTGACCTGGGCCCAATCCGACGGCGTTGGTTGGGGCTGGAGTATAGATGCCGCCGAAGTGGTTTGGCGGAATGTCCGACGTTGCGATAGCGGACACAGTTTCTGCTGGGATCGGGTCCCCCTCCTGGTGTTGAATGGAGAAGCCCTGAAGTTGGTTCCTGCCTCCCCCCTGCCGAATAATGTTCAGTACCTGGGGCCGGCCACCGCCTACTCCTTTCGCACCGAGGACGAGCGGTTCTGGCGGATTGAGTGGAAGCCGGGGCCGGAAAACGGGTGGTGGGAGGTGACCCTCAAAGACGGCACCCGTTACCAGTTTGGAACCACCCCGGATAGCCGGCAGGTACTCCGGGGAAATTTTGTCTGGACCGGATCCGATTGGCTGACCCATCAGGCCACCGTCCGCTGGCGCCTGAAGAACATCATCTACCCCACCGGCGTCACGGTGAACTATACCTACGCGGAGCAAACCTATCAGGCCCAATGTCAGTTGTGGGTGGCCGCCGGCTTCCTGGACCCCAACCATCCCGATGATCGCTGTCCCACTGGCGACGACGCCAATTCGGAGCGGGCCAGTTATCTGACCCAGGTAGAATACCCAGGGACGCGGGTACGGCTGGTCTGGGACCGCCGCTGGAACGGGAACGGGCCCAAGGATGGCGGGGCCAACGCAGAGGCGTATCGCTGGGATTTCGCCAGCGCGGGGATGCTGGTCATTTTCTGGCAGACGGACGCGCTACAGAAAGTAGTCCTGGAGCGGCAGAAGGCCGATGGCTCCTGGGCAGCCGTGCGGGAGTGGCGGTTCACCTATGGGACGTTCAACAGCACCAAACCCCTGCGAATTCTGACCGGGTTGCAGGAGTGGGCGCCGGAGGGGGGCGGATGGAAAGCCCTGCCCCCCTTCACCTTCGGCTACGGCGCGCATGCCAACAAGGGCTGGTGCCCCGACTGTGCCAGCGAGTGGGATCGGGAGTCCTTCTTCTACCCTCGCCTGGCACAAATTGATAACGGATACGGGGGTATCATCGCCGCCGGCTACGAGACGCCTGACGGCGGCTACTGGCAGGGCTGGAACTACCGGGTGGCCTGGCGGCAGGTGACGGATGGATTGGGTGGCGGATGGAAGGAGACGTACAGTTACAGCGGGGATGAGCGGGGACGGTGCTACCTGCACAATGAGGACGGGACAGCCTGCAAATGGGCGACGACCCAGTATTTCCCCGATGGCGGTGGAGGTGTTCCGGTCACCGGCGGCCTCTTCCTGGGCTACCGGGAGGTGACGGTCGCCTTCCAGGACCTGAACGGTGCTGTGCTGAGGCGGGAGTGGACCCGTTTTGCCCTTCCGGAGGGCCCCACCAACGACCCCTGGCCGGTCCGCGGACGGCCGCGGCAGGAGGCCATCCAGGAGGCAGATGGGCGCACATTGCAGGAGATTCTTTACACCTGGCATGTCTCCCTCACGGTGGGAGGGGCCAGCGCGGTCTGGCTACAGCAGCAGGACGTGATTCGGGACGGCCGGACCGTCCGGACGACCTTCCAGTACGACAACTACGGGAACGAGACCGCCCGCTTTGAACACGGCTTCACCAACGTCTCCGGTGACGAGCGCACCATCCATCGGGGGTACTATCCCAACACCACCGCCTGGATTCTGGACCGGGTGGCATGGGAGAACGTCTATCAGGGGATCACCGAGAACGTCGGCGGGCCGGCCCTGAAAACGCAAACCCTCTTCTATTACGACTCCGCCTCTGCTTACACCACTCCACCGCAGAAGGGGTTGCTGACCCGGGTAGAGCGGGGGAAAGGCGACTGGGGGTGGGTCTTTGAGCAAGCGGCGTACGATTCCTTGGGGAATCTCACCATCATTACCGATACCCGTGGCTTCACCACCACCTTCGGATACAACGCCACAGGTGTGTATCGCCTGTGGGGACGGAATGCGCTGGGGCACATCACCACTTATGAGTACTACGGCATCAACGAGAGCGACCCCGGGCAAGGGCGAGGGCCAGCGGGGGCGTTAAAGCGGGTAGTGGATCCCAACGGGGCGGCGACGGCCTACACCTACGACCCCTTCGGGCGGCTGCGCACGATCGTTCGCCCCGGCGATTCCTGGGCCTATCCCACCGAAGAATGGCTTTACTACGATGGGGTAGACCGGCCCTTCACAGACCGCTGGCCGCTTCTGATCAGCCATCTTGTGCGTGGGACTGCCGGCCTTGCCTGGTGCAGCGGCGGGCTGGCGGGCTGGGAGCGGCGCTATTATGATGGCCTGGGGCGGCGGGTGGAGACGCAGACCCCGGGGCCGGGCTGGAACTGCTCCAGCGGTGGGCAGGAGATTGTGCGGTATACCCGCTATGATGCCCTGGGGCGGACGGCCGAGGAAAGCCTCCCCTATTTCGTTCCCCAGTATACCTACGCCACCACACCGGATGGAAAGGTGGTCACTCCCTATCGGAACCCCGACCTCTCTCAGCCCCGGGTCCGCACCCAATACGATGCCCTGGGGCGGGCCGTACAGGTGACCGCGCCGGATGGGAGCGTCACCCGCAAGGCGTACCGGGACTGGCAGGAGTTGGTCCTGGATGCGGAGGGCCACCAGACCCAGTACGAGCGGGACGGGCTGGGGCGGCTGATTCGGGTGCGGGAGTACTACGGCACCTACAGCCAGCCGATGTGGGACGCCCCCAACCCAGCCGAGACCCGCTACTGGTACGACGCGGCGGGGAACCTCATCGCCGCGCGGGACGCGCTGGGCAACGTCACCCGTATCCAATACGACCCGCTGGGGCGCAAGACGGCAATGGACGACCCCAGTATGGGCCACTGGGAGTACCGCTACGACCCGGCGGGGAACCTGGTCAAGCAGCGGGACGGACGGGGGCAGGCCATCTGCTTCTATTACGATGCGCTGAACCGGATGGTGGGCAAGACCTACCATTCGGGCGTGGTCAACCTGGACGGGCTGGCCTGTCCGGGCGGGCCGTATGTGGTGGCCTACGCCTACGACCAGGGGACGTGGGGCATCGGGCGGCGGACGGGGATGACGGACGCCACCGGCGTCACGGCCTGGGCCTATGATGCGCGTGGTCGGGTGGTGACGGAGACCCGCACCCTCAGCGGCATCGGGGTCTTTGTCACCGGCTGGGGGTACGATGCGGCGGGGCGGGTGGTGCGGATGGTTTATCCCGACGGCGAGGCCGTGAACACTACCTACGACTTGCGAG
>DAOTWL010000175.1:0-6144 GCA_034435875.1 Anaerolineae bacterium
CCCTCTGCGCCCCGCCCCGGCGGGTGCCCCGTCCGGCCCCCAGCCGGCGCGTCCGGCGGCCCCTCCGGCCCCATCGGCGACGCCAGCGCAGGCCGACAGCCTGCGCCCCGGCGCGCGCAAACTGGGCCGCAACGACCCCTGCTGGTGCGGGAGCGGGAAAAAGTACAAGAACTGCCACCTGCGGCAGGACGAGGAGGCCGGTCGGGTGCCCGTCGTCGCCACCCGCCCCCCGCAGACCCCGGGCCCGCGCCGGAGGAGAAAGTAGGACGCGAACGAGCGCAGAGGAACGCGGATAGTTTCTTGGAATGCAGGCCGCCAGGCCTGTGGGATACAACAGGAGACATCTTCCCCAAACTCCGGCAACCGGACCTCGGGGTATGAAGCCCGTAGCGCAAGATTCAATCTTGCGCCACAGGTTTCTGGATAGCATCCAGCGGCTGACCCTTATACAAACTGCCGCCCCTGGAATAGTTGTCCGTGGTCTGTTGCCTGTGGTCTGTCGTCAGTCGTCAATGATCGGAGGACTTATATGGAACATGAAGACCTGGTGGGCCGCGTCATGGCGGATATGGACCCGGAACTCCTGAACTTTCTGCGCACGCGGGTCAATTCCTTCGTGAAATGGGACCTGATCCGGTTTTTCGGCGAAAACCCCTACACCACCGATACGGCGGAGAACATCGCCCGCTACGCAGGCCGAAATGTGGAGACCACCCGAACGGAACTGGCGGAACTGGCCGCGCAGGGTGTGCTGGTGGAGCAGCGGCTGGGGGAGATGACCGTCTACTCCCTCTCCAGCCATCCGGAGGTCCGCCGACTCATCCGGCGGTTCCTGGAGGCCTCCAACGACCGCCAGTTCCGCGTGAAGGCCATCTATCACATCATCCGGGGGATGCGATGAGGATTCCGCGAAAGGAGGGCATCATGGAGCGCGTGAAAACGGGAATCCCAGGGCTGGATGAGATGTTGCGTGGAGGCCTGCTTCCCCAAACGGCCACGCTGGTGGAAGGCGCTCCCGGCACCGGGAAGACCACCCTGGGAATGCAATTCATCCACACCGGCATCACGGAGTACGATGAGCCGGGCATCATCTTGACTTTTGAGCAGTTCCCCAGCCAGTTCTATCGGGACGCGGCCAACTTCGGCTGGGATTTCCGGCGATTGGAGGAAGAAGGAAATCTGCGCATTATGATGACCAGTCCGGAGGTATCCTTGCAGGACCTCCTGCAGGTGGGGGGACGGATTGAAGCGCTGGCCCGGGAGATGGGAGCTCGCCGCATCCTGGTGGATAGCCTCTCCCACTTCCAGCGCCTGACCCCAGACCCTCTCCAGTTGCGCCACTTAATCTACACCTTTGTGAACGGCCTGAAGCGGGAGGGCCTGACCTCCATCCTGACCTGGGAGTGCCCGGTTCTCCTGGGAGAACGCGGAGAGCACGATTTTGGGATTCCGTTCCTCATTGACACCTACATCCTCCTGCGCTACGTGGAGATAGAAAGCGCCGTCCACAAGGCCTTGCTGGTGCTCAAAATGCGCGGCAGCGACCACGATAAAGACATCCGCCAGTTTGATATTACCAGCCGGGGGATTGAGGTGCGCAGCCGGTTTGAGGGCCACGAGGGGATTATGAGTGGCAGCCCTCGCCGAATGGCCGATTCCTTCGTCCAGGCTTTTGTCCGCCGGTGAGGGGGACTGAATGAATATCCTGCTTCGGGTTATCGCGACCCTGATCTGGCTGGGGATCCTCTTCCTGGTGTTCCTGCTCTGGCGGATCGCCCGCTTCTACGAGCGTTCCTCCGGCCAGCGGGTATATGCATGGCTGTTTCTGGTCATTCTGCTTCTCTTCCTTATCGGAGCAGGGTGGTATATTATCGTGAATCCCGGCTTCATTGGAATTCCCCCGGCCGATGGGCTCCTCTGCGCGGGGGGAATTCTATCTCTGTTAGGTACGTTGATCCTCACCCGAGCGATGATGCGCAGGCCATGAACGATTATCAAACTCTTCCTGCAATCCTTTTATCCCCCCTGGGGCCGGTGGGCCTGGTCGGCTTCCTGTTCGTGCTGGACCTCTATTACAATCTCAGCCGGCGGCTGGGGGAAGTGAACCGCATGCCCCCCTACTACCGGCGTTTCCTCATTGGAAGCGGATTTGTCGGCGTGGCTGTCCTGGTCCATGTTCTCCGGGTAGCGGCGTACATATCCTGCTCCCCGGAGGTTGACCGGTTGCTCTCGCCCGCGTTTGGTTTGTTGACCTTTCATCTTCCTTTGCTGATCGGAATTTCCATCGGTGTCCTCACCGCTTGGCGCTACTGGTCGTGGTTGCTGACCGGGGAGTGATTAGGGAGGGGCAACCCTCGCGGTTGCCCACCCTTTTATGAAATCATAGGCCCATCATGGCAATCCTGCAACGAGACCTTCAACGGAGCACGAATTCCCTGACCGTTGTATCTCAGGGCCGCCGGGCGGACCCGGCCCCATCTCCCCATGAACTTCGTGCCTTCCTGCACCGGATGCCCAAGATAGACCTGCATCGGCACCTGGAGGGCTCCCTGCGCCTCCAGACCCTGGCAGAAATTGCAGTGGAGCACGGGATAGACCTGCCGTCATATAGAACCGAAGACCTGCGCCGATACGTTCAGGCCTGGGAGGACCAGCCGGATTATCACCGATTTCTGGCCAAATTCCGCCTCCTGCGCCGTTTTTATCGCAGTCGGGAGGCGGTGGAGCGGATTGCCACCGAAGCGGTCGCCGACGCAGCGAGCGACAACGTCCGGTACCTGGAACTGCGGTTTAACCCCGTTGCCCTCTCCCGCGCCCAGCGCTTCCCGCTGCGGGACGTGGTGGAATGGGTCACCGATGCCATTGCCCGGGCTCAGCAGACCCATCCCATCACCGTTCGCCTGATCCTCCAGATCGGACGGGATGAAACCCCACCCGTGGCCGAAGAGATTCTGGAACTGGCCCTGGCCTACCGGGGGCAGGGGATTGTGGGCCTGGACCTGGCGGGGGACGAGGTGAACTATCCGGCCCATCGGCTGGCCCCCGTCTTCCGGCGGGCCTGCCAGAAGGGGCTGGGGGTCACCATCCACGCGGGGGAGGCTGGCAGCGCGACCAACGTGAGCGATGCCATCCTCCTCTTCCACGCCCAGCGCATCGGTCATGGCATCCACGCCCTGGAAAACTCCGAAGTGGTACGGCTATTGCGGGAGCGGTCCATCGCCCTGGAGGTCTGCCCCACCAGCAACCTGCAGACGGGGGCCGTCTACTCCCTCAGCCACCATCCCCTGTCGGACATGCTGGCCCTGGGCCTGCGGGCCACCCTGAACACCGACGACCCCAGCATCTCCGACACCACCCTCACCGACGAGTACCTGGTCGCGATGACGGCTATCGGGCTGAAACTGGAGCAGATTCGTACGGTGGTCTTCAACGCCCTGGAGGCGGCTTTCCTGTCCGAGGAGGAACGGAAGGCGCTACGGGAGCAGTTTGTGGAATGGAAGAAATGATAGAACGCAGATAGACGCAGATCAACGCAGATAATAAAAAGATAAAATCTGCGGTTTTCCGCGTTCATCCGCGTCCCAATCATTCCTGAGAGATAACACCGGCATGAAGGTCCCTATTCGTACTCAAATCGCCGAGATGGTAGCCCAGACCCTGCGCCAGGTGCTGGGCCGGGACGACATCCCCCCCGTTCTGGTGGAGCGGACCCGCCGTCCGGAGTTCGGGGACTATTCCACCTCCGCCTGCCTGCGGATGGCGCGGGAGGCACGTCTGCCCCCGATGGACCTGGCCGGGCGGGTGGTCGCCGCCCTACCGTCGGTCCCGTTCATCCGCCGCGCCGGGCCCGCCCACCCCGGCTACATCAACTTCTGGCTGGATGACGGATGGCTGGCCCGGCAGGTGGATGCCATCCTGGAGGCCGGGGAGTCTTTTGGTGCCATCGCCGTCGGACAGGGGCAGCGGGTCCAGGTGGAGTTCGTCAGCGCCAACCCCACCGGCCCCATCACCATCGGCTCCGCCCGCAACGGAGTCCTGGGCGACGGCCTGGCCTCCGTCCTGGAGGCCGCAGGGTATCAGGTGGAGCGGGAGTACTACGTCAACGACGCCGGCTCCCAGGTGCGCCGGTTCGGGGAGAGCGTCTTCGCCCGCTACGCCCAGGCGCTGGGGGAAGACGTCCCCTTCCCCGAAGACGGCTACCACGGGCGCTACGTGACGGAACTGGGGGAACGGCTGGCCGCCGAGGTCGGGCGCCGGTACCTGGAGATGGACCGCCGCCAGGCGGTGCGCGCGGTGGCCGACTGGGCCGTTGCCCGGATGCTGGAGCGCATCCGCCGGGACCTGGCTGACCTGAGGGTCCACTTTGACGTCTGGCGGCACGAGCGCCACCTCTACGAGGAGGGCCTCTTTGACCAGGCCCTCTCGGTCCTGCGCCAGCAGGGGTACGTGGTGGAGTACGACGATGCCGTCTGGTTCCGCCACCCCGACCTGGAGAAGGACGCGGTGCTCATCCGCTCCCCCCGGGTTGTCCCCGAACCCTCGGAGCGGCCCACCTACCTGGCCTCGGACGTCGCCTATCTCTGGGACAAACTGGTCCGGCGGGGGTTTGACCGGGCCATCTACATCTGGGGCGCCGACCACCACGGCGACGTCCCCCGGGTGCGCGCAGCGGCGAAGGCCCTGGGCCTGAACCCCGACCGGACCGTCTTCATCCTCTACCAGTTGGTGACCCTCTGGCGGGGCGGGGAGGAAGTGCGGATGTCCAAGCGTACGGGGGAATTCGTCACCCTGCGGGACCTGCTGGAGGAGGTGGGCCCGGACCCCATCCGCTTCATGCTCCTCTCCCGGACCGCCGACGTGCCGATAGATTTTGACCTGGACCTGGCGGTGGAGCAGTCGGAGCGGAACCCCGTTTACTATGTCCAGTACGCGCACGCCCGGATTGCCAGCATCCTCCGCTATGCCCAGGAGCAGGGCCTGGAGGTGGACAGTGGTGCAGGCTCTCAGCCGGCGCTCCTCTCCCTCCTCAGCCACCCCAGCGAACTGGCGCTCATTCGCAAGATGCTGGAACTGCCGGAGGTGATAGAGCAGGCAGCGGCCAAACTGAGCCCCCACTTCCTGCCCTACTACGCGCAGGAACTGGCGACAGCCTTCCACGCCTTCTACCGGGACTGTCGGGTCGTCTCCTCGGACCCGGCCGACGAGGCCATCACCCGGGCCCGTCTGCGGCTGGTGCGGGCGGCGAAAGTCGTCCTGGCCCGTGTGCTCCACCTGATGGGAATGACGGCCCCGGAGCGGATGTAACGGTTCGTAGTCAGGCACGAAGCGAAGCGGAGTGCCGTCCCGTTCGTAGTCAGGCACGGAGCGAAGCGGAGTGCCGTCCCGCCGTTGCTCCCCAATGCCCAGACCCAGCGCGGTGGTCTTACTACCAGGACGGGAGCGTTCGGTCCGCCGGCGCCATCCCTGGATTTTCTCCGGCGCCGTCGCCCATATCCGGGGCGACCCCGCCGATGGCGACATCGTAGACGTGCAGGACGCCGGGGGCCAGTGGCTGGCGCGCGGGTACCTCAACCGCCGCTCCCAGATTACCGTCCGTCTCCTCACCTGGGACCCCGGCGAAGAAGTGAACGCCGACTTCTGGAAGCGCCGCCTCCAGCGCGCGCTGCGCGGGCGCGCCGACCTCCTCCGTTCCCCGGATACCACCGCCTTTCGCCTGGTCCACGCCGAGTCCGACGGCCTGCCGGGCCTGATCGTGGACCGCTACGGCGAATTTCTGGTCCTTCAGTTCCTGACCCTGGGGATAGAGCGCTGGAAAGAGACGCTGGTCTCCCTGCTGGTGGGCCTGCTCTCCCCCCGGGGCATCTCCGAGCGCTCCGATGTGGACGTGCGGGAGAAGGAGGGCCTTCCGCCGGTGACCGGCCCGCTCTGGGGGGAGCCTCCGCCCCCGTTGCTGGAGGTCCGGGAGAACGGCCTGCGTTTCTGGGTGGACGTGCGGACGGGCCAGAAGACGGGGTTCTATTTGGACCAGCGGGAGAACCGGGCGCGCCTGGTTCCTTTCAGCCCCGGCGCGGAGGTCCTGGACGCTTTCTGCTACACCGGCGCCTTCGGCGTCTACGCGGCCTGGCACGGCGCGGCCCGGGTGAC
>DAOTWL010000176.1:0-3239 GCA_034435875.1 Anaerolineae bacterium
TGCGGCGGCCTTTGGCCGCCGCAAAACCCCCTCAGTTCTCCCCCCTCCCCGCGCCGCGCAGCGGCGGCGGGGAGGGGGCAGGGGGGAGGGGCAATCCCCGAGGCCGGAGGACGAACAGCGCAAGATGAATCTTGCGCCACACGCTCGTTTCTGGCCTGCGGGAATGGCGCCCCGCCATGGAATACTCGCAATGATGCCCTGAAAGGGCCGCCGGAAGTGACGCAGGAAAGGTGTCAGGAGGCCAAAACTTTGAAAAGCCCTGTTCACCGGCGGGAGGAACTCCCTCGCTACGGGGAAAAAAGGGGATAGAAAGGTTTTGTGGCGGCGACCGGAGGTCGCCGCCACAAAACCTTCACTGCTTCTCAATCACCAATTCCCATGATCCCTGCCCCCCATCCGGACATAGCGGGAGCGCCAGGCCGGAGATGACGGGCGCATTGGGCTCATCCACGCTCAGCGCATAGAGGACCCCCGACTGGAGGTTGAAGTCGGCGTAGCCCGGACTCACCCAGGGGCGCAGGCCGGTGACGGCCCGGTCGGCCCCGTCGGCCCAGAGGAGCCAGAGCACCACCCCTTCCAGCGGCCGGGGCCCGGCGGGAGTCGGCGTCGGGCGGCGGGGAGAGGGGATGACCGTCGGCTCCGGCGGCGGTGGAGCCTGCACCCACACCCGCAATTGCCCCGGCGTCCCCTCGCAGGCCGGATTCTGCGCGAGGCCCCGGTACGGGGAGGGGGCGAGCGTGACCGCAGGGAAAGGGACGGCGGCCGTGGGGGGTGGGGTGGGGGGCGGCGGTGAGGCCGGGAGCACGGGGGAAGTCGGCATCGGGGTCGGGAGGATGACCCCGGCGGACCCCTCCGGCGTCTCCAGATACACCCGCATCGCCGGAGTGGTGACGCCCAGGCGCCGGGCCAGCCGGCTCAGGCGTCGCATGGTCGGCGCGGGCTGACCGTGCGCCGCGTATGCCTCTATCATCGCCGCCAGCGCGTCCTGGACGTCCTGCCCGCGCAGGCCCTTCAGCCGGGCCAGGGCCCGGTCCATATCCCCATCGGCGACGTAGCCCAGCGCGGCCAGCCGGATCCATTCGTGCCGGTAGTCGCTGCGGAGCAGGGGTGGGGTCGTATTGTAGAGTTGGACGGGGTCAATCAGCCAGGCGTAGACCAGGCCCAGCGCCAGGCCGAGGGCCATGCCGAGGGAAAGAGCGAGGAAACGGGCCCGAAAGGTCACGGCGCCCCTCCCAGGTAGGGCCCCATCGCCGGGGTGGTGGCCCCCAGCGCCTCTGCCAGCCGCACCAGCATCGCGATGTCCCCGGGACGGCCGTTCTGGGCAATCAGGGTCTCGGTCAGCTCCACCAGGGGGCGGGTGGGCTGTTCGGGGTCCAGTCGGGCCAGCCGCTCCCGGGCCGCGTCGGGGTTCCCCTCCACCCGATACGCGGCGGCGACCATCAGGATGTAGTCGTTCCGGTAGTCCTGCCGCAACTGGGCGGGGGCGGTGTTGGTGTACTGGACCGGCCAGAGGACCCAGCCAACCAGGAGTCCCAGGGCGATGCCCAGGGCCAGACCCGCCAGTCCCAGGAGAAGCAGGTTGCGCATAGCGGCCTCTCATAAAATGTAGGACAACTCCATTGGAGTTGTCCTACAGTGCTCCAGTGCCGGAGGTGGGAGTCGAACCCACATGGGCTGGGCCCACACGATTTTGAGTCGCGCGCGTCTGCCTGTTCCGCCACTCCGGCCTGTCGTATAGTATACCGGCAAACGGGCTTTTCGTCAACTTTCCTCACCCGCCCTTGCCGCCTGCGGCGAAGCCGCTGGGGGCGGGGTGAGGACTTCCACCGGGTCGCCCACGGCGACCTCGCCGCCCTCCAGGACGCGGACGAAAATCCCCTCCCGGGGCATAACGCAATCCCCCACGGCCCGGAAGACGGCGCATCGGGTGTGGCAGAGTTTGCCGATCTGAGTGACCTCCACCAACGTCGGCCCGATGCGCATCCGGGTGCCCACCGGCAGGGTGTGCAGTTCTATCCCCCGCGTGGTGATGTTTTCGGCGAAACTCCCCTCCCGCACATCCAGCCCGTGCCGGCGCATCCGCTCAATGGATTCCCACGCCAGCAGGGAGACCTGGCGGTGCCAGGGGCCGGCGTGGGCGTCCCCCTCCACCCCCCAATCCGGGCGCAGGACGGCCCGCCCCACGTTCTGCTTGGAGGTCCCCTTCTTCTCGCTGATGCAGACGGCCACCACTTCGCCTCTGATCTGCTCCATGCTCCCTGCTCCTTGCGACCTGTTCTACTCCAGCACAATTTCTCCGCTCTTACCGCCGCTCTTGCGCAGGAGGCGGACGTTCTGGATGCGCATCCCCCGGTCCACCGCCTTGCACATATCGTAGACCGTGAGCGCGGCGACGACGACGGCGGTCAGCGCCTCCATCTCCACACCGGTCACCCCGGTGCAGCGGACGCGCGCGGTGATGCCCACCACCGACCGCTCCTCATCAAACGAGAAGTCCACCTCCACGGAGGTGATGGGTAGCGGATGGCAGAGGGGGATGAGTTCGGGGGTCCGCTTGGCGGCCATAATGCCCGCAATGCGAGCGACGGCCAGCACGTCCCCCTTGGGGACACCGCCGGACTGGATGAGGGCCAGGGTCTGGGGCTGCATCCAGACCTCTCCGGCGGCCACCGCCTCCCGCACCGTGGGGGACTTCTCCGAGACGTCCACCATACGGGCCGCGCCGTGTTCGTCCAGGTGGGTCAGCATATGGGCCTCTGTTCAATCCACAGAGTGACGTGCCGGGCACTTCCCCAAGTGCCCGGCACGTTTCCTTTAACGGTAATGGCGCAGCACCAGGGGGAGGTAGATGCGGTATTGGATGAAACGCAGGATCATCAACCCGCCATCCCCATCGGCGACGTAGATGTAGTTCCCCGCCACCGCCACGTCCCAGGCCCACTCCGGTGTGTCGTAGAAGCCGGCCTCAATGGGGTTAGCCGGGTTGGAGACGTCGATGATGCGCAGGCCCGCATACTCATCGGCGACGTAGGCGGTGTTCCCCGCCACCGCCACGCCCCGGGCATACCCCGGCGTGTCGTAGAAGCCGGCCTCGGTGGGGTTGGCCGGATCGGAGATGTTGATGATGCGCAGACCCTTATCCCAATCGGCGACGTAGGCGGTGTTCCCCACCACCGCCACGCCCAGGGCCGCCCCCAGCGTGTCGTAGGAGCCGACCTCGGTGGGGCTGACCGGGTCGG
>DAOTWL010000177.1:0-2009 GCA_034435875.1 Anaerolineae bacterium
ACACCGTCCCCGCCCGCCCCTCCTGGCCGTAGGCCATCCCCGGCGCGGCCGGGTGCTCGGCGACGCGGTAGGTCACGCCGTCTATGGTCAGCTCGTCGTTGGGGTTGGGTTGAAAAGACATCATACACCTCGCTACTCACAAACTCGCAGCGCAAGATGAATCTTGCGCCACAGCGGCCGTTTCTTCTCTGCAGGAATGCGCTCTGCGCGTGGTTTCCTCACCAGGAAAGGATTTCCCGCAGGGCCTTGACGAAAAGCGCCAGGTCCTCCCAGGGGACAAACTGCGGGAGCAACGGTCGCAGGTCGCGCTCCCAGTGGGCCGCCGCCTCGCCCAGCGCCTTTTCCAGCAGTTCAGAGGTCAGAACCAGGTCATACAGGAGCAGTTTCTTCTGCACCAGGTCGGGCGGCAGCGGCACGCCCTGGACGTGGAGCAGCCACAGGTCGTAGAGGTCCCGCGGCTTGCCGCGCACCAGCAGGGCACGCACTTTCTCGGCCATCAGGTGTTCAGGGCTCAGCACGGTGACCACAAACGGGCGCAGGTCGTCGTACTCCGGCGCAATCAAAACCCGTCGGGTGACCACCTCTTCCTGCCGCAGGCTGATGTCCACCCGGACCTTGCCTTTGGTGCGGTCGCGGCCATCGTAGAGCGGCCCCTGGTAACTGACGTCAAAACTGTAACCGACGCCGGAGTCCCAGGCATTGCGGATATCGGCCACCAGACCGAAATCCCGCAGGCCGTCCACCGTGGCCTGCCACAGATTGTGCAATAACTCCACGTCTGCCGGTCCGTTGAAATCCAGGTCTTCCGAATACCGGTTGCTGCGATAGACGATGCGCAGGGCCGTGCCCCCTTTGAAAATCAGTGCCTGGGAACGGCGATAGAGCAGGAAGAGCAGCAAATGCTGGACGTAATCGCGCTCCTGAGCCTGCAGGCCGATGCCGTGGCGCTGCGCCAGTCGCTGAAGTTGGGCGCGGGTCAACATCAGCCGACTCCTGGGGGGAAAAACTCATCCTCCGGGACATTGACGTACACCTTCCAGCGGCGGTCCAATTCACCGCGACGCGGGCGAGAGGGGTCCAGAGCGACCGGGCCGCGCGGCGCAGGCAGGCCATCGGTCGGGGCGCCAAAACGGTCCAGCAGATACCCCAGCCGGGCCATCAGGCTGGCGTTGCCCATCCGAAGGGCGTATTCCACCAACTGCTCGCTTTCTACCCTCCCCTCCCGCAGGGCGGCGTGCAGGGCCCTGGCGACTTCCCCCAGTCCCCCGGCGTGGACCGGCAGGTAGAGGCTATCCAGCAGGGCCTTGGCCTCGTCCGCCACCACGACCGGCAGACCGTCCAGGGTCTCCCGGCGATAGCCGAAGAAGAGCGCCGGCGGCAGGCGAACGAACTGGAAGGTGAACTCGCGGAAGCGGAGCGGACGTTTCTGGCGGGTGACGGCCACAAACACCCGCCGGGGCACCTGCTCGGTCAGGCCGTAGAAGTGCAGCGCCGACCAGAAGGAGACGTAGGCCGGCGTGGCCAGATGACTGGCGATGAAGAGGGGATTGGAGAGGACCCGCTCGGAGGCCAGGCCGAGTAAGAGATACCGCCCCCGTTCCAGCCGGGCGACCAGGCCCTCGCGCGCCATCCGCCGCAAAAGGCGGGCCGTGCGCACCCTATCCAGGCTCAGCAGGTCGCTCAACGTGCGGCTCTCAAAAACGAGAAGTTCCTGCTGGAGAAGGAGACGGGCTGTTGAGATTGTAGTAACTTGTTGCATATTTTCTGCAACTATACCGTACGATTTCAATACCGTCAATTGGCCTCACCTTCCCCCTGTTCCATCTCCGGTGCGGCGGGGGGCGATAAGATACCGGACACCTGCTCTCAGCAATTTCTCGCTGAGTTGAGGGAAAACTCCATGCTGGCCCGCTGATCACGAGAGGCCTACGGGAGAGATTCAACAGTTATATAGTCTATCTCCAAGCCGCTCCACAGGCAATCTCCACTTAACTCAGCCGGATGGCCTA